>NZ_LT629772.1:4590623-4896664 GCF_900105385.1 Microlunatus soli | reverse complement strand
CCGGGCCCTGGAGATCGCCGCAATCAGGGACGACTTGCCGGCGCTGGGAAATCCGACCAGGCCGATGTCGGCGACGACCTTCAACTCCAGCCGGACGGTGCGGGCCTCACCCTCCTCGCCGAGCAGGGCGAAGCCGGGCGCCTTCCGCGCCGCGGAAGCCAACGCCGCATTGCCCAGACCGCCGCGCCCGCCCTCGGCGATCACCAATCGGCTGCCGGCCCCGGTCAGGTCGGCCAGCACCTCGCCGCTTCCGGCGTCGGTGACCGTGGTGCCCTCCGGGACCGTCAGCACGATGTCCTCGCCGACGGCGCCGTTCTGGTGATCACCCTTGCCCGGCTGGCCATTGGTGGCGACCCGACGGGACTGCCGGTGATACTCCACCAACGTCGTCAGACCGGGATCGACCTCCAGCACCACCGAACCGCCGTGGCCGCCGTTGCCGCCGTCCGGGCCGCCCAGCGGCTTGAACTTCTCCCGGTGCACCGAGGCGCACCCGTTGCCGCCCTTGCCGCCGGCCACCTGCAGGGTGACGGTGTCGACGAAACTGGGAATCGCCATTCCGCACCGTCTCTCTGATCAGATCGTGAACTACTCGGATACAAGAAACAGGGGTGGCCCCGACACGAAGTCCGGGCCACCCCTGCGAAAAATCTTGCTGGAACTACCAGCTCATTCAGCCGCGGCCACGGCCTCGGCTGGCTGGTCGGCGACGATGTTGATCACTCGGCGACCGCGCTTGGTGCCGAACTGCACCGCGCCCGGGACCAGAGCGAACAGGGTGTCGTCGCCACCGCGGCCGACGCCGTCGCCCGGGTGGAAGTGGGTGCCGCGCTGGCGGATGATGATCTCGCCGGCGTTGACCTGCTGGCCGCCGAACCGCTTCACACCGAGCCGCTGGGAATTGGAGTCACGACCGTTACGGGTCGAGGACGCGCCCTTCTTGTGTGCCATCTCGCCTACCTCAGCTCTCGATCCCGGTGACCTTGACCTGGGTGTACTTCTGACGATGCCCCTGGCGCTTGCGGTATCCGGTCTTGTTCTTGAACTTGATGATCTTGATCTTCGGGCCCTTGGTGCCGCCGACGACCTCGGCCGTCACCGATGCAGCATCGAGCTTGGTCTTGTCGCTGGTGACGGTCTCGCCGTCGACAAGCAGCAGCGGCTTCAGCGCAACGCTCGCGCCCGCCTCGTCGTCGATCTTGTCGATCTCGATGACATCACCGACGGCGACCTTGTGCTGGCGGCCACCACTCCGCACGATCGCGTACACGCCTGACCTACTCTCTTCGCTGTTCTCGGGCTCGGGTGACAAACACTGACGTCACCGCGGGAATCGGTGCGCAGCTATGAACGTGAGCACACCGAGGGTCAAGATTACGCGGCGGCCGCCAAGGGGTCAAACCGAGGCCGATCGGACCGCCGGACGAGGGATGGGAAAACCGGAGGATCCTGTCAGCGGCAACGCCTAATCTCAACGGTGATGACCGAGACGCTTGCTCCCCGCTCCCCTGCTCCGGGAGCAACGATGCCACGCCCGCCGGATGATCCGAGCCGTCGGGTGGATTGGCGGCGCCTGCGCGGGCCGGTCTCGGTGGTCGCGCTGACCGCCGCCGCCGTCGCGGCGGTCGCCGCCACCCTGGGCACCGTCGTCGCGGGCCGGTTGGCCGAGCGTCCGAGCTGGGCGCTGATCGGCCTGCTGGCGATCTGCGTCGTCGGTGCCGCGGTGATCGATTCGGCCGGCAAGATCGCCTGGGTCGGCGTCGCCGACCGGGCCGAGGGCAAGCTCCGCGGTGACGTGCTGCGAGCCGCGCTGCGGCAGCCGCTGGCCGTGCTCAACGAGCAGGCCGTCGGGGAGATCCTGGACCGGGTCGACGACGATTCCCACGAGGTCGGCAACCTGCTGCGCTGGCAGCTGTGGATGCTGTTCCGCAGCATCTTCGGGACGATCCCGATGTGGATCGTCGCCGGCGTCACCTGGTGGCCGTCATTCATCCTGTTCCCGATCCTGGCGGCGGTGACCTGGCTGGCGATCCGCAAGCTGTTGGGCGAGATCGCCCGGCGCAAGGTCGTGGAGGAGATGGCCTGGACCGATCACGCCGCGGTGCTCGAGGAGGGCATCGCCGGCCGCGACGACCTGCGGACCAGCCTGGGGCAGGCGCACGTGATCGCCCGAGTGGCCCAACTCTCCGCGACAGTGCACCAGAAGTTCGGTGCTGTCGTCGACATCGAGAGCCGGCTCGGCCGACGTGCCGGGCTGCTGCTGCATTCCTTGCTGGCCGCGATCGGGATCGTCGGTGTGGCGTTGGCCGCCAGTGGCGACATCTCGGTCGCCCGGCTGGTGACGCTGTTCCTGGTCACCTCGACCTTCGTCGGCCAGATCGCGATGCTGGCCAATCACCTGCCCGACCTGCAGGCCGGTCTCGGCGCCGTCATCCGGCTGCGTCAGATGCTGTCCGCCGAACCGGAGCCGGAGGGTGGTCTCGACCTGCCTGACGACGCGATCGGGCTGGAGATCCGTGACCTCGACTTCTCCTACGCAGAGGGCAGCTTTGCCTTGCAGCAGGTCGATCTGCGGGTTCCGGCCGGTCAGACGATCGCGCTGGTCGGACGCACCGGATCGGGCAAGTCGACGTTGGCCGCGCTGATCTCGCGCGCGGTCGAGCCGCCGCCGGGCACGGTGTTCCTCGGCGGCCGCGACGTCGGTGACCTCGATCTGCAACGGCTGCGCGGCGCTGTCGGCGTGGTCACCCAGAAGACGGAGATCCTGGCCGGGACGCTGGCCGACAACATCGCCCTGTTCGACGACGAACTCCCCCGGTCGGTGATCGACGACGCCGTCGTCGAACTCGGTCTGACCACCTGGGTCGCCGGACTGCCGGACGGCATCGACACCCTGCTCGGCCCCGGTGGCACGTCGCTGTCGGCCGGTGAGGAGCAACTGGTCGCCTTCGCCCGACTGCTGGTCCGCAACGTCCGGGTGGTGATCCTGGACGAGGCCACGGCGCGGATGGATCCGCTCACCGAACGGCTTGTCGTCGCCGCCTCCGACCGGTTGCTGTCCGGCCGGACCGGGGTACTGATCGCGCACCGGTTGTCGACGATCAATCGCGCTCCGCTGGTGGCGGTGCTTGATCACGGCCGGGTGATCCAGCAGGGTGCGCGGGCGGAGTTGGCGAGTGTGCCCGGACCGTTCCGCGACCTGCTGCAGGCGAGCCGCGAGGCCGGCACCATCGACGAGCAGCCGGCGGAGGAGGCGCCGCCGGCGGATCATGCGACGTTGGATCACGCGACGCTGGATCAGGTCGGGGCCGGAGTCGGTGGCCGACGCCGTACGGGCCCGCCGCCCGCGCTGGCCGAGGTCGGCACCGGTCCGAGCCTGGCTCGCGGCATCGCGCACGCGTTGCTGATCCGGCCGGAGTGGGGCGTCCTGGGCGCGGTGCTGTTCCTGCTGGCCGCGATGACCGGTGCCCAGGGTGCGGTCACCGGTCTGATCTGGGGCCGGATCGTGGAGTCCCTGGAGCACACCGGCAGCCCGTTGTGGCTGGTGATCGCGCTGGTCGGCAGCCTGCTGGCGGCTCCGGTGATGCTGGCGGTCGCGGTCTGGCTGTATCCGCGCTGGTGGATCGAGGTGATGCTGCGGGCCCGGATGGCGGTGCTGTACGGCCAGACCAGGCAGCGCCGGCTGCCCCGGACTCCGCCCGGTGAGGTGGTCGCTCGTTCGATGGACGCCGACCGGTACGCCCGCTACGGCGACCGCTGGGTCGACTTCATCAACGGTCTGGTGATCGCCGTCGTCACCGCCCTGCTGGGCGGCACGCTGCTGGCCGGCGCGGTGCTGCTGGCGGTGATGGTGGCCTCCGCGCTGGCCTCGACCCTCGGTCGGCCGATCGCGGGCCGGTCCGCAGCGGCCGCTTCGGCGGCGCGGGCGCGGTTCGGCCGGGCCCTGGTGTCGGCCCTGGAATCGGCTCGGACGGTCAAGCTCGCCGCGGCGACCCCGCAGGTGCACGATCACCTCCGGCGGGTGGACGGCGGTCGGGTCGAGGCCGCGGTGCAGGAGCACCGGGTCCAGGCGTTCCTGGACGGCGTGCCGGTCGTCATGGTGCAGGTCGGCGTGGTCGCCGCCTGGGCGGCCTACATGGGCGACGTCTGGGGACTGGCGACCGCGCTGCTGGTGGCCAACGCGGTCAACGGGTTCGACTGGTTCGGTCGGGTCGCGGGCTCGGTGGTCACCGAGGCACCCGGGACCAGGGCCTGGCAGCGGGAGACCAGCCGGTTCGCCGGCGGCGGTGACCTGATGGATCTGCCGCCCGGCGTCGATCTGGTCGCCGGGACGGCACCGCAGCCGGTCGCGACCGAGCGGGTGCGGCTGGACGAGATCTCGCTGACCGACTTCGCCGCGATCCACGACGACGGGACGATCGGCGTCACCGGTGTCGACCTGACGGTCCGGTCCGGCGAGTTGGTGCTGCTGGTCGGGCAGGTCGGATCCGGCAAGTCGAGCCTGCTGTCGGCGCTGGCCGGGCTGATCGAGCATCGCGGCCAGATCCGCTGGAACGGTCGACCGGTCGAGGATGCCCAGATCTTCCTCCGGCCGGGTCAGGTCGGCTACGTCGCCCAGGTCCCGCGGGTGCTGTCCGGCACCTTTGCCGACAACGTCCGGCTCGGCCACGAGCGAGCCTTCGATGCTCCGGTCGCTGATGCCCGGCTGAGCTCCGACGTCGCCGACGCCGGCGGCCGGGACGCCCTCGTCGGGCACCGCGGTGTCCGGCTGTCCGGTGGCCAGGTGCAGCGGGTCGCGCTGGCCCGGGCGTTGGCCACCGACGCGGAGTTGCTGCTCGCCGACGACGTGTCCAGTGCGCTCGACGCCAGCACCGAGATCGAGTTGTGGACCGCGTTGCGGCAGCGGCACGCCACCGTCATCGGGGCCACCTCGAAGCGGGCGGCGTTGGCCCAGGCCGACCGGGTGGTCGTCCTGGTCGACGGTCGTGCGGTCGCGACCGGGACCTGGGCGGCACTGTCGCCGGCCTGGGGCCATCTGGCGGGCTGAGCCTGACCGCGCTTTGGGCCTTCCCGCGCTTTGGGCCTGACCGCGCTTTGGGCCTTACCGCGCTTTGGGTGTGAGCGGGTTCTGCACCGTCGGCCCGTCGATCACCGGGCCGTCGTCGGTGAACTTCAGCCGGGACAGCCAGACCAGCCGGCCGGACGGCTCACCGCTGGGCTGCCAGGCGTGGTAGACGTACCACCAGTGCGGACCGACCTTGATCGGCATCCCGTGTCCGGGACCGGAGGCGACGTCGTTGGCGATGAGGATCGGCCCGTCGCCGCCCTTGGTCCATGGACCGGTGATGCTCGGTGCCGACGCCCAGCAGACGCCGTAGCTCTCGTTCCAGTATTCGCCGGTCGAGTAGAGGCAGTAGTAGACGCCGTCGACGATCACCACCGACGCGCCCTCGATGGTGTACTTCTCGTACGGCCGGTCCATCCCGATGATCCGCTGCGGCTCACCCTGCAACTGCAGACCGTCGTCGGTCAGCCGTTGCAGGTAGATGTAGGACGGCAGCCCTTTGGCGTTGCCGTCGTTCTTCCACAGCAGCCACAGCGATCCGTCGGCGTCGCGGAACGGCGAGGCATCGATGCTGCCGCCCTCATCGGTCTGTGCGACCAGCGGCTCGGTCCGCTCGTCGACGAACGGCCCGCTCGGCGAGTCGGCGACCGACACCGACACCGCCTGTTGATCAAGATCTCCGCGACGGGCGGTGTAGTAGGAGTGATAGCCGCCGTTCACCTCGATCACCTCGGGCGCCCAGTGCCGCCCCGGCACCGACCAGGAGGCGATCACCGGCATCCCGTTGCCGACCTCGGTCCAGTTGATCAGGTCTGGTGAGGTCAGCACCGGCATCGCGCCCATGCTGCCGGCAGTCGAGTAGAGGTAGAACGCGCCGTCGGCGTACAGCACCGCCGGGTCGGGATGGTTGGTCGGCTCGACCGGATTCTGATAGCCGGCTGCGGCGGCTGCGTGCACCGAGCCGCCGAGTGCGGTGAACGCCAGCGCGCCACCGGTGACTCCCAGCACCGCCCTTCGGCTGATCGGGTGGGCCGGACGGGACGGGGGTACATGCGTCATGTCTTCTCCTGTGAAGGCATCGAGAGGGGTACGCGCAGAGAGACCTTCTCACGTTGTAAAGCGCTCTGGCAAGGCCCGACGTCGCCGGTTGGTCACCCACCGATCAGCGCTGTGATGTCGGACCGTTCGGTCTGCACCGGTCGGCCGACAACCAGTTCGCCGTCGCGAACGAAGCCTTCCTCGCGTCCGTCGAGATAATCGATCAGCCGACCGCGCCAGTCGGCGATCTCCGCCGCCCGGGACGGATCGTCGATCAGGTTGTGCAGCTCCCGCGGATCGGCCTGGAGATCGAAGAACTGCTCGATCCCCTTCTCCGAGGCCCACAGGTATTTCCGCTTGCCGTCGGTCACCCACTGCAGCGACTGCGCAAAATGCGTGTGTTCGCCGTGGATCTCACGGCGCCAGTCGGCCGGGCGACGGCCCGAGACGTACGGCAACAGACTTGCCCCGTCGACGGCGTCCGGGACGGACACGGCGGCCGCCTCCAGCACGGTCGGCATGATGTCGCGCAGCTCGGTGACTTCGGTGATCACCTGGCCCTTCGGCGCATCGGGGCTGAAGCGTGGCGCCGGCCGGATGATCATCGGCACGTGTGCACTGCCTTCGTAGCCCACCGACTTCCGGTACATGTCGTGATCACCCATCATGTCGCCATGATCGGAGACGAAGATGATCATCGTGTCGTCCAGAAGTTCATGATCGGCCAAACCTTCGATCAGCCGGTTGATCTGCAGGTCGATGTGGCTGATCAATCCGTAGTAGCCGCTGGTGGTCCGGTGATGGGACTCGGGATCGAGCCGGCCCATCACGGTCTGGTGATAGTTGTCCCGGCGGAAGTCGGCGAAGTCGTCGATCCAGTCGCCGCGCGGCGGCTCCACCCGCGGACCGTGAACGTACTGGTCGAAGGCCCACGGCGGCGGGTTGAACGGCGCGTGCGGCCGATGGAACGACACGTAGGAGAAGAACGGCACGGTGGGGTCCCGGCGTTGCAGCCAGTCCAGGGTTTCGTGCACCACCCAGTTGGTCGGATGCAGGTATTCGTCGCGGGTCCACGGGATGGAGACCATCGAGTTGCAGCCGACGCCGTCGTCGAAGTAGTCGGCGTGGGCGTCCATCCCGGGCTGCCGGCGCAGCCAGGTCAGATAGTCGTCGTTCGCCTCCAGGTGGCGGCCGCCGGCCCGGCGGCCGAAGTGCAGGAAGCCGTCGTGCAGCCGGACGTCGTCGAAGCCGCAGCGGGAGCGTTCGGGAAAGACGTGCATCTTGCCGATGGCCTGCGTCTGGTAGCCGTTGTCCCGCAGCACGCCCTGCAAGGTCACCGGATGGGCCTCGGAGAACGGGATGCCGTCCCGGTAGCCGGTGCGACCGTGCCGTTCCGGGGACTGGCCGGTGAACAGCGCCACCCGCGCGGGGACGCAGGTCGGCGTCGCCGAGTAGGCCCGGGCGAACCGTGTCCCCTGACCGGCGATCTCATCCAGATGTGGGGTCTTGACGATCGGGTGCCCGGCGCCGGACATCGCGTCGCCACGCATCTGATCAACACAGATCAGCATCACATTGGGGCGATCATGCTTGCGGGCTCGGCTGCCGGAGGCACGGGAACTCGGGGCGTAGGGCTGGTTGCTCACGGGTCAACTCCTGTGTCGATTCAAGATCATCGTAGGCTGAGGCCGTGAGCTCACCGTCCGTGCCTGCCGTGCAGTCGCTGCTGCCGTCGGTCCGCGCGATCACCTACCTGACGCCGTTGCGTGAGGGTGGATCGTTGCCGGCGATCATGGAGGCCGACGACCTCGGCACCTACGTCGTCAAGTTCACCGGCGCCGGCCAGGGCGCCAAGGCGTTGGTGGCCGAGATCATCGTCGGGGAGCTGGCCCGTGCGGTGGGGATCCGGACGCCGGACCTCGCCCTGATCGAGGTCGCCGGCGAACTCGGCCGATCCGAGCCCGATTTCGAGGTGCAGGAGCTGGTGCTGGCCAGCGCGGGGGTCAACCTCGCCGTGGACTATCTACCCGGCTCCATCGGCTTCGACGCCAGCATCAGTGTGCCGGCCGAGGAAGCATCCCGGATCGTCTGGCTGGACGCCCTGGTGGCCAACGTCGACCGCAGCGCACGGAACACCAACCTGCTGCTGTGGCATCGGGATCTGTGGGCGATCGATCACGGCGCCTGCCTGCGTTTCCATCACGCCTGGGGTGACCCGCAGCGCTTCGCTCGTTCGGCCTACCGCTACGACGACCACGTGTTGGCAGCCGTCGGCGATCCGCGCAGCGTCCATGATCAACTCAGTTCCGTGATCACCGGTGAACTGCTGGACACGATCACCGCTCTGGTCCCGGACGCCTGGCTCTCCCCCGACGCCGACCGCCCCGATCCGAATGCTCCTGCCGACGCCGACGCGGCCCGGGTCGCCTACCGCGATTATCTGCTGGCCCGGCTGGACAGCGCGACGGAGTGGTTGCCGTGAGCCTGTATCCCTACAGCTACGCGATCCTGCGTGCCGTTCCTCGAGTGGAACGTGGTGAGTTCGTCAACGTCGGAGTGATCATCTACTGCCAGCAGCTGGACTTCCTCCGTGCGGCCGCGGCGATCGACCCGGACCGGATCCGCGCTCTTGATCATGGAGCCGACATCGCCACCATCGAACGAGCCGTCGACGCCGTCCTCGCTGCGTGCGAGCAGAGCACCGGCAGCAATCGGGAGAACTCCGGGCTGGTCACCCGCTTCGGCATGCTGACCGCTCCACGCAGCACGGTCGTACAACCCTCGCCGGTGCACGTCGGCCTGACCTCCGATCCGCAAGCCACGCTGGAACAATTGATCGACCGGCTCGTCCGCGCGCCGCGCTGAACCGGTACACCGAAATCGGATTGGCCTGCCGGCTGCCGGCGCCTACCCTCGGCACCGTGATCGACGACGACCCGTACGAGAGATGTCTGCCGACGGCGGAGCTTGCCGTGGAGATCGGCCACCGGTACGGTCTCGGTCGTCCCGACCGGTGGCGGGATCTCGGCGGCAGCTTCACCACCAACGTGCTGCTCGAGTTCGGTGAGACGGCGCGGGTCGCGCGGATCCATCGGGACTGGACGACACCGGAGCGACTGGCCGCGTTGCAGGGCGCCCGCCGGGCGATCGCGGCGGCCGGCATTCCGACCGTGACACCACTACCGGATCCGACCGGCGACACAATGATCACCGTGGACAACGGCCGGCTGGTCGAGCTCGAACCGTTTGTCACCTGGAACCGCCGGATGAACACCCCCGACCTGCTGCGCGTCGGCTTCGGCGCCCTCGCGCGTGTCCATGACTCACTTCGCACGGCCGACCTGCCCGCGGCGGCCGACACCGTCGCGTACGCCAACCATCTGTCCTCGGCCGACGCGGCGGCGCTGACCCGCGCGGGCGCCGAGCGGATGAGATCCTGGCAGGACCCGATGCTCGGGGACTATCCCGACGCCGTCGTCCGACATGTCGACACGGTCACTGCGCTGGAGTCCGAACTGGCCGACGTTCAACGTCGACAGCTCGTGCACGGCGACTTCTGGGACAACAACGTGTTGTTTGCCGATGATCAACTCGCCGCGGTGATCGACGTCGACTTCATGGCCGAACGGTGGCGGATCGATGATCTTGCGTTGACGATCTGGTTCTTCCTGCTGGAGCCGGGACGCGGCCTACCGGACGCCGGCGACCGCCGGATGGTCCGCGAACTTCTGGACCGCTACGACGCGGCAACGACCGAACCCTTGTCGCGGGCCGAGCGGTTGGCGTTGCCGCTGGCGGTCGCGCGCCAGCCTGCCTGGTCCGCCGGCCGCTGGATCCGGGATCTGGACGACGACGGGGCCCGCAAGCATGCCGTTGCCGCAGTCGGCGAACTACCGGTCGCACAGGCCGTCCTGCAGGACCTGGAGCTGTGGCGGCAGGACCTGACAGCGAACTGAAGCTGCCGATCAGCCCACCGATGCCCGATCCCGGACCGGTTCCGGCTCGTGGGCCACGATCGCGGCTTCCCGCCGGAAGGGAGCGAGCAACGTCGGGATCAGCTGCCGGCGATGCATGATCATCGCACCGATCGCCAGCACACCGTAGACCGCGGAGAGGATCAGCCGGCCCTCGGTGCCAGGGATCAGGAATTGCACGACGAACAGGCCGAACAGCGTCCACGCCAGCACCCGGGAGAACCGCAGACTCAGCAGGGCCGCGATGCCGAGCAGCGTCTGCGCGGCGGTGAGGACGAACTCCTCCACCTGACGTCCGTCCATCGGCAGCGCGACCGAGCCGCCGCCGGCGAGATAGGCCACCGGCAGGCTGCCGACCAGCAGCGTCCATTGGTTGACCTTGGCCGAGATCAGCATGCCGATCGCGGGAGCAGCCTTGCCGCGGACGGCGAAGATCACTGCGACGATCAGCTCGGGAGCCTCCGAGGCCAGCGGCGCCAGCCACTGCACCAGCAGGAACTGGTCGATGCCGAGCACGGTGCCGCTGTCCACCAGCGCGTTGGCGAACGGTTCGGCGCAGAACAGGATCAGCCCGGCGGCCACCACGAAGAGTCCGATCACCAGGCCACGGCGCTGCGCCGTGGGCAGGTCGCCGATCCGGGCGGCGGGGCCGACCAGGTCCAGCTCGTCGTCGGACTCCCCCTGCGCGGCGCGCACGAGATAGAACACGAACAGGCCGAGCAGCGCGATCCCGAGGACCAGGTGGATCCGGCCGCTGATCGGGATGAGGAACGACAGGATCGAGGCGATCGCCAGGAAGCCGAGCTCGAGTCGGTACCCGGTGTCCAGCACCACGGCCTTGACCGGGCGGCCGGAACGCTTGCCGGCCACGGCGAGCGCGACGATCACCACCACCGCCCAACCGACGCCGAGCAGCAACCGGTTGGAGCCGGTCATGTTGGCAGCCGCATAAGCGACGTGCTCGGGGTTGCTGCCCGCGGTGTAGGCGAAATAGAGGTCGACCGCGTACTCCGGCAGCACCACGATCACCGCCAGGATCGCGATCGCCAGTCCACCGGAGATGTCGTGCTCGGCAGCCTCGGCGGCCCAGGCCAGCATGAACGAGGCTGCGACCACCGCAGCACCGAAGACCAGCAGCGCAACCGGTGCCGGCAACTCGACGCCGAGCAGCCGAAGCACGACCGCCGGCGCAGCGACGGCCAGGCAGATCAGCACGGGGCGTAGAGCTCGAAGCACGAGGCCCATCCTGCCTTCATTTTGATACTTACGCAAATGAAGAAGTGACGAAACGGGCGGACACGGCGAAATCTCGCCGCAGCGAGTCCGGATCAGAGGGAAGATGACCCAGTGATCCCCGACCCGACCGGCCCGCAGCTCGAAACGGCGGCCCGCACCTTCGCGCTATTGGCGGCGCCCGTGCGGCTGCATCTGGTGGCGCTGGCCTCGGAGGGCGAGTACGACGTCGGCACGCTGTCCGAGCGGGTCGGTGTCTCGATCGCCACCGCGAGTCAGCACCTGTCCAAGTTGCGGTTGTCCGGGGTGATCAGTGCCCGCCGGGACGGGCGCCGGCAGATCTACACCGTCGACGACCCGCACGTGATCACCATGGTCGAGCAGATCTTCGAACACATCGCACCGGACGGCACCCTGGCTCCCGACCCTCCGATGCCGGACCGACGCTAGGCGTTTCTCCTCAAGCGGCGTTCGCCCGGTAGTCCCGCGGGCTCACGCCGTGCTCACGTTTGAAGGCGGTGCTCAACGCGAAGGCGCTGCCGTAGCCGACCCGGCGAGCGATCGTCTCCAGGGTGAGGTCCGGTTCGCGCAACAGATCCGCGGCCAACGCGAGACGCCAGCCCGTCAGGTAGCTCATCGGCGACTCTCCCACCATCGAGCCGAAGCGACGGGCCAGCGCCGCGCGCGACACACCGACCTCGGCCGCCAGCACGCTGACCGTCCACGGCCGATCCGGATGATCATGGATCAGCCCGAGCACCCGACCGATCTGAGGATCGGCCGACGCCCGATACCATCCCGGCGCGCTCTCGGTGTGCCGGGTGAACCAGTTGCGCAGCACCGCGATCAGCAGCAGATCCAGCAGTCGGTCCAGCACCGCGGTCTGTCCTGGCTCATCCTTGATCATCTCTGCCGACAGCACGTCGACGAAGGCCTCGGGTTGGTCGGCGGCCGGCAGCACCAGCAACCCTGGCAGGGATTCCAGCAGTCTGCGGCTGACGGCCTCGGGACGCTGATAGGTGCCGATCAACATGACGGACTCGGGGTCGGCACTGTTCCCCCAGCTGCGGACTCCGAGGCTCATCCGCTCACTGACATCGGCACCGCTGAGGTCGACGCAGCGGTCACCGGGCAAGATCAACACCTGCGGTGCTCGGCCCGGGCGATCAGCGGCCAGATACGGCGTGGCGCCGAGCGCGACGACGGCGTCGCCCTGCTCCAGGAACACCGGCTCGTCGGCCCCGTCGGGCGTGATCGTCGCAGTCCCCTCGACCATCACCAGCACGGCCAACGGAGCACGATCCTCGATCCGCAACGCCCACGGGGGTGTCATCTGCATCCGCAACAGGTGGGCTTCCCGCGCCTGCGGACCGGCCAACAGACTGCTCAGCGCGTCCATGGCACAGCAGCGTACGTCGTCCGGCGCCGTCGGGCCGAGCGTTTCGGACATCACCGTGAGCGGTCCGACCATGGTGCGGCGATCGCCGCCGCGGTTGGGTTTGAGCCATGACCACGACAACTGTTCTCGTCCTCGGCGGCACCGGCAAGACCGGCCGCCGGATCGCCGACCGCCTCGATCGCCGCAACGACGTGACCGTCCGGATCGGCTCCCGGTCGGCGCCCGTCCCCTTCGACTGGACCGATGCCGGCACCTGGGCCGCGGCACTCGCGGGTGTCGACGCGGTCTACCTCAGCTATCAGCCCGATCTGGCGGTGCCGGGCGCCGAGCGGGTCATCGGCGACTTCTGCGACCTGGCCGTCGCGGCCGGCGTCCGGCGGATCGTCCTGCTGTCCGGTCGCGGCGAGAACGAGGCCGAAGCCTGCGAGCGGATCGTCCAGCAGACCGGCCTGCAGACAACGGTGCTGCGCTGCAGCTGGTTCGATCAGAACTTCAGCGAGGACTACATGATCGACGGAATCCTGGACGGTGAGCTGGTGCTTCCGGTCGGCGACGTGCCGGACCCGTTCATCGACGCCGAGGACATCGCCGATGTCGCCACGGCTGCCCTGCTGGACGGACGGCATGCCGGTCAGGTCTACGAACTGACCGGCCCACGGTCGATCAGCTTTGCCGATGCGGTCAAGGAGATCTCTCGTGCGACGGGCCGGGAGATCACCTTCAGCACGGTCGCCGTCGACGCCTATCTGGCGGCACTCCGGGACCAGCAGGTGCCCACCGAGGTGGTGGATCTGCTCGGCTACCTGTTCCGTACGGTGCTGGACGGTCGCAATTCCGAGGTCGCGGACGGCGTCCAGCGGGCCCTCGGTCGGGAGCCGGCCGACTTCGCCGACTTTGCCGAGCGCACCGCGGCCGCCGACGGCTGGCAGCAGCGATCATGATCATCGCGACCATGATCATCCTGCTGCTGGCGACGGTGACATCGGGACTGACCGCCGGACTGTTCTGGGCCTTCGGTTACGCGGTGATGCCGGCGCTACGGCGGACCGACGACCGCACCTTCGCCGAGGTGATGAACCAGATCAACGTCGTCATCCTGAACGGCTGGTTCGCCCTGTGTTTCGGCGGTGCTGCGATCTTCGGTGTGTTGGCGGTGATCGTGGTCGCGGTCGGCGGATCGGCGGCGCTGCCCTGGACGATCACGGCGGTCGCCGTCTACGCAGCCTCGCTGATCATCACGTTCGCGGTGAACATCCCGCTGAACAATGCGCTGGCCTCGACCTCGCAGCGTGCCGCGTTCGAGGGTCGCTGGAATCGAGCCAACGTGCTGCGGGCGACCGGGCACACGATCGCCTTCGTGGCCTTCGGGACCGCGTTGCTGGTCTACTGATCGTCGGCTGCGGCGGCCAGCAACTCGGATCGATGAGCGATGGTCGTCCGGTCCCGGCCGTGTCCCTGACCGCGGGACACCTCGGCGGCGTCGATCCGATGCCAGTCGGCCATCCCCAGCGGCGTCACACCGCGAGCAGCCAGCAGGTCGGTGAGTTCGTCGATGCTGTGGCCGGCGGACAGCGCCTCGTCGGCGACGTCGTGCAACAGCGCCTGCACTGTCTCCACTGCGTCGGATTTGTTGGTGCCGATCACGCCGGTCGGCCCCCGCTTGATCCAGCCGGTCACGTATTCGTCGGGTGAGAAGGTGCCGTCCCGGAGCACGTGGCCGGCCGCATGCGGCACCCGTCCGGTGCCCTCGTCGTACGGGACGCCGTCCAGGGCGGTGCCGCGGTAGCCGACCGAGCGCACCACCAACTGGGCCTCGATCGCCGGCAGGTCCCCGGCCGACTCCAGCCGGCCCTCGCCGTTCAATCTGGTCCGTTCGATCTCGACCGCACCGACAGCCGCCGGATCGTCGGAACTGTTGATCTTGGTCGGCCGGGTCCAGAAGTGCAGATGGATCCGCCGCGAGGCGCCGGACGGTTCACGCTGCAGCCAGTCCTCCATCGCCGCCAGGTTGCGTGCGGCGACCTTGTCGGCGGCGACCACCGCGCGGTCCACCTCGTTGAGCTCGAAGTCGGCCGGCTCCAGGACGAGGTCCACATCGGTCAGTTTGCCGAGCTCACGGAGTTCCTTGGTGGTGAACGCCGTGTAGGCCGGTCCGCGACGGGCCAGCAGGTGCACATCGGTGACCGACTTGTCGGCCAGCACCGCCAGTACCTCGTCGGCCATGTCGGTGTCGTCCAGCTCGTCGTTGTTCTTGATCAGCACCCGGACCACGTCCAGGGCGACATTGCCGGCGCCGACGACCACCGCCTCCCGGGTCCGGGTGATCAACTCCTCGACCGGGTTGTGCTGCTGCTGATCATGGATGCTGGTCTCGGGATGGACGTCGGGATTGCCGCAATACCAGGCGACCAGGTCGGGGGCGGCGATACTACCGGTCAGCTCCTCGCCGGTCACCCCGAGATGCCGGTCACTGGCGGCTCCATAGGCATAGATCACCGCATCGGTTGCGCCGCGCAGTTCCTCGACGCTCAGGTCGCGACCGATCGCGACGTTGCCGAAGAAGCGGACGTCCTCCCGCTCCAGCGTTCGTTCCAGGGTGTTGCGGATCGACCGGATGCTCGGGTGGTCCGGCGCGACGCCGTATCGGACCAGCCCGAACGGCACCGGCAACTTGTCGATGACGGCGACATTGATCGGGATCTCCGACTGCTGGATCAACGCCTCAGCGGCGTAGATGCCGGACGGACCGGCTCCGACGACAGCAACCACCAGCGGCTTCATGGACCCCACGGTAGTGTCTGGCCGAATCGGACCTGCTCGTGCCCGCCCCATCGCACGACACCCGGGCCAACAACGATGATCGCCCCAGCCGGCCGACCGGCTGGGGCGACATCACATCGGTTCAGCTGACGGGTGCCTTCTCGCTGTTCGCTTCCTTGGAGCTGGAGTCGTCGCCACCGTTGCCGTTGTCGGAATTGCCGTTGTCGGAATTGTTGTCCCGACCGCCGCCGCGCCGACCGCGGTTGCGCCGTCCACCGCGTCCGCTGCGACCGCCGCCGCTGTTCTGCTCGTCGCGGCTGCCGCCGTCGGAGAGCTTGGCGTCGGCGACCGGCATCTCGTGCAGTTCGACCCCACGACCGTGGCAATGCGGGCACTCGGTGCTGAACGCCTCCAGCAGGCCGGTGCCGATCCGCTTCCGGGTCATCTGCACCAGGCCGAGGCTGGTCACCTCCGCGACCTGATGTCTGGTCCGGTCACGACCGAGGCACTCGACCAACCGCCGCAGCAGAAGCTCCCGGTTGCTGGGCAGCACCATGTCGATGAAGTCGATCACGATGATGCCGCCGATGTCCCGCAGCCGGAGCTGACGGACGATCTCCTCGGCCGCCTCCAGGTTGTTGGAGGTGATGGTGGCCTCGAGGTTGCCGCCGCTGCCGGTGAACTTGCCGGTGTTGACGTCGATCACGGTCATCGCCTCGGTGCGGTCGATGATCAGCGAGCCACCCGACGGCAGGAACACCTTGCGCTCCAGCCCCTTGGCGATCTGCTCGTCCAGCCGGTAGCTGCCGAACAGATCACCGGCGGACTCGGCGTCCCAACGCTTCATCCGGTCGACGAGGTGCGGCGCGACGTGCTGGACGTAGCCCTCGATCGCGTCGAAGGCGTCGGTGGTGGAGCCGTTGCCCTGGATGATCAGCTCGGCGAAGTCCTCGGTGAAGAGGTCCCGGACGATCCGGAGGGTCAGGTCGGGCTCGGCATACAGCTGCTGCGGTGCCGAACCGCTCTTGACCTTCTTCTCGATGTCCTCCCACTGTGCCTTCAGCCGGTTGACGTCGCGGGTCAGCTCCTCCTCGCTCGCACCCTCAGCAGCGGTGCGGACGATCACGCTGGCCGTCTCGCCGACGGCTTCGTCGAGGATCTCCTTCAGCCGCTTGCGCTCGGTGTCGGGCAGCTTGCGGGAGATTCCGGACAGATGGCCGCCGGGTGCGTACACGACGTAGCGGCCCGGGATCGAGACGTGGTTGGTGAGCCGGGCACCCTTGGCGCCGACCGGGTCCTTGGTGACCTGGACCAGGACGGTCTGGCCGGACTTCAGCACCTTCTCGACCTTGCGGTCCGGTCCGTTCGCACCGAACGAGTCCCAGTCGACCTCGCCGGCATACAGCACGGCGTTGCGTCCGCGGCCGATGTCGATGAACGCTGCTTCCATCGAGGGCAGCACGTTCTGCACCCGGCCGAGGTAGACATTGCCGATCAGCGAGTTGGCGCTCTCCCGGTCGACATAATGCTCGACCAGGATGCCGTCCTCGAGGACCGCGATCTGGGCCAGATCGTCGCGCTGCCGGATGACCATCTTGCGGTTGACCGACTCGCGGCGAGCCAGGAACTCGGCCTCGCTGATGATCGGTGCCCGACGACGGCCGGCCTCGCGGCCCTCCCGCCGACGCTGCCGCTTGGCCTCCATCCGGGTCGAGCCGTCGATGCCGGTGACCTGGTCGGACGCCTTCCGCGGCTCCCGGACCCGGACGACGACATCGCTCGGATCGTCAGCCGAACCGCCGGTGTCCTCGCCACGACGACGGCGCCGACGCCGCCGACGCCGACGGCCCCCGTCCTCACCCGAGTCGCCGTCATCGTCGGACTTGTTGTCGTCGGACTTGTTGTCGTCGGCCTTCTTGTTGTCGGCCTGGTCCTTGGTCGCTTCGGACTGCTTGTCGTCGGCGGAGGTGTCGGAGTGCTGTGAGTCGGCGTTGTCGGAGGACTCGGAGTCGTCGTCACGATCCCGACCGCGGCGGCGTCGGCGGCCACCACGACGCCGACGGCGACGCCGGGAGCCGCCCTCGGACTGCCCCTCGGGCGATTCGTCGGAATCGTCCGAATCGTCTGAGTTGTCGGACTCCGCAGAGTCCTGCGCGTCATCGGTCTCGTCGCCGGAGTCCTGCTCGGCGCGGGCAGCGGCGTTCATGGCGGACTGGATCGCCGCCTCGATCGCGGCGTCGGTCTCGGCGGGCTCCACAACCGGCTCGGCGGCAGCTTCAACCGGCTCGGCGGCAGCTTCAACCGGCTCGGCAGCGGTCTCAACGGGGGCAACCGGCTCACCGGGGCCAACCGGCTCACCGGGACCAACCGGCTCACCGGGACCAACCGGCTCACCGGGACCAACCGGCTCAACGGGGGTGTCAACGGGCTCCGCGGGAGCCGTCTCGACGCTCTCCGGCTCCGACTCCTGCTCGCTCGCGGCCGTCTTACGCGTCGTCCTCTTGCGCGTCGTCGTCTTCTTCGCGGCAGCCTTCTTCGCCGTCTTCTTCGCCGGCGTCTTCTTCGCCGGGGCCTTGGCGGCGGGCTCGTCGACCGGTTCGACCGAGTCCAGGGTCGGCTGCTCGGCCGGCTCGGCTTCGGCCGTCATGGTGGCGGCCGCCGCCTTCTTCGTGGTGGTCTTCTTCGCCGCGGTCTTCTTCGCCGCGGTCTTCTTGGCGGTGGTCTTCTTGGCCGGCGCCTTTTTCGCGGTGCTCTTCTTGGCAGCCGCCTTCTTGGCCGGAGCCTTTTTGGCGGTCGTCTTCTTCGCCGGCTCCGTCGTTTCAGCGGCGGCGTCCTCGGCCGGGCTGGTCGGGGTCTCGACCGTCCGCGGCGGCCCGGCCGGTCGGCTTGCTGCGCGGCGGCGGGTGGGTGGCGTCTGTGCGGCAGCCGAATCGGCGCCGGTGTTGTTCTCGGGCTCTGAATCGAGCATCCAGGATCCTCCACGGCGCGTGACAAACGCGCCGAATGTCGTACGCGACACGAGGTCGCAAAGCCTTATCCGGTGCAGAACGAGCCACGCGATCCTGCCGCGGTCGAGCTGCCGTCAGCCGGCGTTCCCTCGTCGCGGTCCTGGTCGCGCGTGTCCCGGCAGCGAGCTGTCACCCCGCTCGGGACTGTCCTGCAGATCGACGGCGGACTACCTCTCACTGGTGATGTCCTCGTCTGGACCCAGTATCCCACAGAGTGGGTAGCCGCCCGACCATTGCCCCGGCAAACACTCAGAAGGGCTCGACGATGTCTCCTGTGGTGTGATTGACCTCACCTTGGCGCAACCGGGTGATCAGTGGCTGCGACGGCGCGAAGGCCGGCAGCAGCCTGGTCATCGCCCCGAGGACGTCATCCGGCCTGACCAGCGGCGTCAGGTGTCGGGTGACCAGCTCCATCCCCTGATCGTCGGCGACCAAACGAAGCACCGACTCCCGGGCATCGAAGGTGCGCAGACCGTTCTTGGTCATCCGCTCGGCCGGAGCGCTATCGGCCGCCAGGAACGTCGTGACCGCCGCGCTGATCACGTCGGGTGCGACTCCTGGCAACTCGATCCGCCAGGCCGATCCGGTCAGCCGGTCGGCGAGCGACGACCCGTCGGATTCCACGACGCCGAGCACGTCCAGACCCGGTGGCAGTGCGCGATCCAGCTCCGACTTCACCAACTCGGGTACACACACCTGGGCCAGGGCGATCTCCAGGTACTCCGCTTCGCTGGCCGCGCCGGTCGGCGAGGCCGTCGAATAGGAGATCCGCGGGTGCGGGGAGAACCCCGACGAGTACGCCATCGGGATGCCGGCCCGTCGCAGTGCGCGTTCGAAGGCACGGCCGAAGTCGCGATGGCTGGTGAACCGCAACCGGCCGCGCTTGGCGTAACGGATCCGGAGCCGCTGCACGGGCGGCGCCTGTTGTTCTGGTTGCCGGGTCTTGCTTGCCACGACCCGAACCCTAGCCCGCTAGGCCTGGTAAAGCTTCTTGGCGTAGTTCGCCTCGTCGTAGTAGGTCCGCAGCTCGTCGAGATCGGCGTCCTTCTTGTCCAGCTTCTTGGCCAGCTCCGCACGGGACGGAACGGCGTCGAGCTTCCAACTGTCCGGCTGCCACAGCTTGGACCGCAGGAACGCCTTCGCACAGTGATGGAAGATCGTGTCGATCTCGACGACGACCGCCAGCACCGGCCGATGCCCCTTGACGATCATCGCGTCGAAGAACGGCGCATCGCGCACCAGCCGAGCCCGGCCGTTGATCCGCAGGGTGTCGCCCCGACCCGGGATCAGGAAGATCAATCCGACATGCGGGTTGGACAGGATGTTGTGATAGCCATCGGCCCGGCGGTTGCCCGGACGTTCGGCGATCGCGATCGTCCGATCGTCGATCACGTACGCCAACTGACCGGCCGGATCGCCCTTGGGCGAGGCGTCGACATTGCCCTCGGCGTCGGAGGTGGCCACAACACAGAACGGCGACGCCGCCAGCCACTGCACATCAAGATCATCCAGCCGGTCGCGTTCCTTGTTGCGGACCGCCGGCAGCGCTTCCCCGATCACCTCGGTCAGCTGATCGGCATCGGTGATCTCGGTGTACTCATGGACGCTCGTCGTCATATCACAGATGATATGGCGCAGACCTCAGCCGTGTCTCGGACCATTTGTCGGCTGGTATGCGTCAGTCAGCCGCTCCGTGGAGTTGCTCATTGTCTCCTGGTGTCCGGCATCACGGGTGATCGCCTGGCCAGGATCTCCAACCAGGTAGGTCTGCGGCGCTCCAGCTGACCTGGGCGTGATTCAGCGTCAGGCATTCCGTGGTCGGGGCACAACGCGATCACACGATTCGCGCTGTGCCCGCGGGCGAAGGCCTCAGGATTGCTGCGTGTTTGCGAGCAGCCCGCAGTGTTTGACTGCTTCCCAGATGGTGTCGGGAAAACTGCCGGTGCCGAGATCGTGGGTGCCGGCCGGGTTGGTGATGATCACCCGTCCATAATCGGTGCGCCACACGAAGACTCCGGGCTGTGGCTGCCTGACACGAACGATGAGGAAGGTCTTACCTCGGAGTTCGGGTCGGTTCAGAAGTCCGAGACTGTGAACGCCGGTCTGACCCGGCGGACCCTCCGGTGGCGGGACGTAGGAGATCGTGTGATCATGATCAAGATTGCGACCCAGAGAGCTGGACCACGGGAAGACACTGCCCGGTGACCGGGTGAAGATCGCCTCGGCTATCCGCGGCGGCGTCTCGTAGCTGTCAACGGGTTGGATGTTGTCGGGGTCGATCACCGGCTGCACGGTCACCCGGCTGCCGTCCAGCCACTTGCGCACGGAGGCTGCCACCATCGGACGGAGCCCTTCGGTGCGGGCCGGATGCTGATCGGGATTCATCAACGCGTCAGCGCAGACGTGGACATGCAGCACGCGCCGTGGTGCGAGTCTGTTCGGATCGATCCGCCTCGCGAGCTCGGTGAAGAGTCGTTCGCGCTCGGCCTGGGACAACGCCGCCGGGATGATCGAGTTCGCGACGCGGCTCGGTGGTTGGGCGGCCGGTTCATGATCATCAATGTCAGGGGTCGGTCCTTCGACAGGCTCAGGAGCTTCGAGGTCCGTGAAGAGGTCGGGCCGGTCGGCGGCGGTCAGGATCTGCAGCACCAATGCCGGTTGCGACATCAGCCAGCCGGCGACCGCTCGCCACTCCCCCTTCGTCGTCGCGCCGCGATCGGAAATTCCCTCGGGCAGGAGCGTCGGGTCCTTGAACAGGACGTCAGCCACGTGATCGGCCGTGCCGTACACGTCGCCCGCGTCGGGGGGCGTCCAGCAGCATCGACACCTCTTGCTGGCCGTACTCGTTGGGCCGGCGCAGCCTCACGTCCCGATCGGTCGCCGCCTTCTCCGCTGCCCGGGCGAATCCTTCGGGATCGACGCGGATCAGTTCGGCCATGATCTTGTTCTCCAACCGGCCCGCCGACACCTTGCCGACGAAAGGAGCCAGCCGCTCATCCACCAGACCGGCCTGCTCCAGGCTCAACGTCCGGGTCCGGTAGGCGATCCGGCGGGTCTGCCAGGCAGGCACGTTGCCGTGCCGCACTCGACTCCACAACCGGGGTAGCCGATGCCGGAGATCGAGCGCATCGGCGACCAGCGCCTGGGACTGGGCCGGATTCAGCCCGATCTCCAGCCCCAGCTTGGCCGGGGCGAACTCGGCGACATCCGGGGTGCCCTCGCCACCGAACCGCATCGTCCGCTCACCGGCCATGGCCAGCGGCGTCCGCTGATGAAACAGCCCGTCGGCCGGATGCCGATCGGCCCACACGGCCGCCACCTGCAGCATCCGGCAACCGGCCGCAACCTCGGCATCCCGATTGGTCACGGCTGTATCAACCAGGCCGCGATCATCGAGATCTTCGAGGGCGTCTTCCATGATCAAATACTACCCGGACAGACCGACAGAATCACCAGCACGTTCGAATCTGTGGATAACTTCTCCCCCGTGAAGAGGAGCTGGTCGGCCGGCCCGAGTCGGTGGTGGATGGAGGCATGGCCAACGGAGACGACAGCCCACGCGAACCGTTGGTGATCATCAGCCGTCGCCCCTCGACGTGCGCCGGCTGCGGAGATGATCACGAACAGGGCGGGTTCCTGACGATGGACGACGTCGGGTCGCTCTGTATGGACTGCGCCGACTTCGGCCAGCTCGACTTCCTTCCACGTGGTGATACCGCCCTCACCCGCCGGGCTCGCAAGGCCGGCAAGCTGTCCGTAGTGGTGGTCGAGTGGAGTCGTACTCGGAAACGGTACGAGCGCCAAGGCGTCTTGGCCGAGCCCGACGCGATCGACGAGCAGAGCAGGAATGTCTGGCCGACGCCGACCGAAGATTCGCCGTACCGTCGACAAGGTTCTGACCTCCTGGCGGGCCGGCTGACCAGTCACACCTCGACGTCGTAGTTCAGCTGCAGGTCCGCCGCGTTCTGGCCACGGATGCCCCAGTTCACCCGGGGCGTCTCGGTGATCGTGATCTCCACACTGTGCGGCGCGATCCCGGCCTGGTCCGCCAGCCGATCGAACAGTTCCTTGATCAGCTCCCGACGGGCTCGCTCGGACCGTCCTTCGAAGATCGAGATCTCGATGATCAGGTAGTCCGATCCACGATCGGCGGGGTGGACGAAATCGTCCTCGTCGAGCAGGACGAAGCGTTGGAAGCACTTCTCCGGTGGATAGTCCAGGGCTTCCATGATCGCGCCGTGCACCGCTCGGCTGACCACATCGCGCCGGTCCGCCAGTGCGGCGCGGTGCCCCCAGATCACAACCTGTGCCATACACACGAATCTATCGGTCCATGGTCACAGCATCACGTCGCCGGAGTTCGGTCCGAGCGTCTGACCGGTGTACAGGTTCCCGCCAGGATCCGAAGCCAGGAAAAGAACCGACGGAACGACCTCGGACGGTTCGCCGAAGCGTGGCAGCACCAGTTCGCTGAGCTTCTGATCCCTCCATTCCTGGGACACATTCCGCATCAACCGCGTGTTCAGCGGGCCGGGCGCGACGCAGTTCGCCGTGATCCCGAAGTCGGCGACCTCACGGGCGATCGACTTGGTGAAGGCGATCACACCGGCCTTGGCTGCTGCGTAATGGCCGTGCTCGACGGCACCCTTCTGCCCGACCTGTGAAGCGATGTTCACGATCCGGCCGGACCGTTGCCGGCGCATCGGGCCGAGCGCCGCGCGGGTGGTGAGGAACACGCTGGTGAGATTGACGTCGATGGTGCGTTGCCACCGTTCCAGCGACATCTCATGACACAGTGTCGGCGTCGAGATCGACGCATTGTTGACCAGGACGTCAACCCGCTCGTATCGGGATTCCGCCGTGGCGACGAGTTCCTGGGCGACCTGCTCGGTCGAGATGTCGCCGACCACCACCGCCGGCTCACACCCCAACGGCCGAAGCTCCGACAGCAGCTGGTCGAGGTCGGACTCCGATTCCTGATAGCTGTTGATCGTGAGTTCTGCGCCGCTGCGGGCGAAGGCCAGCGGCAGTTCGTATCCCAGCCCCGGCCCGCCGCCGACGCCGGTGATCACGACCGACTGCCGATCACCCTTGTTGTTCACCACTGCTACGTCTCCCCTCGTCTTGTCGGACTCCCACTCCGGGGCGCCAGGTCAGCGCCAGATACACCACACCACCGACGAATACGCCGACGAACCAGTTGAATTGGTACAACACCGCCAACCCCGGAATGACGGCCCCGCAACCGGCCACAATGGTGCCCAGTGTCAGGGACACGATCGCCGCATGATTCCAGCCGTTGCGGTAGGAGTAGATGCCGGTCGTGGTGTACAGGGCAGGGATGTCGATCTGGCGACGCCGCAGGATGTAGTAGTCAGCGATCATGATGCCGAAGATCGGCCCCATCACGACCCCGAGGAATCCGTAGAAGATCGTCGTGAACTGGCCGATGCCGTACCAGAGCCAGGGCACCGCGAACAGTCCGATGACCAACGCGACGGTCGTGGCCCGGCGGAAGTTCAGATGCCGCGGGAACAGCGCAGCGAAGTCGAAGCCGGCGGCCACGGCGTTCGTTGCCGCGTTCAGCGACAGCGTGGAAGAGGCGATGATCAGACTGCCGATCACGACGACGATCGGGTTGTCGAACTCACCGAAGATCTTGATCGGGTCCTGGATGATGTGCCCGAACGCGAATTTGGTTCCTGCCGTCGCAACGATCGTCACCGCAGAGAAGACGGCGAACATGATCGGGACACCGATACCCTGTCCCAAGAGCTGGGACTTCTGTGACCGCGCGAACCGAGCAAGATCAGGATTGTTGACGACCAAGCTCGACATCGAGCCGATCAGGCCTGCGATGGAAAGGAAGAAGAGGCCCCAGAACTCGGTTCCGTGCACGGTGGCAGGCATCGACGCGATCGGGCCGAAGCCGCCGGCCACCACGACAGCCCAGATGAAGAGACCGATCGCCAGCGCCATGATCAACGGACCGGCGATCAGCTCGAACTTCCGCACCCGTTCGATGCCGTGGGTCACGATCACCAGGTGCAGGACGAACGCGATCACATATCCCACAGCGTCGGTACCGCGCATCCCGACGATCGAGACCGCATCGAAGCCGGCGAATCCCGGAATTGCTGCCTTGAGGGTCATCGCGATGCCCTCGCCGGTGACGTAGACGAACACTCCGAGCTGGGCAACGCCGGACAGGCTACGCAGGATGATCGGGATGTAGGCACCCCATTCGCCGAAGATCGCGCGGACGATCGGCGGAAACGCGAGTCCGTGTCGGGCACCGATCGAACCGCTCAGGATGATCGCCACGTACACCACGCCGAAGGAGATCACGACCGCGGCGCCGGCTTGCCACACCGACATCCCCGCAGCGAGCATGGCGGCCACCAGGATCCATTGGTTCACGTTGTGGGCGATCCCCATCCAGACGGCCGCAAAGCTCCAGGCACCCCATCGGCGGTCCTCGGGCTTCGTCGGACTGAGGTCCGGATTGTTGAGGATCGCTGCGCCGCCACGCGCAGGAATCTCTTCTGTCACTCGCGCCATTGCAAACACCTTCGCTCGTTGACCGGCACGGTCAGGTGTGCCTCGATCCGGGGCAGAACGGCTTCCCTCTGATTTGCTATTCCCCCGTGCTTGATGAGGTTAGTTCCTCATATTTGAGGGACAGTACAGGCAGTCGGCACTGCGCGCAAGGACTTCGCCCGGTCGATCGACAGCGAGCAGCTGCTCAGCTCAATTCACGCCGACCGAGTCGTCGACGAGCCCGAGCGCGCTGGTCAGCAGGTTGTTCGTCTCCTGACTGAACTGCTCGACCTCTCGCTCCATCCGGGCGAGATGATCGTGCATCAGGGTGCGTGCCGCATCGGGCGACTTGGCGGTGATCGCGGCCAGCAGGCGTCGATGATCATCAGCGGAGTCGGCGATGGTGCCACGCGCTGCGAGGATCATGTCGAGAGTCTGTTCGACCGCCACCGCACGCGGCGCGATCAGACTTTCGATCAACGCCTGGAAGACCGGGCTGTCCGCAGCCTCCGCCAACAGGCGATGGAAATCCATACCGACGATCCTGAAGCCGAGCCGGCCGACCTGTGCCGCATGTTCGTGCGCTGCAACGGCCTCCCCCATCCGGTCGACCATCTCCGGCTGGACGCGAAGGGCGGCGAGATATGCCGCTTCGCTCTCGATTGCCCGCCGGGCCCGGAGCCAGTCCAGCACCTCAGCGACCGTCCGCAGCTCCAATGCACGTTCGAAGCTCTCGGACCGACGAGCCCGCGACCGCCGGGCCTGAACCACCGCACGCCCGTGCGGGGTCAACACCCGCCCCTTGCGTCCGACCTGCGTCGTCAACCCGAGACCGTCCAGCTTGCCGAGCATTCGCGACACACTCGCCTCGCTGGACCGGACACCGGCTTCGGTCAACGCCCGCAGCGCCAGCCGTGCCCCGACGGGATGCGGCGACTCCCCGATCGCCATCACAAGCACGACCTCGTCGGGGAGGAGTTCATCCAAGGGATCGGTGACGGTCATGAATCCTTTGCCTCTGAGCATCGACCAGCAGGGCTGGCTAACTTGCTCGACACATTGTAAGCTCTCCCGCTGTTGAGATACGTTTATCAAAATTGAGGAATGGAGACCGTGTGACTCAGAACAACACGACCCACAGCCTGGACAACCGCGAGCTGGTGGACTTTTACCGCCAGGCAGGCTTCGGGGGCCGCGTCGGCTGGGGTTCCCGGCCGGCCGTCCTGGTGATCGACATGGCGGGCAATTGGACCGAGCCCGAGGCCATGATCGGCTCCGACCTCGGCGGCGTGACCCAGCAGATCAGCAGGGTCCTGACGTCCGCCCGCGACAACAGCGTTCCGGTGCTGTTCACGACCATGGCCTACGACGCCGCCATGTCGGATGTGAGCCGGGTCAGCAGGCTGAAAACCCCACACGCGGAGAAGATGATCCGTGGCGAGCAGGCGACCCAGGTCATCGCCGAGCTCGAGCGGCGCGCCGACGAGCCGCTGATCGAGAAGCCACGAGCGAGCGCCTTCCTGAACACCAACCTGATCAGCATCCTGGTCGATCGAGGCATCGACACCGTGGTGATCGTCGGATGCTCGACGAGTGGCTGCATCCGAGCCACCTCCGAGAGCGCTCTCGACCTCGGCTTCCACGCCATCGTGCCGGCCGAGGCAGTGGGCGATCGCTCCCCCTCGGCTCACACTGCGAACCTGTTCGACATCGACCAGCGGTATGCCGATGTGGTGCCGGTCGAGGACGTGATCCAGCATTTTGCCTCCGGGCAGGCCTGACATCCGATGCGGGTCGTCGTCACCGGCGCGGACGGCTTCCTGGGCCGGACGGTCGTCGATCACCTGAACGAGGCCGGCGAAGACGTTCTGGGGATCGACTTGGATGTCGATCTGCGTGATGCGGAGCGGGTGCGAGCCGTCATCGCGGACCACGAACCGTCCGCAGTGGTTCATCTCGGAGGCATCTCCGGCCCGATGGTCGCTGCCGATGATGCACCGTTGGTGACCGCGGTGAACGCAACCGGAACAGTCCATCTGCTGGATGCCTGCGAGCGGCTCGAACCGCGGCCGTACGTCGTCGTCGCCTCGAGCGTCGCCGCTGTCGAGCAGATCGGGAGCCGCCGGCCCACGACCGTCTATGCCGCAACCAAACGGTTCGGCGAGGATCTCGTCGAGGTCTACCGATCGCGGGGGATGCCGGCCGTGGCAGTCCGGATCGGGTCGCTCTACGGTCCCGGCCGGCGGACCGACCACATCATCACCGGCATCGCCGATGATCTTCTGGCGAACGGCCGGGTCCGGCTGGGACGGGACGCGCGCGAGCCGCTGGTACACGTCCAGGATGCGGCGAGGTTCCTGGCCGAGCTCGTTCACCGTCGCGCGCTCGGTGATCATCCCTATCACCTCGTGCAAGCAGAAGTTGATCATCGGGAGATCGCACGTCTGGTGGCCACCGCGATCGGAATCCCGTTGCAGATCGAGCAGACCGACGGCCCGCAGCCGTCCTGGTCCGAGGAACTGGACAACCGAAGCCTGTTGGCCGAGACGGCGCTCGACTTCTCCGTGCCGATCGCCACCGGGATCGTCGATCTGACACAACAGGTGTACCCAACAGAGAGGAGGGGCTCACAATGACTGAGCCCGATACCCGTCCGCAGCAGGTGATCCGCGGTGGCCACGTGGTGACCGCACACGACGAAGGTGCCTTCGATGTCGGCATCACCGACGGCCGGATCGTCGCGATCGGTGCACCCGGAACGGTGACTGCCGACCGGGTCCTGGATGCGCGTGGCTGCATCGTGATGCCCGGCGGAATCGACCCGCACACTCATATCGCCTGGCCGTTGGCAAGTGGCGGGACCGGGCACGACGACTTCGGATCGGCGACCGCGCGGGCGGCAGCGTGGGGCACCACGGCCGTGATCGACTTCGTTCCGGGACGGCAGGGATCATTGATCGCGGCAGCCGAGGAGCGACTCGAACAGGCCGGCGCGTCGGTGATCGACTACACCCTTCACCCGGTGATCACGGAACTGAACGCCGAGCGGAATGCTGAGATCGCGCAACTGATCTCGATGGGGCTGAGTTCCTTCAAGGTCTACACCACCTACGACTCCCGGATGGAGACTGCCGACATCCGCCGGTTCATCCGGGTGGCTGCCGAAGCGGGCGGACTCCCCGGGTTCCACGCCGAGCATCATGCCCTGCTGACCGATGCGTTGGCGGCCACGCGCACCCACGGGCCGACGACGATCCCCCGTTTCCCGCAGAGCCGACCGGGCCATACCGAGCGGGCTTCGATCCGTGAGATCGTCGGCTTCGCCGAGGAGTTCGACTCACCGGTGTACATCTACCACGTGTCCGGTCTGGACGCGTTCGGCCAGATCCAGGAGGCCAGGTCCGTCGGCGTCGATGTCCGAGCCGAGACCTGCGCCCACTACCTCGTCCATGACGACAGCGCCTATCAGCGCAAGGACGGCTGGAAGTACGTGATCACTCCCCCGATCCGCAGCCAGCACGATCGTGACGGACTGTGGCAGGCGGTCGCCGACGGGACCCTGAACGCGGTGGCCAGCGATCACTGCTGCTACAGCCTGGCGGACAAATCCGCCGGCTTCCAGGACTTCACCGCAATGGAACCCGGTGCTCCCGGGATCGCCTCCCGGATGCCGATGTTGTGGAACTTCGGCGTCAACAGCGGCCGGTTGACCACCCGGCAGTTCGTCGACATCAATTCCCGGATCCCGGCCGAGACGTTCGGGCTCGGCGACAAGGGCCGGATCGAGATCGGTGCCGACGCCGACATCGTGGTCTGGGATCCGGATGCGAGCTGGACCTGGAGCGTCGGCGAGCCGGAGACCGCGAACGGCTCGGACTACGACATCTACGACGGCATCGCCGGACACGGGCGCCCGCGTTACACGCTCAGCCGTGGCCGGACGGTCTTCGGCCCCGAGGTATCCGGCGCCGGCCACGGACAGTTCATCGCACAACGGATCCGATGAAGCCCGGCAACGACTCCCAGGAGGAAGCAATTCGATGATCGAACCGACGATGATCAACACCACCGACGCCGCTCAGCCTGGCGCGTCATACTCCCAGGCCTACGATCTCGGCAACCTGGTGATCACGGCCGGTCAGATCGGCGCTACCCCGAACGGCCGTCTTGGCACCACCCTGCAGCAGCAGGTCGAACTCGGCATCGACAATCTCGAGGCGGTGCTGCGGGCCGCCGGCAGCACCTTGGACCAGGTCGTCAAGACCACGTGCTTCCTGGCCGACGTCGCCGACTTCGCTGAGTTCGACAGGCTCTACCGCGCCCGCTTCGGTGATCGTCTTCCGGCTCGGTCCACCATCGGTGCGTCCTTCGGCAACCCCGAGATCCTGGTTGAGATCGAGGCGATCGCCACCAAGTGACCGACCGGTCCACCGGTCGACCGGTGGCTCTTGTCCGGCGAGATTGCTGCTGACACGATGCCGGGCATGATCACATGGGCCGCCGCCGGCGGTATCGCATTGGCCGCGCTGGTGATGGTGCTGACACCGGGACCGAACATGATCTACCTGGTGTCCCGCAGCATCAGCCAGGGACGGGTCGCCGGGCTGGTGTCGTTGATCGGGACCGGGCTCGGCTTCGTGGTCTACATGACGATGGCCAACGTCGGGCTGGCGTTCGTCTTCGTCGCGGTCCCGTGGCTCTACATCGGGCTCAAGGCAGTCGGGGTGGTCTACCTGGGCTACCTTGCCTGGCAGGCATTGCGGCCGGGTGGACGCGGTGTCTTCGAAGCCCGCACGCTGCAGCCGGACTCCCGGTTCAGACTGTTCCGGATGGGCTTGATCACGAACCTGCTCAACCCCAAGGCTGCGGTCATGTACCTCGCCTTGATCCCGCAGTTCATCGATCCGGCGGCCGGGCACACCGCCGCCCAGGGCTTCGTCCTCGGCGGCATCCAGATCGCCGTCAGCATGGTCGTCAACGCATTGATCATCTGCGGTGCCGGAACGGTCGCCGGCTTCCTGGCTGCACGACCGACGTGGGCTACTTGGCAGCGGCGGATCACCGGGACCCTGCTCGGGCTGGTGGCGATCACTCTGGCCCGCGAGGTGCCGGAACGGGCTCGGGTCTGAGCGTCAGGCGGTCACCGTGTGCTTCACCTCGGCGATCGGCAGCAACTGTTTGCCGGTCGGGCCGATCTGGATCGAGGTGTCCATCTCCGGGCAGACGCCGCAGTCGAAGCACGGGGTCCAGCGGCAGTCGTCGAGCTCGACCTCGTCCAAGGCGTCCTGATAGTCCTCCCACAACCAGTCCCGGTCCAGGCCGGCATCCAGGTGATCCCAGGGCAGCACCTCGGCGTAATCCCGTTCCCGGACGGTGTACCAGTCAAGATCAACACCGGTGCCGTCCAGCGCCTCGGCTGCAGCCGAGGTCCACCGCTCGTAGGAGAAGTGTTCGTTCCAGCCGTCGAACCGGCCGCCGTCGCGCCACACCGTCTCGATGATCTTGCCGACCCGGCGATCACCGCGGCTGAGCAGCCCTTCGATCGCTCCTGGCTTCCCGTCGTGGTAACGGAAGCCGATCGCCTTGCCGAAGCGACGATCGGACCGGACGGCCTCCCGCAGCTTGCGGAGCCGGCTGTCGATGGTCTCGTGATCAGTCTGCCCCACCCATTGGAACGGGGTGTGCGGCTTGGGTACGAAGCCGCCGATGCTCACCGTGCACCGGATGTCGCGGCGGCCGCTCACCGTCCGGCCGGTCTCGATCACCTTCTTGGCCAGCTCGGCGATCTCCAGCACATCCTCGTCGGTCTCGGTCGGCAGCCCGCACATGAAGTAGAGCTTGACCTGACGCCAGCCGTTGCCGAAGGCGGTGCTGACGGTGTTGATCAGATCCTCTTCGCTGACCATCTTGTTGATCACCTTGCGGATCCGTTCCGACCCGCCCTCGGGGGCGAAGGTCAGACCGGACCGGCGACCGTTGCGGGACAGTTCGTTGGCCAGATCGATGTTGAACGCGTCCACCCGGGTGCTGGGCAGCGACAGCGACACGTTGCTGCCCTCGTACCGATCCGCGAGCTGTTTGGTGACCTCGCCGATCTCGGAGTGGTCGGCACTGGACAGGCTGAGCAGACCCACTTCCTCCAGTCCGGACTTGTCAATCCCGTTCTGCACCATCGCGCCGATGGTCTCGATGTTGCGTTCCCGGACCGGTCGGGTGATCATCCCGGCCTGGCAGAACCGGCAGCCGCGGGTGCAGCCGCGGAAGATCTCCACCGAGAAGCGTTCGTGCACCGTCTCGGCCAGCGGCACCAACGGGTTCTTCGGGTACGGCCAAGCATCCAGATCCATCACGGTGTGCTTGGCGATCCGGAACGGCACCCCGCTGCGGTTCGGCGCGACACGCTGGATCCGGCCGTCGGGCAGGTAGTCCACGGTGTAGAACTTCGGCACGTAGACACCGCCGGTGGCAGCCAACCGGAGCAGCAGCCCGTCCCGGCCACCCGGCCGATCCTCGTCCTTCCACTCCCGGATCACGTCGCTGATCTTGAGCGCGATCTCCTCGCCGTCACCCAGCACAGCGGCGTCGATGAAGTCGGCGATCGGTTCCGGATTGAACGCGGCGTGACCGCCGGCCAGCACGATCGGATCCTGCTCGCGACGGTCGACGGCATGCAGCGGCAGTTGAGCGAGATCGATCGCGTTCAGCAGATTGGTGTACCCGAGCTCGGTGGCGAAACTGACCCCGAGCACGTCGAACCGACCGACCGGTCGGTGACTGTCGACGCTGAACTGCGGCAGCCGTTGTTCGCGCATCTTGGCCTCCAGGTCCGGCCAGACCGCATAGGTCCGCTCGGCCAGGATCCAGTCCCGCTCGTTCAGCACCTCGTACAGGATCTGGACGCCCTGGTTGGGCAGCCCGACCTCGTAGGCGTCGGGATACATCAAGCACCACCGCACGCTGGTCGTTGCCCAGTCCTTGACGACGCTGTTCAGCTCGCCGCCGACGTACTGGATCGGCTTGCCGACCTGTCCCAGCAGCGGCTCCAGCCGCGGGAAGACCGATTCGGGGACGGACGTGATCTGTTCGGTGCTCATAACAGGACTCAGCGTAACGACTCCAGCGCCACGAGTCCCTCCGTGGACAGACAGGAGATCAGGCAGCGCTCCTTCCGATCGGCCAACAGCCGGGCCGTCCAATCGGTGAACCCGCCGTCGCCGAGCTCCACACCGTCGGCGTGGATCAGCAGCGCCCCGGAGCTGTAATAGTGACGCGCCCTGGCCCGGTCGTGATCGGCGATCCATTCGACCCGCTCCCCCGCACCCGAGCGCAGCGCAGGCAACACGGTGTCGGCATAGCGCTCCCGCAGGGCGGGTTCGAAGCCGGCATAGCGGATCTCGGCCGGGCGCCCGGGCAGCATCGCCTCCAGCACGGACGTCCAGTAGCGCAGGTGGGCGGCCAGGAGGTCGGCCTCGGTCCGCGCCGACCCGCGGTCGCGGTCGCTGGAGACCAACGCGAACAGCTCGAAGTGGCTGGCCCCGGCCGCGAATTGCTGGCTGCGCAGGACGCGGTGGCAGGCTGCCAGATGCACCGGTGCGCCGCGATCGGTCCGTCGACGGGTCGCTGCCTCCAGTGCGAGCACATTGGTCAGGTCACTGACCACCTCGCTGGTCCGGGTGGTGCTGAGCACCCGGTTCTGATCGACGGCGGCCATCGCCGAGCAGGTCCCCAGCGGAGTCACCGGCGCCAGCTCGATGCCCTCGAATTGCGCCGGGAGCAGCTGCCACAGTCGGGCGACGACGGCCGACAACCGCCGTGGATCGCTGCCGGCGGGCCGGACGAATCGGTCCGATCGCCAGCGCTGCATCAGCCGCGCCGGGGTGACCTCGGCCGCACGACTGCCGGCAACGTCGATCAGCAGGCTCTGCAGGTCGGTCGGCGACAGGCCCTCGGCCAGCTCCTGGTGCACCTCGGCCGGCAGCAGCGACCAGATCCTCGCTGACGAATCGTGATCCGCGGGCACCATGGCGACAACCGTAGCCACCCGCCGGGGACGCTGTCGCGCCCATTCACCGAGCCGGGTCAGTCGGCCGCTGATTCGTCGACGTCGTCTCCCTCGTCCTCGTCGTGTCGGGTGACCAGCCGGAAGCCGGCGCGGGACAGGTCGGCGTCCAGTTCGTCGGGTTCGGTCAGGTCGGTGCGGAACTGTCGGGTCCGGTACGCGGTCCGGGCGACCAGGTGCGCCGAGATCGGTGCGGTCAGCAGCTGCAGCGCGCCGATCACGACCAGCAGCCCGACGAGTCGCCAGTCCCGCAGCGACATCCCCAGCCCGGTCAGCAGCACCAGCAGCCCGAGGGTCTGCGGCTTGGTCGCCGCGTGCATCCGACTGAGTACGTCGGGCAGCCGGATCAGGCCGATTGCGGCGATCAGGCAGAGCAGGATGCCGACCACCACCAGGGCCGCGCCGATCAGGTCAAGAATCGTCGCCTCGCCGGTCATCCTTCACCTCCAATCGGGGTCCTTCCCTGGCCGCCACCTGGCGGGCGATGCTCACCGCGCCGGCGAAGCCGACCACCGACAGCACCAACATCACCGGCAGCGTGCTGCTGTGCCGGTTGACGACCTCCTCCAGCACCAGGCCGGCGATCACCACCGCGATCAGCACGTCGGTGGCCACCGCCCGGTCCAGGATGCTCGGGCCGCGCGCGATCCGGATGATCGCCAGCAGTGCCGCCGTGCCGAGGGCGACGATCCCGATCGCGGCGACGATCTGATGCAGCAGTTGCAGGCTGATCATCGGTCCACCCCCGGCATCGGATCACCGGACCGCAGTGCAGCGATCTCTGCCCGGGTGCCGAAGGCCCGGATCACCCGGGCCTCGGCGGTGTGCACCATGGTGCGAGCCGCGGCACGTTCCTCGGCGCTGCTGACGTCGAGCATGTGGACATAGATGGTGCAGTTCGTCGGCCGGGCCTCGACCACCAGACTGCCGGGGGTCAGCGAGATCAGTTCGGCGGTCTGGGTGAGGTACAGCTCGTTGCGGGTCCGCAGCTGGACACCGAGGATCGCGTTACGTGGGCGACGGCCCCTGCGCAGCACCACCCGCGCCACGCCGATGCTGGACCGGACCAGGTCGACCAGCAGCGCAGCGATCAGCCGGAGCAGACCGATCGGATGCACCGTGGCCGACCCGATGATCGGTGGCATCGGGAAGACCAGACCGATCAGCAGTCCGAGCAGCGCACCGGCCACCAGGTTGAAGATCGACAGCTGGCCCCACAACAGTGTCCAGATCACGGCGCAGACGATGATCATGAACGGCTGCACCCGGGAACGAAGTCTCATCGAATCCCCCTCGGCAACACGGCGGCGATGTAATGCGCCTTGTCCAGCAGCTCGGCGGCCGCCTGGTCGGCGTAGCTGTAGAGCGGACCGGCGACGGCGGTCAGCCCGACCCCCAGTGCGACCAGGACACCGGCGGTGATCATGTTGCTCCGCGGCGGGCCCTCGACCCTGCGTACGGGTTCGGGTGCGGCTCGCCAGAACGCACGATTCCACACCTTGGCCATCGCGTACAGGGTCAGCAGGCTGGTCAGCACGGCGCCGCCGACCAGCAACCAGCTCAGCCAACTCCCCTGCTCGATGCCGGCCCGCAGCAGCCCCACCTTGCCGACGAAACCGGACAGCGGTGGGATGCCGGCCAGGTTCATCGCCGGAATGAAGAACAGCACCCCGATCGCCGGTGCCACCGCGGCCAAACCGCCGAGCTCGTTCAGCGACGTGCTGCCACCCCGGTCCTCGATCAGGCCGGTGACCAGGAACAGCGTGGTCTGGATGGTGATGTGGTGCACGGTGTAGAAGATCGCGCCGGCCAGGCCGGCCTGGCTGGCCAACGCGATGCCGAAGATCATGTAGCCGATGTGACTGACCAGGGTGAAGGACAGCATCCGCTTGATCTCGGTCTGGGCGACCGCACCGAGGATGCCGATGATCATGGTCAGCAGGGCTGCCACCGACAGCAGATCGGTCAGGTGCCGGTCCGGGAACAGCAGGGTCTGGGTGCGGATGATCGCGTACACACCGACCTTGGTCAGCAATCCGGCGAACACCGCGGTCACCGGCGCCGGAGCCGTCGGGTAGGAGTCCGGCAACCAGGCCGACATCGGGAACACCGCCGCCTTGATCGCGAACACGATCAGCAGCAGCAGTTGCAGCAGTGCCTGGAGATTGTCGGGCAGCTCACCGAGGCGGATCGACAGGTGTGCCAGGTTGACCGTGCCGGTCGCTGCGTAGATCACCGCGAGCGCGATCAGGAACAGCGTCGAGGACAGCAGATTGACCACCAGATAGGTGGTGCCGGCGCGGACCCGTTCGCCGGTCCCGCCCAAGGTGATCAACACGTACGACGCGAACAGCAGCATCTCGAAGCCGACGAACAGATTGAACAGATCGCCGGCCAGGAAGGCGTTGGTGACGCCGGCACTGAGCACCAGGAAGGTCGGGTGGAACACCGACACCGGTGCCCGTCGATCCCGTTCGGCCTGGTCGGCGCTGACCGAGAAGACCAGCACCGCCAGGGTGATCACCGCCGACGTGAGCAGCATGATCGCCGACAGCCGGTCGGCGACCAGGGCGATGCCGAGCGGCCGTTCCCAGTCCCCGACCCAGAGCACGACGGTGTCTCGGGTGGACGTCAGATAGACCAGCGTCGCCGCGATCAGCACCGCGGCACTGAGCACCGAGATCGACGCCACCCGCTGCGCCCTCGGCCGATGACTGAGCACCAGGGTCAGCGCGGCACCGAACAGCGGCAGCAGCACCGGCAGGGCAAGGATGTTGTTCACTCCTCCTGCCCTTCCGACTCGACGATCCGGCCTTCCTCGTCGGTCAGTTCGGTGCCACCCTCGTCGTAGCTGTCCGATGCTTCGTCCTGCTCCGCGAGGCGCCGGATCCGGGCGTCCTCGACGTCGTCCTGCACCTCGTCATGTCCGTTCAGCTGGAAGCTCCGATACGCCATGGTCAGCAGGAAGGCCACGGTGCCGAGGGTGATCACGATCGCGGTCAGCACCATCGCCTGCGGCAGCGGGTCACTCATGCCGCCCTTCTCCGCCCCACCGTCACCGAGGATCGGCGCGCTGCCGGCCGCACCGGCCGCGACCAGGAACAGCACGCTCACGCCGTTGGAACTGAGCAGCACTCCGAGCAGGATCCGGGTCATCGCCCGTTCGGTGAGCAGATAGGTGCCGGCCGCGATCAGCGCGCCGGCGACGACGATCAAGGTCAGATTGGCGGTCATGATCGACTCGCCTCCAACGTCTGCCGGTCCACGCCGGCGCCGAGACTGCGGATCAGGTCCAGCATCACCCCGACCACGACCAGGTAGACGCCGATGTCGAAGAACATCGAGGTCACCAGGTGGACGTCGCCGAGCACCCCGAGGTGCAGATCGACGGCGTAGCTCTCCAGGATCCGGCCGCCGAACGGCATCGGGGCCACCGCGCTGAGCACGCTCACCACCAGACCCAGACCGAGCACCTTGCCGGCATCCACCGGGGCGGCCTCGACCAGTTCGCCGGCGCCGCCCGCCAGATAGCGGACGGCGAGCGCGAGACCGGTGATCAACCCGGCGGCGAAGCCACCGCCGGGCGCGTTGTGTCCGGTGAACAGCAGGTACAACGAGCACAGGATCATCACCGGGAACAGCAGTCTGGTCATCACCTCGAAGACCACCGAGCGGCTGTACGGCGACAGGCTGTGCTGGCCGCGCAGCCAGGTGGTGTGTTCCTCCCCCGGCTCGACCGGCCGCCGCCGCGGCCGCGACACCGGCTGCCGGATGCCGAGGAAGATCAGGCTGGCGACACCGGTGGCGGCCACCATCAGCACCGAGATCTCGCCCAGCGTGTCCCAGGCCCGGATGTCGACCAGGGTCACGTTGACGACGTTCTTGCCGTAGCCGAACTCGTAGGCGAACTTGGCGAATCGGGCCGAGACCGGTTCGGCGGTACGGTTCGAAGCGGCCACCAGCCCGGCCAGCGCCGCGACCGACCCGACCCCCAGCGACAGGATCAGCCGCCACCACCGGGTCGATGCCAGCGGACGGTCGGAGAAGTACGGGCCGAGCTTGCGCAGCACCAGCGCCAGCACGATCAGGGTCACGGTCTCGACCAGCACCTGGGTCAGCGCCAGATCCGGCGCACCGTGCAGCAGGAACAGGAAGGCCACCCCGTAGCCGGTGACGCCGACCAGCAGGATCGCCTTCATCCGACCGCGCGCCCGGCCGGCCAGCACGACGGCGACGATGATCAATCCGCCGACCACCACCTGGGCGGGATTGTCGAACGGCCGGACCGAACGCGGCAGATCGGCGGCCATGATCAACGCCGACCCCGGGAACACCACGAACACCAACGCGATCGCACCGAGGTAGACCGGCAGCGAGCCACGCTGAGCCAGAGCCGTGATCTCCACCGCGGCCCGGTCCACACCACGCATCGCCTTGGCGTACAACGCACCGGCGTCCCCCAGCCCTGGCAGTGTCCGCTGCAGCGCCGCGAAGCGTCGCCGGTCGACGAAGATCGCGATCCCGAGCCCGATCGCCAGGGCCGACAGACCCAGCTGCGGCGTCAGACCGTGCCAGAGCACCAGTTCCCCGGGTTCTCCCTGGGGCACGGTGTGGGCGTAACCGTCCAGCAGATGTCCGGTCGGGCCGGAGACGAATCCGAGCAGCAGCCCGAGGACCGCCGGGATGGCGGGCATCAGCCAGAAGCCGAGAGCCGGCGCCGGGAACCTGGTCGGCTCGATGTGATGGTCGGTGTCCTTCTTCGTCGCGAAGGTGCCCCAGACGAAGCGCAGGCTGTAACCGACGGTCAGCACCGATCCGACCACGATCGCCACCAGCACCGCCACGCCGGCCGAGCCGCCCAGATGGAGCAGCGCCCCCAGAGCGCCCTCCTTGGCCACGAAGCCGAAGGTCGGCGGGATCCCGGCCATCGATGCCGCGGCGAGGATCGTGACCACGGCCAGCGCCGGCCGCTGCCGCCCGACGCCGGACAACGCACGCAGGTCACGGGTGCCGGCCTGATGGTCGACGATGCCGACGATCATGAACAGCGCCGACTTGAACAGCGCGTGGCCGATCAGGACCGCACAGCCGGCCAGCGCGGCTTCCTGGGTCCCGATGCCGACAATGGTGATCATGAAGCCGAGCTGACTGACCGTGCCGAAGGCGAGCAGCAGCTTGATGTCGTGCTGCCGCAACGCCCGCCAGCCGCCGAGCAGCATGGTCAGCGGGCCGATGATCAGCAGCACCGGCCGCCACAGCGGCACGGTTGCGAACGCCGGTGCCAGCAGCGCGACCAGGTAGACGCCGGCCTTCACCATCGCAGCAGCGTGCAGGTAGGCGCTGACGGGTGTCGGTGCCGCCATCGCGCCGGGCAGCCAGAAGTGGAACGGCAGCTGGGCCGACTTCGACAGCGCGCCGACCAACAGCAGCGCCACGGCGGCGCTGACTGCCGCCCCCGAGGGCGGCCGGGACAGGATCGCCTGCAGGGAGAAGGTGCCGGCGACCGAACCGAGCAGCAGGATCCCGACCAGCATCGCCAGACCGCCGACGGTGGTCACCACCAACGCGGTCATCGCGGCCCGCCGGTTGGCCTCGTTGGCCGGATTGTGCCCGACCAGCAGATAGGAGAAGACGGTGGTGAGTTCCCAGAAGACGTAGAGCAGGATCAGATCGTCACAGGTGACCAGCCCGAGCATCGCGCCGGCGAAGGCGAGCAGGATGGCCGCGGTCCGGACCGGGATGCCGGAGGCGAAATACCATCGGCAGTAGAGCAGCACCAATGTCCCGATGCCGCTGACGACGAGGCCGAGGACCCATTGCAGGGTGCCGATCGAGAACGAGACCCGGAGGTCGAAGGTCCCGATCCAGGTGACCTGCTGGGTGATGGCATGTCCGGCCAGGATCGTCGGCAGCTCGGTCGCCAACACGATGAACGTGATCAGCGGTGGCAGGGCGAGGACGTAGAACGTCCGCAGTCGCAGCCAGCGCGCGAGCAGCGGAGCGCACACGGCGACACCGAAATGCACGGCGATCAGCGGCAGTAACAGGGTGGTGCCTCTCGTTATTCACGGGACGCGGAATTGAACCCTACCGGAACCGCTGAGCCGAACCTGAGAGAGCTACCCGGTCGGCCGGACCAGACCGGTGCGATAGGCCAGCACGACCAGCGCGACCCGGTCCCGCAGCCCGGTCTTGGCCAGGATCCGGCCGACGTGGGTCTTGACCGTGGCCTCGCTGACGAAGAACTTGGCGGCGATCTCGGAGTTGCTCAGGCCGTTGGCGATCTCCAACATCACCTCCCGTTCCCGGTCGGTGAGGTCGGCCAACTGGGAGGTGTCGGCGGCGTGCGGCTCGGGAACCTCGTCGACGAAGCGTTCGATCAGCCGTTTGGTGGTGCTCGGTGCGACGACCGAGTCGCCGTCGTGCACGGTCCGGATCGACTCCAGCAACCGGTCCGGCGGGGTGTCCTTGAGCAGAAATCCTGCCGCACCGGCCCGCAGCGCGGAGAAGGCGTGTTCGTCCAGATCGAAGGTGGTCAGTACGATCACCTTCGGCCCGTCCGGATACCGCTCGGTGATGATCTTGGTTGCCGCGACCCCGTCCATCCGGGGCATCCGGACGTCCATGATCACCACATCGACAGCGGTCACGGCGAGCTGATCGACCGCGTCGGCACCGTTGCTCGCTTGCCCGACCACCTCCATATCGGGCTGCGAACCGATCACCATGGCGAAACCGGCACGGACCAGCTCCTGATCATCGACCAGATACACCTTGATCGTCATCTCAGCTCTCTCCTGCCGTCGGTTCTGCTGGCGCCACGGTAGCGGGAAGATGCGGCAACCAGGCGTGAACCTCGAATCCGTCCGCCTGCGGACCGGTGGTCAGCCGACCGCCGACCGCACCGACCCGCTCCTTCATGCCCTGCAGGCCATGCCCCGGTTCGCCGGTCTGCAGCCTCTTGTCGGTGTCGGCGACACTGTTGATCACCCGCAGGTCGGTGCCGTCGGCGCCGAAGTCGATCACCAGCCGGACCTGGTCACCGCCGTGCTTGCGGGCGTTGGTCAGGCTCTCCTGCACCAGCCGGTAGATCGTCAGGCCGGTCATCTCGGCCACCTTGTCGGCATTGCCGGTCTGCTCCAACGTCACCGTCAGTCCGGTCGCGCCGGCCTGCTCCACCAGCTGGGGCAGCTGCTCCACGCCCGGCTGCGGCACCGCCGCACGGCTCGGGTCGTCCTCGCCCTCCCGGAGCAGCCCGAGCAGACCACGCATCTGGGTCAGCGAGTCCCGGCCGGTGCCGGAGATCCGTTCCAATGCGGTCTTCGCCGTCGCGGGGCTGCTGTCGATCACGTACGCAGCACCGTCGGCCTGGGCGATCATCACCGACAGCGCGTGCGCGATCACGTCGTGCATCTCGCGCGCGATCCGGGCCCGTTCGGCGGCCGCCGCGATCCTGGACTGCTGCTCCCGTTCTCGTTCGAGTTGCTCGGCGCGATCGGTCAGCGCCACCTGCCCCATCCGAGCCGACCGCAGCCGCTCACCCGAGGCCCACGCGGCGAAGACCAGTGCGATCATCCCGGCGGTGGTGGCGACCCTGGTCAGCAGGCTGGGCGTGGTGGAGAAGGCCTTGGAGAGTTGATCATCGACGAAACCCCACCAGTCGTTGACCGCCCCGGAGAAGGCCACCACCAACAGCACCGCCAACCCGTAGAGGCCGGTCCGCCGATTGGTGAAACCGACCAGGGAATAGAGCGAGAACAGCAGCGCCCCGTCATGCAGGCCGATCGGGCTCGGCCACCAGACCTGGAACAGCCCGAAGACCTGGCAGAGCACGAACGAGATCCGCGGCAACCTGCGCCGCAACATCAACGGCAGGCAGACCAACGCGACGAACGCCGCATCGATCGGGCGCCACTGCGCAAAGAACAGCGGCAGGAACGCCGACCCACAGGCGAAGAACACCCCGGCGAGCAGGCAGTCGAAGATCAGGCTCCGGGTCGGCAGCTCGGCACCGACCCCGGTCCCTTCGCTGGCCCGCAGCAGGCCCGCCAGGTGGGTCGGCATCGTCGTCAGCTGTGCTCGGGGAACCAGAGGGCGATCTCGCGGGCGGCCGACTCCGGCGAATCGGATCCGTGCACCAGATTTTCCCGGTTGGACAGCGACAGGTCACCGCGAATGGTGCCCGGAGCGGCCTTCCGTCCGTCGGTGGCACCGTTCAGCGCGCGGACCACCTCGATCGCCTCGTCACCCTCCACGATCATCGCGATCGACGGGCCGGAGGTGATGAACTCCCGCAGCGGCGGGTAGAAGTCCCGCTCGACGTGCTCGGCGTAATGCTGATCGGAGAGCTCTCCGTCGACCTGCCGCAGCTGCAGCGCCACGATCGACAAACCCTTGGCCTCGAACCGGCTCAGCACCGACCCCACCAGGCCGCGCCGTACGGCGTCGGGCTTGAGCAGGACGAAGGAACGCTGAACCGGGGTGCTTGCTGTCATGGATCAGACACTATTACGCGCGTGCGCTCGCGCGGGAATCGACCGTCTCCACCGGCGACCCGCGCGGTAGTTGATCTTGAGCTGAATTCGACCTTCCCGTCCGTACTGCGTTCACGCTACGCTCACCTGTGCGTCGCTGTCACCGGCCCGATGGCGCCTAGGTTCTGAACCGCTCCGGTCACCGTCGCCCGGCAGTCACTCATCACGGGGAGGACCATCATGGATCGACGTAGGTTCATTGCGTTCGGAATCGCTGCAGCCGCCGGCACCGCCGGCCTGACTGCCTGCCAGGGCAACGGCCCGGGCGCGACCACTGCCGGCGGCGGAAGCGGCGGGGGCGGTGCGAAGAACGCGCTGACCGTCTACTGCGGAGCCGACACCAACATCCAGGATCTGTGGACCAAGACCCTGATTCCCGGCTTCGAGAAGGCCAACCAGGGCACCAAGATCACCTTCCAGTTCGACCTGCACGGCCAGAACTCCGATCAGGTGCTGAACAAGATCGCCGCCGCCACCCAGCAGAAGAAGGATCCGGGCATCGACTTCCTGGAGTCGATGGGCGACCGGGCCGGCGAGGCCGGGCTGCTCGCCGACCCGTCCGGCAAGGTCGCCAACCTGACCGGCGTGCTGCCCGACCTGCAGGCGGCCGCGGCGAAGAACTCCATCCCCTACCGCGGCTCCTCGGTGCTGCTGGCCTACCTGCCGGACAAGGTGGGGACGCCGCCGAAGTCGCTGGACGAACTGCTCGTCTGGATCAAGAAGAACCCCGGCAAGTTCGCCTACAACTCGCCCGACACCGGCGGTGCCGGTGATTCCTTCGTGCAGACCGTGCTCACCAAATACCTGTCCGCGGCCGATCTGAAGACGATGACCACCGGCTACCACAAGGACCTGGAGGGCAAGTGGGACAAGGGTTTCGCGACCCTCGCCGGACTGAACACGTCGATGTATCAGAAGGGCGTCTACCCCAACGGCAACAACGGCACCCTGGAACTCCTGCTGCAGAAGGAGATCTGGATGTGCCCGGCCTGGAGCGATCAGTTCATCAGCGGCCGCAAGTCCGGGGTCGTACCGAAGGAGGCCGAGGCTCTGCAGATCACCGACCCGAGCTTCACCGGCGGCGGCACCTACGCCGGCGTGTTGTCCGCATCGACCAAGCAGGATGCTGCCTTCAAACTGGCGAACTGGCTGTTGGAACCCACCCAGCAGGCCGCCATCGCGACCGCGATCGCCGGCTACCCGGCGATCGCGATGGACAAACTCCCGGGGACGGTGAAGTCCGAGTTCGCCGACGCCGACCCGGGCAACCTGCGGCCGGGCTTCAACTCCGACATGGACGCCGACATGAAGAACCTGTGGCAGCAGAAGGTGCCCGGCAACTGATGTCGCGGCAACGCAAGCGGTCCAGCGGGTCGTCCGCCCTGCTCGGTTTGGCACTGGCCAGTCCGCCGATCATTGTCGCGGCGATCTTCGTCGGGTTCCCGATCTTGGTCGCGATCGCGTACAGCTTGGGCCATGTCGGCGGGCTGAACCAGACGATCGCCACCATCGCCCGCGGCCAACACACGGTTTCTTCCTGGTATCAGCAGACGCTCGGCGCCTACCGGGACGTGTTCACCGATCCGCGCTTCCGCAAGGATCTGCTGGTGACCGTGGTGATCACGTTGATCTCCACGCTGGCAGTGGTGGTGTTGGCCTGGGTGATCGCGATCTATCTGCGGACCAGTCCGGAGGACCAGAAGCTGCGTTCGGCGGTGGCCAAGCTGGTCTCCGGGCTGGCCGTGGTGCCGATGTTCATCCCGGTGGTGATCGCCTCCTGGGCGATGCTCACCTTCTACGCCCGGGACGGCTTCGTCCGGTCGATCTGTGCCCATCTCGGGCTGGAGGGACCGACCTGGGGCTACACCATGGTCTGCGTGACGATCGGGTTGGTCTGGACGCATCTGCCGTTCGCGACGCTGATGATCACCTCCGGGGTGCAGGGAGTACCGGATTCGCTGTTGGAGGCAGCGCGGGACGCCGGCGCGGGTCTGATCACGATCGTCCGGACGGTGGTCGCACCACTGACCCTGGTGCCGACGGTGATCGCTCTGACCTTCACCGCGATCGGCACCCTGGGCGCCTTCACGGTGCCCTACTTCACCGGCCCGAACGCCCCCAGCATGCTCGGCGTCGACATGGTGTCCTACTTCCAGTCCTTCAATCGACCGCAGCAGTCGGTGGTGATGGCGGTGGTGGTGTTCGCGGTGGCTGCCGTCTTCGGCGCCTTCTACGTCTGGGCGAACTTCCGGTCCGCCCGCGATGCCGGACGGGTCTGATGACGGGCATCGCTGCGGTGGTCCGACGGATCCTGACCGTGATCTTCATCGTCGCTCTGCTGATCTTCATCGTCGGGCCGTTGCTCTGGTTGGCGATCCGGGCCTTCGCGACCAGCTGGACCTATCCCCACCTGTTGCCCGACGGCTGGACACTGAAGTGGTGGCGGACGGTGTTCGCCAATCCGCAGCTGTTCTCCTCGATGCGGCTGAGTGTCGCCTTCGCCGTCACCACGTTGCTGGTCTCCAGCGCGATCTGCCTGCCGGCGGCGTACGCCTTCGCCCGCTTCGACTTTCCCGGCCGGAGGATCTTCCTGATCGGGCTGTTCGCCACCAACGCCTTCCCCAAGACCGGCCTGTTCGTCGCGCTGGCCGCACTGTTCTACGCGTTCAACCTGATGAGCACGTTCGCCGGCGTGGTGATCGTGCACCTGCTCGGCACCATCGTCTTCATGACCTGGATCCCGGCGGCGGCGTTCGCGTCGGTGCCACGCAGCCTGGAGGAGGCGGCCCGGGACGCCGGCGCGAGCCGCTTCAGGGTGTTCTTCACGATCACCTTGCCGATGGCGCTGCCGGGCATCCTGGTGGCGTTGATCATGAGCTTCCTGGCCTCCTTCGACGAAGCACAAGGCACCTATCTGGTCGGCGCGCCGGTGTTCTATACGATGCCGACGACGATGTACTCCTTGGTGCTGAACTATCCACGCCAGGTGGCGGCGGTGTTCTCGATCCTGCTGTCCATCCCCTCGGTGATCTTGCTGATGCTGGTTCGCAAGCATGTGATGGGCGGCCAATTGGCAGAAGGGTTCCAGATCCGATGACAACCCACGATCAAGGCCTGGTGCTGGCCGGGATCGGCAAGGATCTCGGCGGCCGGACGATCGTCGACGATCTCGACCTGACCGTGGCCACGGGCGAGCTGGTCTGCCTGCTCGGACCGTCCGGCTGCGGCAAGACGACGACATTGCGAATGATCGCCGGGTTCCTGACCCCCGACCTCGGCACGGTCACCATCGACGGCAGCGACGTCACCCGGGTGCCGCCGGAGAAGCGGCCGACCGCAATGGTCTTCCAGAACTACGCCCTCTGGCCGCACATGACAGTCTTCGACAACGTCGCCTACGCGTTGCGGTTGCGCAAGACCCCGAAGGCCGAGCTGACCGAGCGGGTGCACGAGATGCTCGAGTTGGTCAACCTGATGCACCACGTGAAGAGTCGGCCGGCCCGGATCTCCGGCGGTGAACAGCAGCGGGTGGCGCTGGCCCGTGCCCTGGTGCAACGACCGGCGGTACTGCTGCTGGACGAACCGTTGAGCAACCTGGACGCCAAGCTGCGGGTGCGAGTCCGGGAGGACATCCGTGAGATCCAGCAGCGACTCGGCATCACCACGGTAGTGGTCACCCACGATCAGGACGAGGCGCTCAGCATCTCCGATCGGGTGGCGGTGATGAACGCGGGCCGGATCGAGCAGTATTCCGAGCCGGTCCAGCTCTACCGGCACCCGGCGACCCGGTTCGTCGGTGGCTTCGTCGGTGCGATGAACACCTTCGACGCCGAGCTGCTCGCCGGGATCCCCGTGGATCGACCGGTCCCGCCGGGTGACGGACCGCGCACGGTCGGGGTCCGCCCCGAGAATGTGATCATCGTCGGTGCCGGCGAGACCGGAACGAGCGCAACAATCACCCGGACCATTCCACGTGGGCACTTCACCGAGCTGGTGTTGGAGGTCTCCGGAGATCTGTCGCTGCGAGCCTTCGCCGCAACGACCGCCGAGCATGCCGTCGGCGACACCGTCGGTCTCCGGTTGTCCTCGGTGTTGATCTACGACGAGACCGGAGCACTGGCATGACCTCGCTGACACCCGGCGGGCCGTTCCGCGCGATCGCCCACCGCGGAGAGCCGATCGGGCACCGGGAGAACACGCTGCCCGGCGTCGCCGCCGCTCTGCAGGCCGGCGCCGACATCGTCGAGATCGACGTCAAGGTCACCGCCGACGGTCAGGTGGTGCTCCTGCACGATCTGACCCTGGACCGGCTGTGGAACGATCCGCGCACGGTCACCGAGGTCGACCATGATCAGATCGAGCAGATCCCGTCACTGGCAGCAGCACTGGAGTTGATCGGACCGTCGGGCAAGGCCCTGTTGATCGACATGGACTCTGAGGACTGGGCCGAACCGAGCCGGCTGGTGGTCGCCGAAGCGGTCCGATCCGGGGTGATCACTGTCGACCAGGCGATCTGGTGCGGTCGGTTCGACTCGTTGCGGGTGATCCGGGAGGCAGATCCGCAGGCCCGGATCATCTTCTCCTGGGACGAAGGTGATCAGGACGGCCGGTTGCCGTCCGATGCGATGGTCGCCGACCTGGCGCCGGAGGCGTTCAATCCGCATTGGCCGATGGTGGACGACGCCGTCCTGGGCTGGATCGCCGATCATGGACTGGCCAGCTGCTGCTGGACCGTCGACGACGAGGCGGTGATGCGGCAGTTACTGGATCGCGGTGTGACCGCGATGATCACCAACCGGATCGGACTGCTGCAGGAACTCCGCCGATGACGACAGCCCCACGACGTCGCGGTCCCGATCCGGCCAAACAGCAGGCCGTCCTCGATGCATCGTTGTCGGTGTTCAGCGAACTGGGCTATGCCGCGGCGAGCATCGAGCTGATCGCCGCCCGAGCCGATGTCTCGACCCGAACGATCTACAACCATTTCGACGGCAAGGCAGCCCTGCTCCAGGCAACCATCGCCGACAGCGCGGCCCGCGTGGCCGCAGCACAGGTCGAGATCATCGACCGACACCTCGGTCAGGCATCCGAGCACCGGGACGACCTCACTGCAGCGCTGATCGCGTTCGCGACCGACTGGACCCGTCCGTTGCCTGATCAGGCCGAGCATCACGCGCTGGTCGAGCAGATGCGTGCCGAGATCGGTCGGATCCCGCCGAACGCCCTCGACGCCTGGCAGGAGGCCGGCCCGCTGCACGTCCGCCGAGCGCTGGCACGAGCCTTCGCCGCTCTGGCCGACCGCGGCAGCTTACGGGTCGAGGATCCCGATCTCGCGGCCCTGCACTTCACCCGACTCGTCACGATCACCGATCCACTGCGCCCCGGGCGACGGGTGACCAGGAAGCAGGCTGCGGCAATGATCACCGCCGGCGTCGAGGCCTTCCTGCACGGCTACTCCCGCGACTGACTGAGTCAGTCGCCGACGACGAGCGGCACGATCTCCCGGGCGAACTGCTCACGGGCGCGGCTGTCGGTCAGTCCGGCGACCACGAAGGTGTCGAAACCCAGCGCGGCGATGTCCCGGAGCTGCCGGACGGTCGTCCCGGCGTCACCGGAGCCGACCTGGATGTTGCAGGCGTAGCTCAGATCGCCCGGATGCCGGCCGGCCGACACCGCCGCTTCGTCGACCGCCTTCTTCATGGCTGCGGCCTGGTCCGGTTCGAGCCGCTGGATCGAGGGCAGCCAGCCGTCGGCCAGAGCCCCGGTCTGGGCCAGTGCCTTCGGTCCGTACGAACCGACCCAGATCGGGATCGGGTGCTCCGGGGGTGGCGCGATCACGGCGTCAGTCAGCCGGTAGTGCTCCCCGTCCGACGTCGTCGCTCGGCCCGACCAGAGCGCGCGCAGGATCTCGATCGCCTCCCCCAGCGCGGCCACCTTCTGTCCCGGTGTCCGCGTTGCCAGCCCGAACGCCGCGAACTCCGGCTCGTAGCCACCGTTGCCCAGTCCGAGGATCAGCCGTCCGCCGGACAGCCGGTCCAGCGTCTCGGCCATCTTGGCCAGCACCGGCGGCTCCCGGTAGGGCAACCCGAGCACGTCGGTGAGCACCGCGATCCGCTCCGTCGCCGCAGCGGCCCACGTCAACGCGGTCCATGGCTCGAGAGTCGGTCGACTGCCGTGCAGATGATCACTGAGGGCGAAGATGTCGAACCCCAGCGCCTCGGCCTGACGCGCCTGGTCGGCGACATCGGCATCGTCGGTCCCGAGCACGCCGAACCGAAGCCGGCGTCGCTCACCCGGTGTCATGAGATCTCCCCTCCGTGGAACGATCCGCGATCAAAATACAATTATGATTGTACTTTACGATTGTCGCTAGGGTACGGGCCATGACTGAGCCGATGGCCGCCGCGGACCTGGAGAGATCGATCAACACCGCCAGACGGGCCGCCGACGAGGCGATCCGGATCACCCGCGAGATGCCGCTGGGAGAGATCAGGACCAAGAAGCATGCGGCAGATGTGGTGACGGCGGTGGACACGGCCGTCGAACGAGCGGTGCGAGCGATCGTCGCCGAGGAATTGCCCGATCACGTCGTGGTCGGCGAGGAGTACGGCGGCACCGCAGGCGACGGCCCGACCTGGTATTGCGACCCGGTGGACGGCACCACCAATCTCGCGGCCGGCATCCCGTGGACGTCGTTCTCGCTGTCGATGGCGATCGGCGACCGTCCGCTGGTCGCTGTGGTCGCCGATCCGTGGCGCCGCGAGGTGCTGTCGGCTGTTGCCGGACGCGGAACCTTCCTCGGCGATACCCCGATGCGACTCGATGCCGGACCGGAGACGCTGACCGGCGGAGTGGTCGGCAGCGAGTGGGCAGGCTACCAACCATGGCCGGGGATGGACGGGTTGCTGGCCGCCCTGGCCGAGCGGCTCTGCACGACCCGGGTGATGGGATCGGGCACTCTGACCCTGGCCCAGCCGTCGGCCGGCCGAACCTCCGGCGCGGTGATCGGCGAATTCCATCCCGAAGATCATCTGGCCGCCGCCCTGCTGTGTCAGGAAGCCGGGCTGGCGGTGCTGGACGAGTCCGGGGCGCAGAACCCCTTCCCCGCAGCCGGCGGAATCATGGTCGCCCGGCGCGGGGTTGCCGACGAGCTCTACGCGCTCTGGACCGAGGCGTTGTCGATCTTCTTGCCCAGCACGAAGGCCAGCAGGTAGACCGCAAGGAAGATGCCGCCGACCACGAACATCACGCCGACCACGAAGCCGAGCGCCAGCCCGGCCACCTGAGCCAGCCAGCCGAGCGGGTAGCCGACCGGCGTCCGGAATGCCCCGCCGGCGACCAGGCAGAGGGCTGCTGCACCGCCGGCGGTGGCGACGGCGGTCACGGTCGGGATGCCGGCGAGCTGGGTCATCACCGGGATCGCCAGAGCGAAGGCGATCAGCTGCAGGAACAGGGTCACCATCATCGCCCGGCCCATCGGATTGCCGGCCCGCAGGCTCAGTGCCTTCATCGCGGATCGTCCTCGGCCAGCGGACCGTAGGCCGCGGAGTTGTCGGTCGCCCGCTCGTCCCTCACCGGGGCCTCGTCCTCGTCGTCCTCGGTCAGCTGCTCGCCGTACTCCGGGCCGTAGCTGTAGTCCTTCTCGTCGTCCTCGTCCTCGTCGTCGGGATCGAGGTAGACCCCGTCGACGATCGGCGCTGCGGACGCGTCCAGGATCCCCTCGCCGGTCACCGCCGCGGCGCTGGCCGGGGTCGGCCGCTCGGCGCCGACCAGCAGCGTCCGGGCCTCACCGACGGCGATCACCGAACCGGTGATCACGACACCGGGGGTGGTCGCCCCGTCGGCCTCGGCCTCGGCGATCGCTGCCTCGATGGCGTCGTCCATCCGCGGCACGGCACGGACCCGGTCCGCTCCGAAGATGCCGGCGGCGAGCTCGGCCAGATCGTCGGCCGGCAAGCCACGATCGGTGGAAGCGACCTGGGTGGTGATCACCGAGCTGAACAGATCGGCGTAGGCACGCAGCACGCCCTCGGCATCCTTGTCCTTCATGATCGCCAGCACGCCGACCAGCGGCGTGAAGTCGAAGGATTCTCCGATCGCCGCTGCCGTCGCGCGGGCGCCGTGCGGGTTGTGTGCCGCATCCAGAACGATCGGCGGCGAACGTCGGACGATCTCCAGCCGGCCCTCGGCCTCGACACCGGCGAATCCCTCCCGGACGATGTCGGGGTCGATCCCCTTCAGTCCGACGAACGCCTCGGCCGCGGCCAGCGCGACCGCGGCGTTCTCGGCCTGATGGGCACCGTAGAGCGGCAGGAAGATGTCCTCGATCGGGCCTGCTGCGGAGTCCAGCCGCAACTGCTGGCCGCCGACCCCGAGCACCCGGTCCAGGACGCCGAACTCGAGCCCTTCGCGTTGCACGGTGGCGCCGACCTCGGCGGCCCGCTGCAGCAGGATCCTGGCCACTTCGGGCTGCTGACCGGCCAGCACCGCCTGCGCGCCGGCCTTGATGATGCCGGACTTCTCGGCGGCGATGCTGGTGACGTCATCGCCGAGCAGATGGGTGTGATCGAGATCGATCGGCGTGATCACCGCAACCTTCGCGTCGGCCACGCTGGTGGCGTCCCAACTGCCACCCAGACCGACCTCGACGATCGCCACGTCGACCGGGGCGTCGGCGAATGCGGCGTAGGCCATCCCGGTGATGATCTCGAAGAAGGTCATCGCCACGCCGTCGATCTGCTGCTGGTCGACCAGGTCGACATACGGCTCGACCTCGGCCCAGATCTCATCGAACCGGTCGGCCGCCAGCGGCTCGCCGTCGATCCGGATCCGTTCGCCGATGTCGGTCAGATGCGGGCTGCTGAAGCGCCCGGTCCGCAATCCGACCGAGCGCAGCAGGGCGTCGATCATCGCGGCGGTGCTGCCCTTGCCGTTCGTACCGGTGATCTGGATCACCGGGTAGGCGTGCTGTGGGTCGCCGAGCAGCTCGGTCAGCGCCGCGATCCGGCCCAGGCTCGGCGCGACCCGGTGCTCGGGCCAGCGGGCGGTCAGCGCTGCGACGATGGCGGCATGCGACGGGGTTTCGGCATCGGTGGGGATCTCAGACATGGCGGTGCGAGTCTACGCGGTACGACGTAGTCGGGATACTTCATCGAGCGGACGACCGGAGCGGCCACGCTGTCTAGCGTCGGACGACATGACGACCATCAGCGGCACGCCCCGTTCCACCGTTCGCCTCCGGCTGCCCCGCGGCCTGCGCAGGGGCATCGTGCTGGCGCACATCGTCACGTCGATCAGTTGGCTCGGCATCGACATCGTGATGGCTGTGTTGATCTTCACCGCGCTGTTCACCGACGACCCCTATCTGCGATTGATCAGCTACGGCGCACTCGGTCGAGCGATCTTCTGGCCGCTGATCTGCACAGCGGTGCTGTCCCTGATCAGCGGTCTGCTGCTCGGCTGGAGCAGCAAATACGGTGTGGTCCGCTACACCTGGGTGCTGATCAAGTTGATCTTGAATGTCGTGCTCGGCACCCTGCTGATCATCTCCCTGAACCCGGGCCTGATCGAGTTGGCCGAGGCAGGCCGACAGATCTTCGCCGGGCGGCCGACCGGTGATCTCGATCTGCAGACCTTGATCTTTCCGCCGATCGTGTCGACCAGTTGCCTGCTGTTCGCCGGCTTCCTGGCTGTTTTCAAGCCCTGGGGACGGGTCGGGGTCAGTCGTCGGCGAGCGTCATGACGCGCCGCCGCTGGCTGTCGATCCGGCGGTCCGGCGGGGCGAGCTCGACCCGGACAGTGCCGATCCTTCCGCTGAACCGGTTGTCGATCGCCGGGTAGGCATCGGTGACCGGGCTGCCGCGGTCGACGCCGACGTTGAACGTCTCGTCGAAGGCGAAGTAGAAGGCGGTGCTCCGGGACAGCTCGCCACTGCCGACGAGTTGATCATCGATCGTCAGACCGATCTCTGCCGGTCCGCCCGGTTCGCTGCCGCGGAACGTCCAGTCCACGGCGACCCGTCGACGACCGGCCGGCACCCGGCGATCGGCGGTGACCGTGGTCAGCTCTTGTCCGTAACAGTTGTAGGCGTAGCCGAGCACACCGTCCACGCAGTACAGCGACCAGCCGCCGAATCGTCCGCCCTGGGCGACCAGCACCCCGCTGTCGACGCCGTCGGTGTCCAGTTCGACGGTGATCCGATGGCTGCGGTTCTTGACGTTGGGCGCGACCTCCTCGCCGAGCCGACCGGTGGTCGGGCCGAAGTCGAGCACCTCGCGGCCCTGCTGCAACTCGATCCGACCGGCCAACTGCGGGTTCTCCCGTTCGGTCACCCGGTCGTCCAGCGGCAGCACCTGATGTCGCTCCGCTTCGGTGTCGAACATCTGTTGCAGGGTTGCCAGGCGTTCGGGTTCGGTGTCGGCGAGATCGTGCGCCTGGGTCCAGTCGGTGCCGGTGTCGTACAACTCCCAGACGTCCTCGGCGAACGGCCGATGCGGCCCGACCATCCGCCAGGGCACGCTGTGCTGGGCGACCGCCGTCCAGCCCTCGTGGTAGATCGCGCGGTTGCCCACCATCTCGAAATACTGCGTCCGGCGCCGGTCCGGTGCTGCCGGGTCGTCGAAGCTGTACCGCATGCTGGTGCCCTCGATCGGCTGCTGCGGTACGCCGCCGACCGTGACCGGCTCCGGCACACCGGCGACGTCGAGAACCGTCGGCAGGATGTCGATCAGGTGGTGCCATTGGCTGCGGATCTCACCGCGGGCGGCGATCCCCTGCGGCCAGCTGACGATCATCCCGTCCCGGGTGCCGCCGTAGTGGGAGGCGACCTGCTTGGTCCATTGATACGGGGTGTTCATCGCCAGCGCCCAGCCGACCGGATACAGGCCGTAGCTGTGCGGTCCGCCGAGTCGATCCAGGTGCCGGTCCATCCACGCGACGTCGTCGGCGATGCCGTGTCCGACCAGGTGCTCCCGCATCGTTCCCTCGATGCCGCCCTCACCGGAGGCGCCGTTGTCGCCGAGGATCAGCACCACCACGGTGTCGTCCAGCACACCGGCGGTTTCAAGATCATCCAGTAGTCGGCCGATCTGGGCGTCGGTGTGTTCGGCGAAGCCGGCGTAGGTCTCCATGAACCGGGCGGCAACCCGGCGTTGTTGATCATCGAGATCGGCCCAGTGCGGGATCTCCTCCACCCAGGGGGCCAGCTCGGCATCCTCGGGCACGATGCCGAGCCGTTTCTGCTCGGCCAGCGTCCGGTTCCGCTGCTCGTCCCATCCATGATCGAAAGCACCGGCGTAGCGCTGCTGCCATTCCTGGCCGACATGGAACGGTGCGTGGGTGGCACCGAATGCGAGATAGCAGAACGTGGGTTTGTCCGGTGTCACTTCGTGCTGCCGCCGGATCCAGTCCGATGCATGATCAACAAGGTCTTCGGACAGGTGATAGCCGTCCTCCGGCCGACGATCGGGTTCGACCGGGGTGGTGCCCTCGTAGAGCTGCGGATACCAGTGGTTCATCTCCGCACCCATGAAGCCGTAGAAATGGTCGAACCCTTCCCCCGTCGGCCAGCGGGTGAACGGCCCGGACGGGCCGGTCTCCGGCGGCGGGGTCTGGTGCCACTTGCCGAACGCGGCCGTGCTGTAGCCGTTGCCGGACAGGATCTGCGCCATCGTCGCCGCGCTCGCCGGTCGGAAGCCGCTGTAGCCGGGCTGGCTTGTTGCCATCTCGGTGGTGACGCCCATCCCGACCGAGTGATGATTGCGGCCGGTCATCAACGCCTGTCGACTCGGCGAGCACAGCGCCGTCACGTGGAACCGGTTGTAGCGCAACCCGGCCTCGGCCAACCGCTCGGCGTTCGGCATCCGGCACGGGCCGCCGAACGGACTGGATGCGCCGAATCCCATGTCGTCGATCAGGATCACCAAGACATTCGGTGCGCCGGCGGGCGGACGGACCGGGCGGACGGGGCTCCCGGCCGGCAGCGCTCCTGACGTCGGCGTGGCGACATCGATCGGGAGTCGGCTGCGGTCGGGGGTGGTCGGATCAGTCACGCCGCCATTCGATCACGGGCTCGAGCGGGGCGGTCATCAGGCTCCCGCACCGAACAGATCGCTTGACCGTGGGCCGGCGGGCTGCGGAGTCGCCGGCCTCGACCTTCGTCCGCGGGTTCGGGTCACCGGCCGGTTGACGGGTCGCCGTCCACCGCTGCGGCCAGCTTCGGCACCAGGTCGGTCAACACGAACGGGATGCTCAACACGGTGCAGAAGTTGAAGGCGTTGTCCAGGTCGGACAGTGCCTCGATGGTGATCGCCCGGCCCTCACGGACGACCCGGAGTTTGCGGTAGAGCTTGTCGGTCGACAACTTCTTGAAGTCGCCGTTGCTCGGCGAGACCAACCAGATCAGGGCGTCGGTGTCGATCAGCTCGATCTTCTCGGTGCTGATGCTGGCGCCGAACTCCTTCCCGGTGATCTCGGCCAGGCCGGCCGGCAATTCGAACCCGAGTTCACTGATCAGCCGTGACCGGGGATCCTGCGGTCCGTAGAGGTAGATGCCCTCGTAGAGGGTGGCCACCAGACCGGAACTGCCGGCGAACTCCGGATGACCATCGGCGGCCTTGCTGATCTTGGTCTTCACGTCGTCGACGAGTCGCCGCATCTGTTTCGGCCGGCCGACAGCCTTGCCGACGGTCAGGGCCTGCTGCTGCCACCCGATCCCGTAGCCGACCAGTCCCTTCGGCGCCGCGACGACCGGTGCCAGCCTGGACAGCTTGTCGTAGTCGGACTGCTCGAGGCCGGCGTAGAGCGCCAGGATCAGGTCCGGCCGCAGCCCGGCGATCTTCTCGAACTGGATCCCGTCGTCCTGACTCAGGACGGTGATGTCGGTCTCCAGGCTGTCGCTGCGAGCCTTGTCCTGGGCCCAGCTGCCCAGCACCTTCCCCTCACCGAAATCCAGCCATTGGGTTGCCCCGACCGGCATCAGCCCGAGCGCGAGCAGGTCGTCCTGCTCCTTCAGCCCGACGCAGACGATGCGTTGCGGCGCGCTCTTCACCGTCGTGCTGCCGAACTGGTGCTCGATGGTGACCGGCAGTGCTCCGGGCTCGGCGGCTCCGGTCGGGGTCGCGCCATCGGCGGCAGATTCGCCGCTGTCGGCGCATCCGACGAGAGCGAGGCCGGTGGCCCCCAGCCCGGCGGCTCCCAGCCCGGTGAGCAGTGTCCGACGATCCATGGTTCCCGAGACTCCTCAAAGTTAGGTTGCCCTAACCTTGACGCATGGACGTCTTCACGGCAACTCCGCCCGGCTATCGATGTGCGAGCACCCCGTCGGTGTTCGTAGGATTCGGTGCATGACGACACTTGACTCCGGCCCCCGGGCCAGTTCGACACGTTCCGACGCTCCGACCTCCGGCGCGCCGAACGTACCGGACCGGCCCGCGCTGGAAGGCCTGGAGTCGAAGTGGCTGGAGAACTGGCAGTCCGGCGGGGTCTACGCCTTCACCCGCCCGGAGGGTGACCCGACCCAGGCCCGCGAACAGGTGTTCAGCATCGACACCCCGCCGCCGACGGTGTCCGGCTCGCTGCACGTCGGTCACGTGTTCTCCTACACCCACACCGATCTGATCGCCCGCTACCAGCGGATGCGCGGCAAGCACGTCTACTACCCGATCGGCTGGGACGACAACGGGCTGCCGACCGAGCGCCGGGTGCAGAACTTCTACGGCGTGCGGTGCGACCCGAGCGTCCCGTACGACCCGGACTTCAGCCCGCCGGCCAAGCCGGACCCGAAGCGGCAGCTGCCGATCAGCCGTCGCAACTTCATCGACCTGTGTCACGAGCTGACCAAGGTCGACGAGAAGGTGTTCGAGGATCTGTGGCGCCGGGTCGGTCTGAGTGTCGACTGGTCGACGCTCTACTCGACGATCTCCGACGACGCGATCACCGTTGCTCAGAAGGCTTTCCTGCGCAATGTCACCCGTGGCGAGGCCTATCTGGCCGAGGCCCCGACGATGTGGGACGTGACCTTCCAGACCGCGGTGGCGCAGGCCGAGGTCGAAGCCCGGGACTACCCCGGCGCCTACCACAAGGTCCAGTTCCATCGCAGTGCCGGCGAGCCGGTGATCATCGAGACCACCCGGCCCGAACTGATCGGCGCCTGCGTGGCGTTGATCGTCCATCCCGACGACGAGCGGTACACCGACCTGATCGGTAGCACGGTGACCAGTCCGGTCTTCGGCGTCGAGCTGCCGGTGCACGCCCACCCTGCGGCCGAGCAGGACAAGGGATCCGGCGTGGTGATGTGTTGCACCTTCGGCGACCAGACCGACGTCACCTGGTGGCGGGAGCTGCAGCTGCCGGCCCGGGTGATCATCGGCCGGGACGGCCGGATCCTCCGCGACCGTCCGGAGTGGATCACCGACGGTCCGGCCGCCGAGGCCTACGACCAGCTGGCCGGCAAGACCACCTTCAGCGCCCGCGAGGCGATGGTGGCACTGCTCCGCGAGTCCGGTGACCTGATCGGCGAGCCGACCCCGACCCAGCGGATGGCCAACTTCTACGAGAAGGGCGACAAGCCGCTGGAGGTGATCTCCACCAGACAGTGGTACATCACCAATGGCGGCCGCAGCACCGAGCTGAAGAAGCAGTTCCTGGCCCGCGGCGAGGAACTGGGCTGGGTGCCCGAGCACATGAAGCACCGCTACGACAACTGGGTCAACGGCCTGAACGGCGACTGGCTGATCTCCCGACAGCGGTTCTTCGGCGTCGCCTTCCCGGTCTGGTATCCGTTGACCGACGAGGGCGAACCCGACTACGCCCACCCGATCACCCCGAGTGAGGACGTGCTGCCGGTCGATCCGAGCTCGGACCTGCCCCCGGGCTACACCGCCGCCCAACGTGGCGTTCCCGGCGGCTTCATCGGCGATCCCGATGTGATGGACACCTGGGCGATCTCTTCGCTGACTCCGCAGATCGTCTGCGGCTGGGAACGAGACCCGGGGCTGTTCGAGCTGACCTTCCCGATGGACCTGAATGCTCAGTCCCACGACATCATCCGGACCTGGCTCTACGACCGGGTGGTGCGGGCCCAGTTCGAGAACGGAACGCTGCCCTGGAAGCGATCGCAGATCAGCGGCTTCGTGATGGACCCGGACCGTAAGAAGATGAGCAAGTCCAAGGGCAACGTCGTGGTGCCGACCGAGATCCTCGAACGCTACGGCTCCGACGCGGTCCGCTGGCGGGCCGCGAAGGCCCGGCCAGGTCTGGACTCCCCCTTCGACGAACGGGAGATGAAGGTCGGTCGCCGGCTGGCGCTGAAGGTGCTGAACGCGAGCAAATTCGTGCTGTCCTACGGCGTCCCGGCCGCCGGCACGCCGATCACCGAGCCGGTCGACCTGGCTCTGCTGGCCGCGCTCCGGGCGGTGATCATCGAGGCCACCGAGGCCTTCGACCGGTACGACTACACCAGCGCACTGGACGTCACCGAACGGTTCTTCTGGTCCTTCTGCGACGACTACCTCGAACTGGTGAAGGAACGCGCCTACGGTTCGGCCGGCGAGGACGCGGCGCGATCGGCGCACGCAGCCCTGTCCATCGCGCTGGACGCCACGCTGCGGATGCTGGCGCCGTTCATCCCGTTCGCCACCGAGGAAGTGTGGTCCTGGTGGCAGACCGGTTCGATCCACCGCAGTTCCTGGCCGACCGCCGAGGAGATCCCCGCCGCGGACGGCGATGCCCTGCTGCTCGAGGACGTCGCCACCGCACTGATCGCGGTCCGTGGCGCCAAGTCCAGCGCCAAGGTGTCGATGAAGACCGAGGTCAGTCGCGCCGACTTCGCCGGCAAGGGCGAGGTGCTGGAACGCCTGAAGCAGGTCGAGAGCGACCTGCGAGCCGTCGGTCGGATCACCGGTGAGGTGCTCTGGGCCGAGTCCGACACCGACCTCACCGTCGATGTCGAGTTGGTGGAGCAGCCGACCGCCTGACGTTCGTCCAGCAGAAGGGCCCCGAGCACGACCGCTCGGGGCCCTTCTGCGTTCCCGAAGATAACTATTTGGACTGCCCTAGTTAACATTCTGGCCACCTCGCTCTATGTTAATCTTCACAACCTTGGGAGAGGATCACAGCCGAGCGCGACGCCGCGGCAGGCTCCGCTCTTCCCGGGCCTGCGATGACGCGTGCTCACTGTTCGTCAGCGCAGACGACTAGCCACACATGACGTCGTAGTTGGGGGTACATGTCCACGACCGCAACCCGCCCGACCTCGCGAAGGCCCGGATCCAGCGCATCCGCGGGGGCAGCTGCCGCCACCGCGTCACGACCGCGACGACGTCGGCATGTCTGGCGCTCGACCCTGCTCTTCTTCGCGCTGATCGCACCCAACCTGTTGGCGATCTTGATCTTCAGCTACTGGCCGACGCTCTACAACATCTACCTGAGCCTGACCAGCTGGGACATGGTGGCGCCGATGCCCACCTTCGTCGGGCTGCAGAACTACGCCTCCATGTTGACCGATCCGGAGTTCGGCCAAGCACTGTTGAAGACCGCGATCTTCACCGGTGTCAGCACCGTCGGCAGTCTGGTCGGCGGCCTGGCGATGGGCATGCTGCTGGCGAGCAAGCTGCGTTTCTCCGGCTTCGTCCGGACATTGACCTTCGCTCCGCACATGCTCCCCGGTGCCGCCGTCGGTGTGCTCTGGTTGTTCATGTTCGATCCGACCTACGGTCTGTCCCGGGTGGTCTTCGACGTGTTCGGTGCGGACTCGCCACGCTGGACGACCACCTCGGACTGGTCGATCTGGGCGATCACCCTGGCCTACCTGTGGCAGCGGCTCGGCTTCGTCACGATCATCTACTACACAGCGATCCTGGACCTGCCCAAGGACGTCTACGAGGCGGCGGCGCTGGACGGTGCGACCGGCTGGCGGTTGCAGCGGAACATGACACTCCCGCTGGTCTCGCCGGTGACGCTGTTCCTGTCGATCACCGGTCTGATCAGTGCCGCGCAGGCCTTCGACATCATCGCCACCCTGACCGGTGGCGGGCCGGGCGACTCCAGTACGACGCTGAGCTGGCTGATCTACACCGAGGCGTTCAAGAACTTCGACGTCGGCCGGTCGGCGACGGCGGCGACGGTGATGTTCGTGCTGCTGTTGATCTTGACCTTCATCCAACTCCGGATCGGTGATCGGAAGGTGCATTACGAGTGAGCACCCTCAGCAACAGCGTCCGCGGCAAGGGTTTCCGGCCCAGCCGAGCGCTCGCCTATGCGTGTTTGTTGGTCACCCTGTTGATCTTCGCCATCCCGTTGTACTGGCTGTTCAGTACGGCACTGAAGCGGCCGGAACAGGTCTATCAGTTCCCGGTGCAGTGGATCCCGACCTCGTTGCACTGGCAGAACTTCGTCGAGGCCTGGACCTCGGTCCCGTTCGCCCGGTTCTTCCTCAACTCGGTGATCACCACAACGGTGGGCACCGCGTTGGAGTTGATCTTCGCGATCCTCAGCGCCTACGCCTTCGCCTTCGTGCCGTTCCGCTTCAAGCAGCCGATGTTGATCTTGATGCTCGGATCGATGATGCTCCCCGGCCACGTCACGCTGCTGGTCAACTACATCACGATCGGCAACCTCGGCTGGATCAACACCTACGCCGGACTGATCCTGCCCGGTATCGGCACCGCCTTCGCGATGTTCCTGCTACTGCAGCAGATGCGCCGGATCTCCGGTGAGCTGGTCGACGCGATGACGATCGACGGTGCCGGCCACTTCTATCGGCTGATCCACCTGGTGCTGCCGATGAGCAAGCCGATGCTGGTCACCTCGGGGCTGATCGTGATGATCGGCAAATGGAACGACTTCGTCTGGCCGTTGATCGTCACCAGCACCGAGGACATGCGCACCCTGCCGATCGGCCTGATGTCCTTGCGGGCCGAGGAAGGAATGACCAACTGGGGTTCGGTGATGGCCGGCACCGCGATGACCGCGCTGCCGATGTTGATCATCTTCTTCGTCGCTCAGAAACGCATCATCGGCGGGCTCGCCGCCGGCGCACTGCGTTGACCTACCCACCCACCATCGAACTGGAGTCACCCATGACCGACCTTTCTGCTGGTCTGTTGCAGAGCGGCTTGTCCCGCCGCGCCCTGTTGTCCGTGCTCGGCATGGCCGGTGCCGGAGCTGCCCTCGCCGGCTGCGGTGCGCCCGGTGGCGGCGGCGCAGCCTCCCTGCAACAGGCCGACATGAGGATCCCGGACCAGTACAAGACGCGCACCCCGGTGCTGTTCTGGGCGCCCTGGACCAAGGAACCGCTGGCCGCACTGCAGCGGCTGATCGACAAGTTCAACCAGTCCCAGGAAGACATCGTGGTGGTGATCGAGTCCCAGGAGTCCTACGCCACGTTGAACACCAAGCTGTCCGCGGCCGTCCAGGCCAAGCGGGTCCCGGATGTCGTCTGCTTCCCCGAATACCAGTGGCTGCAGTTCTACTTCGCCGACCTGTTCGTCCAGCTGGATCCCTACTTCGACGACAGCTTCAAGCTGGACAACTACCTGGACGCCTTCCTCGAACAGTGCCAGGCAGCCGGGAAGACGTACCTGGTGCCGTTCGCCCGATCCACACCGCTCTTCTACTACAACAAGACCGCCTACCAGAAGGCCGGACTGCCCGAGACCGGCCCGAAGACCTGGGACGACCTGGCCGACTACGCCCCCGAACTGGCCAAGATCAAGGTCGCCGGCAAGCCGTTGAAGGCGTTCGCGTTCGGTCCGGAGGACGAGTGGTTCGGCCAGGCCACCGTCTGGGGCTGGGGTGGGAAATTCTCCGACGGCTACGACATCACCGTCGACGCCGACCCGGTCAACCAGTGGCTGGACTGGCAGCGCAACTTCATCCACGGCGACAAGTTCGGCTACCTCGCCGAGGAGGCGATGACCGACTACCAGGGTGGGCTCTCGGCCGGCGCGCACGGCTCGACCGCTTCGCTGACCGCGGCCACCACGCTGTCCAAGTTCGATGTCGGCACCGCCTTCATGCTCGGCAAGACCGGCGAGACCGAGGTTCCCACCGGCGGCTCCGGTCTGTCGGCGATCAAGTCCGATTCCAAGGAGCGGCAGGATGCCGCGGTCGAACTGTTCAAGTTCCTGGGCAAGCCGGAGCAGTCGGCGCAGTGGCACAAGGACACCGGCTACGTTCCGATCGTGAAGGCCTCGGCCGACACCAAGATCGTCAAGGACCTGCAGGCCTCCGACCCGAACTACAAGGTCGCCCTTGACCAGCTGAAGAACGCCAAGACCGCTGACCGGATCGTCTGGTTCCAGGCCGCGGTGACCGAGATCAACGCCGGGATGGCCAGGGTGTACGGCGACAACACCCCGGCCAAGGACGTGACCGGTGAGCTGAAGTCCAAGCTGGAAGCGATCATGGAGAAGAACAAACCCAACCTGGAGAAGGTCGTCCAGCAGGACTGAGCTGCGGACCCGGCATCACAGGGTTGCCCGCATCACCGGCTTCCCGGAATCGGCGTAGTCGATCTCCAGCGCCTCGATCTCCGACAACGGCAGCGCGACGTTCGCCCGCGCCGACCTGCGGTCTCCCGGCCCGGCACTCCACCTGGTGCCGGGCCGGCGCCGCCCGTCTTTGCCGACCACCGTGAGGGCATAGTCAACGGTGCGGGTGTAGCTGCCGCCGGCGGCGTACTGGCAGTCGATCGTGATCTCGGTCCGATCACCGGTTCGGAGCAGGTCGGCCACCGCGATCATCGGTGTCGGATGGAGCGGGCTGAACGCGACCCGGACCGCGGACGGCGGTGGCGTGCGGGTGACGAGGTAGCCGCCGACCGCTCCGATCCCCACCCCGACCACCAAGGCCACCAGCACGGCGAGCAGCAGCGGCAACCGGAGCCGTCCGAAGCGTCGCGGAGTCCGCATCCGAGCGACCGAGGTCGGTAGATCGGCAGCACCCGGCTCGGGCTGGGTGTGATCGCCGAGGGCCACGGCGTCCGCTGCCGGCAGCCCGGCCAGCAGACCGGGCATCCCGGCCAACTCGGTGACCGCGGTCCGACATTGTGGGCACTCGGCGAGATGTTCCTCATAGACCCGCCGATCGGCGACCGACAACGCACCCAGGACATAGGCGGCATCCCACTGGCTGAACGGATCCGGCGCGTTCACGATCGGGTCACCCCCTTCTCCTGCAAGATCATCCGCAGATGCCGCAGTCCGTAGTGCAGGCGCGATTTCACAGTCCCCTCGGCAATCTCCAGTCGGCCCGCGATGTCGGCGGTGGTCCGGCCCTCGTAGTAGGCGGCGATCAACACCGCGCGGTGGTCCTCGGTCAGGTCGGTCAACGCATCGGCGATCAGCCAGCGGTCGAGCAGTTCATCGGTACGGTCCTGCCGGTCACCGGCCGGCGCAGACACCTCGATGCGTTCCTCGCTGGCGTCGGGAACCTCTCGCCGGACCGGGGCACTGCGCCAGCGGTCGATCACCAACCGGCGGGCGACCGTGAACAGCCAGGCCCGGGTGGCCGACTCGTCGCGGTGAGCGAGGTCATCGGCCCGCCAGGCACGCAGCAGCACCTCCTGGACGATGTCCTCGGCGACCTGTCGATCCCGGGTCAGGGACAACGTGAAGCGCCACAGCTCGGCAGCATGTCGGTCGTGGAGCTGCTGCCACTCCGACTCCTGTAGTCCGGTCACCGTCCTCCCATCCCCCGTCGGGACTACGGTCCCCGGGCCGAGATGGTTCAACGCTTCTCAGCATGGCATTGAACCGGACGCCCGGCTGTCTCGTCATCCGGTTGACCCATCCATTCACGACCCCGGGGGTAACGATGCCGGTTCCGCACTCAGTCAGGCTCGCCGTGTTGGGGTTGCCGCTGCTGCTGGCGGCATGCAGCTCGGCCCAGCAGCCCGCCGCAACCAAGCCGGCTCCCTCCAGCCCGGCTGCTTCCACCCCGGCCGCTTCCACCCCGGCCCCGAAGGCACAGGGTTCGGCGTCGATCATGACCGGCTCGGTGTCACAGGGCACGGTGGTCGTCGACGGCAAGGGGATGACCGCCTACATCTTCACCAAGGACAAGCAGGGGTCGGACAAGAGCAACTGCACCGGCGACTGCCTGGCCGCCTGGCCGCCGATCACCAGCAAGACCGCCGACCCGACGGCCGAGGGCGTCACGGGCACCGTCGACACGATCCGATCGTTGGACGGGACGTATCAGGTGACCGTCGACGGTTGGCCGCTCTACACCTACGTGAAGGACAAGGCCGCCGGCGACAGCACCGGCCAAGGCGTCGGCGGGGTCTGGTACATGATCAAACCCGACGGCAGCAGGATCAGTGGCTCCGAACCGGACCTCGGCGGCTACTGACGACAGGAGACGACCATGATCACCGTCAACGGCCTACCGATCCATCCACTGTTGGTGCACTTCGTGTTGGTGCTGTTGCCGGGTGCCTCACTGTTGGCGATCCTGGGATCGGTCTGGCCGGCAGCCCAGCGCAAGTTCACCTTCCTGACCCCACTGCTGGCGCTGGTCGGGTTGATCCTGGTGCCGATCACTGTCACGGCCGGTGAGAATCTCGCCGATCACATGGGAATCGGTGCAGCGATCAACGAACACGCGACACTGGCCCGTCGGATCCTGCCCTTCGCCATCGGCCTGTTCGTCACCAGCGCCGGGCAATGGGCCTACCTGCGGTTCGTCCGGCGCCGGACCTGGATGACGGTGCTCATCGCGCTGCTGGTGATCGCCGCGGCGATCGCGACCACGGTGCAGGTGGTGCTGACCGGTGACGCCGGTGCGCACGCCGTCTGGGGCGGCATCGGCGGGGCGAAGTGACAGTGCCGGGTCGTCAGGGATGGAGCCTGGCGCCCTTGACGGTCCGGTCGACGGCGTTCCGCGGGCCGTGCACGGCGATGCCGACCAGATCGAGGGCCGCGGTGCCGACCCGTGCCACCGCCGCCCGATTGTCCACGTCGTTGCCGGTGTGGAACAGGTCGGCGGTGAAGACGGCCATCGCCAACTCCCTGCGCAGTGCACGTTGGTGCGCGTTCTTGATCATCTCGGCGTCGCCCTCGAAGACCAGCACCGGTTGCCGCAGCATCGGGAGGTAGTTGACGTGGTCGGCGTCCACGTACGGCTCGCCCATCAGCTCGGAGTTGCTGCCGGCTATCGCGCTGATCAGGAACGCTGTCGCGTTCAGCCGTTGCCAGGTCGGTAGGTCGTCGCGGAGCAGCACCGCGACCTTGGTGTCGAAGCGCAGCCGACGGTCCAGCGGTTGATCATGGTCCAGGACGGTGCTCATGGACTCAACCCTGCCGGACTCAGTCGGACCGGTCTTGTACGTTCCTGACCTGCCGGGTCACCGGACGACCGGAGGCGAAGTCGGCCAACAGTGCGGCGAGTTGTTCGGGCTGATCCTCGGGCACCAGGGTGGCCGAGTCCCGGATCAGCACCAGCTCGGCGTTCGGATAGTGCGCGGCCAGCCGCGGCCCGTGCTCAGCCGGCATCAGCGGATCGTGGTCCGCCCAGACCACCAGCACCGGCCGGGTAAACCGCTGCCACTGCTCCGCCCAGGAACGCAACGTCGATCGGCGAGGGCTGCCGGCGGCGAACTTGGCGAAGTCACGACGGATCCGGCGATCGGCCGCCGCCGGGCGGAACCAGTCGACCAACAGCTCGTCGGGCAGCCCGCGGACCGACATGCCGCCATAACCACCCCGCATCCGGCGGAACGGCCGCCATCCCATCAGTGTGACGAGCAGCCACATCCCACCCGGGACGGCGCCGGCGACACGCAGCAGCTGCACCGGTGGGAAGTTGTCGAAGGCCTCGCAGGCAACCAGCGCAAGCCGTCCGATCCGATCGGTGCGGCCCTCGTTGATCATGAACTGGCCGCCACCCCAGTCGTTGAGCACCAGGGTGACGTCGGTCAGCTCGAGCGCATCAAGGAAGTCCGCCAGGATGGTGGCCATCCCGCGCTGGGACAGGTCTGCTTCGGCGTTCATCGGTCGACGGTGGCCGCCCATCGGCAGCGTCGGCGCGATGCACCGATAGCCGTCCAGCAGCGGTATCACCTTGCGCCAGGCCCGATGGTCCATCGGCGGCCCGTGCCCGAACACGATGGCCGGCCCGGTGCCGCCGGAATCCTGATAGTCGATCGGCCCGGCGGGCAGGTGCACGCTCGGCATGGAGACTCCTCGATCGCGCTTCGACATCGACTTGAGCTCGACACTCATTTGATAGATCGTTCTACTGACTCCGACCCTAGACTGTGGTGCATGACGAAGGCAAGGGATGAACCGGACACCAGGAGCCGGATCCGAGCGGCGTCGGCCGAGCTGTTCGCACGGCATGGCTATGCCGGCACCGGGCTGAAACACGTGTCCAGCGCGGCACGGGCGCCGTTCGGTTCGATCTACCACTTCTTCCCCGGCGGCAAGGACGATCTGGCCGAGGACATGATCCGGACCTCCGGCCCCCAGTTCATGCAGCTGGTGCTGGACACCCTGGCCGAGCGTGACGATCCGGCAGCGGCACTGGACCACGCCTTCGGTGTTGCCGCGGACAACCTGGTCGCCGGCGACTACGCCGACGGCTGCCCGATTGCGACGATGGCGCTGGACGTCGCCAGCAGCAACGAACGCCTCCGGTCGGCGGCGGCAGAGGTGTTCGCCGACTGGCTGGAGCACGGGACGGCCTGGTTCGCCGGCTTCGTCGACGACCCGGCCCGCGCCCGTGATCTGGCGAACACCCTGATCATGATCACCGAGGGCGCCTTCCTGCTCAGTCGGGCCGGCCGCGACCCCGAGCCGCTGTACGCCGCCGGCCGCAGCATGGTGACCCTGGTGCGGTCGGTTGTACCGTCGAACGGGTGACGACCTCGGATCGCGTGTCGGCATGGCAACCGGGCGTGCCCGGGATCCGCGAAGTCTTCCATGCCCGCTTCGCCGAGCACGCCTACCCGCTGCACACCCACGACACCTGGACGCTGCTGATCGTCGATGACGGCGCGGTCCGCTACGACCTGGATCACCGTGAGCACGGTGCATTGCAGTCGATGATCACACTGCTGCCACCACAGGTCGCCCACGACGGCCGTCCGGCGCGCAGCGGCGGATTCCGTAAGCGGGTGATCTACCTGGACCCCGATGTGATCGGGGCCGGCCTGATCGGTCGTGCCGTCGACCGTCCGGAGTTCACCGATCCCCGGCTGCGGCTCCGGATCGACCAACTGCATGCCGTCCTGGGCTCCGCCACCGACCCCCTGCAGGCGGAGTCCCGGTTGGCGTTGATCACCGATCGGCTGCAGTGGCATCTCCGGGATCGGCCGGAGCTTCCGGAGCGGCGCTCGGATCGCCCGCTGGCGGCACGGATGCGGGACCTGCTCGACGATCATCTGGTGGATGGTCTGGACCTGGCTGCGGCGGCCGGCCAACTCGGCGTCAGCAGCACCCATCTGATCCGCTCGTTCACCGATGCCTTCGGTCTGCCGCCACATCGTTACCTGACCGGTCGCCGGATCGAGCGGGCGCGAGAACTGCTGCTGGCCGGGATGGCGATCTCCGAGGTGGCGGTCCGTACCGGCTTCTACGATCAGGCGCACCTGACCCGGCACCTGCGTCGGATGATCGGCACCACCCCGGCCGCCTATCGGTCCGGTCGGCGGATCATCGCCTGACGCCACTGCAACGGCGTACTGCCGTAGCGATCGCGGAACCGGCGTGTCAGGTACTCGCCGTCGCGGTGACCGGTCCGAGTCGCGATCGCCCGGACCGACAGGTCGGTCTCGGCGAGGAGGCGGCGCACTTCACCCATCCGTCGCTCGGTGATCCAGTCCAGCACTGTGCGGCCCGTTCGTTCCCGGATCATCGTCGTCAGATGGCCTGCCGTGTATCCGAGCTCGTCGGCGACGTCCCGGGTGGAGATCGGCTCGGCGTAGCGAGCCTCGATCACTTCGAAGACCCGGGTCACCAGCGGGTCGATCGGGGCCGCGCCGCTCGGATTCGGATCGAGTCGGCTCGCGGCCACCAGCAGCCTGGTCAGCGTTGCGATGGTTGCCTGGGCGGCGCCCAGCCGACCGGGTTCGGCGAGCTCGGCCTGCAGGTCGGCGTACCATCGCGACCAGTCGGCACGCAGCGCCGCCGGGACCGTGAGGATCCCGGCGGCAGGCGATCGCCCAGGGGCGAAGAGTGACAGCAGCGGATGCCGGCTCCAGTGCAACGGCGACCCGGCGTCGCCGCCGATCACCGCGTCGGCGGTGAAGAACACCGCCCAGGCGCTGCAGCGACTGATCGCCGTCGGCGTGCCGGATCCGAGCACCTGCCCGGCCGGAACGGCGTACACGTCGCCCGGCCCCAGGATCTGCTGACGCCCGTCGATCCGCGCCTCGCCGTCGCCGGACTCGATGAAGATCAGGACCAGGAAGTCGTGCGCATGCCGGTGACCGGCAGGCCCGTCGGCCAGATGATCGTCGTCGAACCGGACGACACCGATCGGTGGCATCCCGGGCCGCGGTTGATAGCGGTAGACCGGTGTGCCGTCGGCCCGGACGGTGCGCAATTGGGTGCCATGCCTGCGATGCCGGCCGGGGTGGCCGTCCGACGAACGTCCTGTCATCACCGACTTCCGTCCTGGTCGTCCGCTCGGCTGCGACCGACCCTTGAGTCGAACCGTCAGGACCCTATCTCCTGCTGGACGGTTTAGCACGAATGACCCAACGGATTGGACAATCATGACCCGAACGACCGATGGTCCCCGCCTGATCGACGACGCCCCGCAAGGCACCGAGCGGCCCTTCCTGCCGGGCATGGGCAAGCCGTGGCTGATGCGCTTCTACGACCCGCTCGCCGTGGCGGTCGGCATGGGCCGGCGGTACCGGCGGCTGGTCGAGCTGGCCGAGCTCACGCCCGGGCAACGGCTGCTCGATGTCGGTTGCGGCACCGGCACCGTGCTGCAGACCGTGGCCAGGACCGTTCCCGGTCTCGATCTCGCCGGATTGGACCCGGACCGGCGGGCGCTGGCCCGGGCCGCCCGCAAGCTTCGGCGCGCGCAGGCGAACTCGACCCTGATCCACGGGTACGCCGACCGGCTGCCCTTCGAGGACGGATCGTTGGACCGGATCGTCAGCAGCCTGGCGCTGCATCATCTGCAGGCCGCCGACCGGGAACGGTTCGCGGCCGAGGCGTTACGCGTCCTGCGGCCCGGAGGAACGGTGACCGTGCTGGAGATCGCGGGTGGAGCCACCGAGCATGATCATCAACGGCACCAGCACCATCAGCCGGCCTGGCAGAGCCTGGTCGACGTGTCGCTGCCGCAGCTCTTCTCCGACGCCGGTTTCAACGACGCGCGGGAGATCGATCATGAGACCAGCAGACTGGGGCCGCTGATCTACCTCCGAGCCGATCGTCGGTGATCCGGGGTATCAAAACCGGAAGACGGATCGGTCCGCCGACGTCGGTCGACGTAGGGTTGTCTTCCGTGACTACCGACGTCGACGCCGCCGCACTGGACCAGTCCTACTTCGACTTCTCACCCTGGGGATTCTGGTCCCGAGCCGATGACCGGGCTCGGGACCGCCAGCTGGATCACCAGCGGCGTTTGACGGCAGCACATCCGGACTGGCAGTTCGGTGAGCGCTGCTTCGTCAGTGAAGCCGCCGCGGTGCAGAACGACGTGCTGCGGCTCGGCGACCGTTCCTACATCGCCGGCCACGCCTACCTGTCCGGCGAGGTGATCATGGGCCGGGACTGCACGATCAACACGTTCACCGTGGTCCGGGGCAAGATCACCATGGGCGACGCTGTCCGGATCGGTGCCCATACGTCGATCCTGGGCTTCAACCACACCATGTCCGATCCCGACACCGAGGTCTTCCGGCAGCCGATCTCCACCGTCGGCGTCAACATCGGCTCCGACGTCTGGATCGGCTCCCAGGTGGTGATCGTGGACGGCGTCACCATCGGTGACAAGGCGATGATCGCCGCCGGCGCCGTGGTGGTCAAGGACGTACCGGCCGGCGCCGTGGTCGGTGGCAATCCGGCACGACTGCTGCGCTGGCGGGTGCCGCCCGTCGAGGAGGCGAACGAGCAGCCGACGCCGACCGCCAGCGGTGATCTTGCCGGTCGGGTGAAGGCGTTCGCCGAACGGGCTCGTTCGGAGGCGGCCGCCGTCCTGGATCGCTACTGGGACGGCGATTCCGGTTGGTTCACCGACAAACCGGGTGGCCCGATCAAGGTCCGTCCGCAGTGTGACGCGATCGAGGTCGCCGATCTGCTGACCGGCGCGGCACCATCCCAACTTCCGGCAGCCGACCAACTCGATCGGCTGCGAAGGCTGCAGGATCCGGACTCCGGGCTGCTGCCCGAGATCGAGCCCGACGGCAGGCCGGGGCCCGCCCCGCGGTCGGGACTGGTCGGGCTCTGGGACCGCGACAGCGCCTACCACATCCTGGCTGTCGGCTACGCCCTGGACGTGCTCGGCTCCGGCTTCGAACACCCCGTACGGGCGGTCGCCGACGCGGAGCCGGCGGAACTGCTGGAATTCCTGGATTCCCTTCCCTGGCAGGAGAAGGCCTGGAGTGCGGGACACTACATCGATGCGCTCGGCACCGCACTGCGGTGGAATCTGACGCGCGACGAGCGAGGTCGCCCCGGAACGGTCGAGGCGCTCTGGGGTGCACTGGCCCTTCGGGTCGACCCGCGCACCGGGATGTGGGGCGGACGCGACGGCGAAGACCTGTTGCAGGTCGTCAACGGCTTCTACCGCGCGTCCCGTGGCACCTACGCACAGTTCGGGCTGCCGTTGCCGCATCCGGAGCGGGTGATCGACACCGTCCTCACCCATGCCCGGGTGCAGCGCTACTTCGCGCGCGACCGGCAGAACGCCTGCAACGTGCTGGACGTCATCCATCCGCTCTGGTTGGCCGGCCGGCAGACCGACTACCGACGCGAGGACGTGGTCGCCCTGGCCTCGTCCTTGCTGTCCGATGCGCTCGGGCACTGGACTCCCGAGCAGGGCTTCGGATTCCAGGCACCCTCACCGGCGGCCGCATCGGCGCCGGCGACCGTTCCCGGTCTGCAGGGCACCGAGATGTGGCTGAGCATCATCTGGCTGTTGTCCGACACCGTCGGCGTGGCCGGTGAACTCGGCTACAAGCCGCGGGGGGTGCACCGACCGGAGCCGGCGGTCAGCGGCGTCGTACGGCCTCGTTGATCCGTTCCCGGGTCGCCAGGTAGTGATCGGCATCGGTCGGATACTCGGTCAGGCTGAGGGTCCGATCGGGATCGATCAACTCCAGCGCGGCTGCACGGCCGAGTTGATCACGCACCAGCTGCAGCGCCCGATGATCGTTGATCGCCTGCGCGGCGACCCGATGCCGGGTCGACTCGCGGACCTGCCGATCCGGTCCGGGGTAGACGATGAACGGATCGCCGGCCGGGAACGCGTTGTCGGCGCAGGTGTCGGCGTACGGGTTGACCGCTGACCGCGAATGCTGGCTGTTGTAGAAGTTGAAGCCCCAGTGCAGGAACCCGCCGGCGTCGGCGGCGAACAGCTGCTGCCCGATCACCCGATGCCGGGCCGGTGGCATCGCGATGAACCGGTTGGCGACGATCTTGTTCTGGCTGACGCAGTAATACAGCCACGGGCGTCGTACGCCGCCGGCCAGGAACGGCTCGGCGTGGTTGGTGGCGACGATCGGCTGCTTGACCACACCCTGGGTGTAGAAGTCGTAGTCGCTCAACGCGTCGGCGATCAGGCAACCGACCAGCAGGTCCTCCACGACCGCGCGGGCGGCACGGTAGTCGTCGAGATGATCACGGGACGGCTCGTCGGAGATGTGATAGATCACCTTGGCCGGATCCCAGCGATCGGTTAGCAGCTGCTGCAACGCCGGGATGAACTGCTCCAGGAAGTGCCGATAGGACGGATCGGTGGCCCGGACGTCCCAGCCGAAGATCTGGCGGAGTTCGCCGTCCACCTCCGCGTCGATGGCGGGGGTCGCTCGGGCACCCCACTGGGTGAACAGGTGGGCCAGCTCGACGTACTCGATGCCGTGCCGGGCCAGGATCTCCAACCAGCGTTCGAGATCGGTGAAGTCGAAGGTGTAGTCCTCGCCCCGTCGGCTGATGCCGACCAGCTGGACCGGCGTGCGCCGGGTGCCGACCGCGGTGTCCAGCGGCGGTGTCCAGATCGGGGTCAGCAGGCCGTTGATGCCCATCCTGGCCGCGCTGCCGACGAACGAGTCGATCGCCCGCCAGTGATCATCGTCGAAGGCGCTGCCGCCGTAGTAGTCGAGCAGACAGTCGGCGTGCAACCACTGGGTGTTGACGATGTCCAGGGCCGGAAGGCGTTGGTTGATCACGGTGACCGTCAACTCGTCGCGATACAGCTGCTCGTCGCTGCCGGCGTGCTGCACCGTCAGCCGGAGATCCAGATCCGCGGCATCGGTGACCGATCGCGGGAGCTCGTCCACCCGCACGTCGAACCAGACGCTGCGCCAGTGCCCGACCAGCGGCTCCACGAGGCCGTCGGTCGATACGACCAACGGATCGGGATACAGGCCGGGGCTGTCGAACAGGTAGTTATCGTCATGATCGGGAAAGGCCGGCAGGGTGGCCGGCACCAGGTCGACGGCATACAAGGTGGTGTGCTCGGCAGCGGCACCGGCCACCGTGATCTTGATCGCGTCACTGGTCCGGCGCGCCGTCGCCGGCGGCCGGAACGCCAGCTGGAAGGAGTAGGTCTCGGCCAAGAACACCGAGCGGGAGATGTCGCGATTGATCGGACGCGGTTCGACGGTCGGTCGAACGGTTTCCAGGGAGTCGGCGAGGACGAAGTTCCAGGACATGATCGCCCAACCTACCCGACCACGGTGACCCGATCCTGCCAGGTCAGGTGGAGCCGTTGGTCGTCGGAGATCGCGGCTGTCGGCCAGGCCGGCTCCTCGGTGGACTCGGTCAGCGATACCGCTACCACGTACCAGCGGTCCGGCTCGGGATCTTCGATCGCGAGGTAGTTGATCATCAGCCCCGAGCCGAACGCGTTGGCCCCGGAGTGGATGACCGTCCGCGCCGAGACGTCGCCCAGCAGGCTGCGGACCTCGGACCGCAGCTGCTGCCGGGCGCCGGGCTGTGGATACTGCGGAATCGCATAGCCGGAGATCACCAAGCGTTGACCGGTCAGATCGGCCGTCGCCGCCAACCGGACCGCCCGCACCTCGACGCCCGAGTCGATCACCGACCAGCAGCTGATCGGGCCCCAACTGCTACCTGCTATCCCCTGTTCGGCGTCGAAGTCGAGTCGCTCGAAGCCGACCCGGGTGGTCGCGCCGGCGGGACCGGTCAGCATCACCTGGTTGTCGGCCACGTCGGCCGCGGACTCGACCGGAGCGGTCGCGGTCGAATAGGCCAGCCGGTTGTAGAGCGGATCCTCACGGTCACCGCCATGATCAACACCGTGATTGGCGATCCGGACGATGCCGTCGGCCCGGGTGCCGGAGACCAGCCAGCCTGGCTGAGCGATCACATCGGTGGTGTCCCCTTGATCGACCGGCAGTGGTTCGTCAGGAGCTGACCAGAAGGAATCGTCGGCCGGTAGTACCAGGCCCGCCAGCCCGTGACTCGCCCAGTACGGCGATCCCGGACCGGAGTAGGGCTGACGCATCGATTCGTGGCGGCCGAGCCAGCCCATGCTGAGCAGTCCGCTGTCGTCGAAGGCGCCCCGGTCGGCGAAGTAGCGGACCGTCTGCAACCCCAGCCGCCGCAACCGTCCGGCACCCACGGTGGCCGCATCGAAGATCGCGCCCGCCCAGGCCGCGCCGGCGGTCGCGTAGCGGTAGATCAGCGATCTTCCCTGGAACAACGGCGCACCGTCGCCGCCCCACAGTCCCGGCAGCCGGTCGACGTAGTCGGACAACCGGGGCCGATAGCGTTCCAGCAGTGCCTCGACCCCGGGCTCACCGGCCGACATCCGGCAATACCACAATGAGAACAGCTGCATCACCCAGCCGTTGTACCAATCGACGGTCCCCTGCGGTCCGTCTCGATACCAACCGCCGCGGCCGTCCACATCGCCGAGATACCAGCTGTCCAGCCGGGCGATGTTGTCGTCGATCAGCTGTTGGTCGTACGGTCCACCGACCGATCGCAGGAACGCCTGGGTGACGTTGCAGAACCACAACCAGTTGTTGTCGCCGTAGCGCACGGTGGCGCTCGGCGCCAGCCAGTCCACGATCCGTTGCCGGGCGCCGTCGTCGAGCCGATCCCAGATCCATGATCGACTCTCGTGCAGCGCGATCGCGATCGCGGCCGCTTCGACACGGGACTGGGCGATCTCGGTCAGCGCAGGCCAGCGTTCAGCCGAATCCGGGTCGGTGCCGGCGATCAGGCCCGCGGCATACCAGCCGGCATGATCGTGATCATCACCGCCCGGCTGGTCCGGATCGACTCCGGCCAGCCGGTAGCCGACCCCGAGGAAGGACCGGGCGAACGCCTCCAGTCCGTCACTGATCGGCCCGGCATGGGACGACGGGCCGGGCAGCTCGAACCGAGCATGCCCGGCCGTCGCGAACGGTCGCAGCGCCAGGAACGCCTTGTCGGCAAAGGATTCCAGCTGCTGTCTGTCATCCACGGTCAGCTCGGCCCGCCGTTCTTCTGCAGCTGGTCCTGGTATTCCTTGCGCATCTCATCACCGCCGCCGGACTTCCAGGCGCTCAACAGGCTGTCCAGCTCGGACAGCGGCTTGCGACCCTGGATGACCTGGTTGATGCCGTCGTTGAAGTTCTTGTCGATGGTGGCATTCTTGCTGGCCTTGGCGTTGGAGAACAGCCCGACGGTCGGATTGGAGATGCCGGTCGGGATCTCCAGCGACTGGTACTTGTGTTGGGTGTCGGCGTCCTGCGGCCGACCGGGCACGTAGATCGTGTACGGCGCATCGGCGAGATAACGCACCGGGATCACCGTGTTGGCGGTCCCTGTCTTGGTCAGCACCGGGTTGCCGTCCTTCATCGTGTGGTCGACACCTTCCTTGCCGTACAGCCGGTAGAGGTACTCCTCGGTGCCGAACGGAGCCGCCAGGTAATTCAGCATCCGCAGGATCGTCTTGATCTTGTCCGGGCTGTCCTGCTTCTTCAGCGCGGTGAACGAGTAGACGCCGGAGCCGAAATCCCAATGTGCCAGCTCGGAGCCGTCCCGGTTGTAGACCGGCATCAGCCCCAACTTGAAGCCCGGAGTCGATTCATTGTCCAGGATGTACTGGATCCAGCCCGGGTAGCCGTCGTGAGCATTGATCGCACAGGTGCCGGCATTGAACAGCTGCTTGAACGGCTGCGCGGTGTCGAAGGCGTCGGGGTGGATGACGCCGCTCTTCCACATTGCGATCAGATCGGTGACGGTCTGCTTGTACTCTTCGGTCTCGTAGGTGTTGGTGAGCTTGTCGTTCTCGTAACGCCAGCCGTTCGGCTCACCGTTCATCCGGCCGAGGACCTGCCGCGGCTGGTTGATCAGGCTGAACGCCCATCGGCGCTTCTTCGGGTCGGTGAGTTCCTTCGTGACCTTGATGAATTCGTCGTAACCCTTCGGGTCACTCGGCAGCCCCTTGGCGTCGAACAGATCCTGACGGATGAAGTTGTAGCTGCCGATCGCGCCGCGCGGGATCGGGATGCCGTAGATCTTGCCGTTGTAGATCGCCGACTTCCAGGTCCGGGTGGGAATGTTCGCCAGGTTCGGATACTCCTTGATGGCATCCCCAGCGAGGTGTTCGTCCAGCGGCGTGAAGCGCTTGTCCAGCAGGGAAGGGAAGTTGGCCACTTCCAGCATCCGGAGCACATCCGGAAGCTCCGAGCCGGCGATCGTGGTGGCGAACTTCTGACTGTAGTCGGCGTTGCCGACCATCTGGATCTTGAGGTCGATGCCCATCCGCTCGTTCAGGCCCGCCCAGTAGCTGTTCTTGTCCGGGCCGGGCGGCACCGCGTAGTAGATGTCGGCCATCGCTGACAGCGACTCCTTGCCGGTGCCCGGCTTCTCCGGCACCGACTTCGGATTGTCGGTCGGCCAGGTCCGGAACGCGTTGTCGACGCCTTCCTTGGTGCCCGGCAGGTCCGGCTTGATCGCCGTGTACGGGATGTAGCTGGGCAGCTTCACCGCCTCGTTCTTGGCCGCGGTGTTGTTCTCAGCTGTCTTGCTCGCGCCGCAACCGCTGAGGGATCCACTGCCCGCCAACAGCGCTGCGCCGCCGGTGGCCGCCAACAGCGATCGGCGGGTGACCCGGGGCTTGGTGAAGATCGACACAATTCCTCCTTGAACTGTCCGTCGGTGCACTCCGACGGGGTGAAGCAGGTTTTCGCGCACGGCACCCGACGCCGTTGCGCGTCGCACAGGATCAGCCCTTGACCGCGCCGATCATCACGCCCTTGGCGAAGTGCCGCTGCAGGAACGGGTAGACGATCAGGATCGGCACGATCGCGATCACCAGGATCGCCATCTGCAGCGGCAACTGCGGCGGCATCACCTCCGACATCCCGACCTGATCACCGCCGATCGTCGTCTGATTGACCACGAAGGTCCGCAGCACCAACGCCATCGGCCACTTGTCGGTGGTCTGGATGTACAGCAGCGCATTGAAAAACGCGTTCCAGTAGGCGACCGCGTAGAACAACCCGATCACCGCGAGCACCGCCTTCGACAGCGGCAGCACGATCCGGGACAGGATCGTCAGACTGGACGCCCCGTCGATCGCCGCGGACTCGAACAGCTCCTGCGGCAACTCCTGGAAGAAGGCGCGCATCACGATCACGTTGAACGCGTTCACCATCACCGGCAGGATCAGCGACCACCAGGAGTCCAGCAGTCCGAACTGCTTGACCACCAGATAACTGGGGATCAGACCCGGGCTGAACAGCACCGCGCCCAGCACCAGCAACAACACCGGTTTGGAACCGAACGACTTCCGGGACAGCCAGTAGGCCAGCCCGGCGGTGGCGGCCAGCGACAGCAGCGTGCCAACCACAGTGATCGCGATCGAGATGATCATCGCCCGGGTCACCACACCGCCGCCCAAGACCGCCTTGTACGCCGCCAGCGACGGCGAACTGGTCCACATCACCATCCCGCCGGCGGACTTGTTGATCGTGGCCTGATCGGCGAACGACGTCGCCAGCACCGACCAGAACGGGATGATCACCAACAACACCGAGATCCCCAACGCGATCGCCTTGGCGATCTGCACCAGCGGATTCGGGCTCTCCATCCACGGTGGACGCTTGCTGCGCTTGCGCGACGCCTGCCCGGCTTCGTGTTCGGCTGCCTCGATGGTGGTCACTTCTCGTACACCCCCCGCTCTCCGAAGACGTGGGCCAACTTGTTCGCACCGATCACCAACAGCACACCGACCACGCTCTTCACCAGACCAGCGGCCGCCGACATGCCCCAATTGCCGCCGATGATGCCGTTGTTGTAGACCCAGGTGTCCAGCACCTCACTGGCCTCCAACCCGACCGGACCCTGCTGCAGGATGATCTGCTCGAAGCCGACCGACAGGCTGTTGCCCAACCGCAGGATCAGCAGCAGGATGAACAGCCCCTTCAAGGCCGGCAGTGTCACGTGCCACAGCCGCTTCCACGGCCCGGCTCCGTCGACGGCGGCCGCCTCGTACAGCTGCTGGTCGACCTGGGACAGCGCGGCCAGGAAGATGATGGTCCCCCAGCCGGCGTCCTTCCAGATCGCCTGGGTCGTGATCAGACCCTTGAACAACTCCGGGACGCCGATCACGTGGAACTGCGGCAACCCGTTCTGGATCAGGAACGTGTTCAACATGCCCGCGTTGCCCAGCATCTGCTGGAACAGCGCGACCACGATCACCCAGCTCAAGAAGTGCGGAAGATAGAGGATCGACTGCAACAGCCGCTTCAGATTCTCACCGGCAAGACTGTTCAGCAGCAACGCCAGCACCAGCGGGACCGGGAACACCAACACCGTCTGGATCACCGTCAGCACCAGCGTGTTCAGCAACGCGTTCAGGAACGCGGCATTGCCGTCCCAGAGGAACGAGAAGTTCGCCAACCCGACGAACGGCGCCTCGGTGATCCCCAGATACGGCTGATAGTCCTGGAACGCGATCACATTGCCCAGCAGCGGAAGATACTGGAACGCGATCAGCACCAGAGCGCCCGGCAACCCGATCCCGACCAGCAACTTGTCCCGCGACAGCCGGTGCATCAGGCGACGGAAGCGACTGCCGGTCGGAGTGTCCGCCGAGTCCTCCGAGGCGGCGGTAACCGCTTCCCGAACGGGCTGGGTCACACTTGTCTGGCCCACCTGACCACCTGCTCCCTCGAAGGTGCAAACCGACCGAAATCTGCTTGTTTCACACACAAAACGGCGCATCGATGCGCTCCGCTCGTCATACGATGACCGGCAGCCGCGCGTTTGGCAAGGGTTTGCCCGAATTTTCCAGGACCGCTGGAGAAACCGTTATCCGAACAAGGCCGGGAGTGCTCAGCCCTTCACGCCGACGTTCGCCATCCCCTCGACGAACCGGCGCTGGGCGATGACGAACATCACGATCATCGGCAGCGTGGCGAGCGTGGTGCCGGCCATCAGGTAGGGCCACTGGATGTTGGATGGGTCCTGGGTGAAGGTCGCCAGTCCGAGCTGCAGCGGGCGCAGCGAGTCGGAGGTGGTGATCATCAGGGGCCACAGGAACCCGTTCCAGGCCGCCTCGACCTGGAACACGGCGATGGTGATCAGTGCCGGTTTGATCAGCGGGGTCATGATCCGCAGGAAGATGCCGAACTCGCCCAGGCCGTCCACCCGTGCCGCCTGGGCGAGCTCACCGGGCAGCGACACGTAGAACTGGCGCGCCAGGAAGGTGAACAGCGGCGCCGCGCCGAGCGGGATGATCAGACCCCACCAGGAGTTGAGCCAGCCGATCCCGCCCTGTCCGAGCAGATTGTTGCCGCCGGCCAGCGGTATCGATTTCACCACCATGAACAGCGGCACCAGGATGATCTGGAACGGAACGGTCATCAGCGCGATGAAGTAGGCCAGCAGCCCCTTCGCCCCCTTGATCGGCAGCTTGGCCAGTGCGTAGCCGGCCATCGTGCAGATCACCAGGGTGAACGCGGTTTCGCCGAGCGCGATGATCAGGCTGTTGCGGAAGTAGCGAGCGAACGGCGCGGTCTGCATCGCCTCCACGTAGTTGTGCCAGCGCAGCTGATCGGGCAGCCAGCTGAAGGTCGCGACCTCGCCCTCACTCTTCAGCGAGGTCAGCACCATCCAGATGAACGGCGTGATCATCGCCAGTCCACCCAGCGCCAACACGACGTAGAGAACGATCCGGCCGGCGGTCGGCCGGTTGCGTTGTGTTGCCATCTCAGTTGTCCCTCTGGCTCAGCCGGCCGATCATGATGAACGCCCCGATCAAGATCATCATCATCACCGTCTCGGCGGCCGCCATGCCGAGCTGCAACGATTGGAAGGCCCTGGTGTAGATGTCGAAGACCAACACCCGGGTCGCCGTGCCGGGTCCGCCCTGGGTGGTGACATACACCAGATCGAACACTTGGAAGGTGCCGACGATCGAGGTGACCAGGACGAAGAACTGGACCGGCGCCAGTGACGGCCAGGTGACATTGCGGAAGCGCTGCCAGCGGCCGGCACCATCCAGGTTCGCCGCCTCCATCAGGTCGCTGGAAACACCCTGCAGGGCGGCCAGATAGATGATCATCTTTGCGCCGAGCCCCTGCCAGATGCCGATGATCATCAGCGATGGCAGTGCCGAGTCGGGGCCGGCCAGCCATTGCGCCGGCGCCAGACCGAACAGGCTCAGCACGCCGTTGGCCAGACCGGATCCCGGATTGAAGATCCACATCCAGATGGTCGCGACGGCAACGGTGGCGGTGACGGTCGGGATGTAGAAGGCGGTCCGAAAGATCGCCAGCCCGCGGATCTTCTGATTCAGCCCGATCGCGATGATCAGCGCCAGCGCCATCGAAATCGGGACGACGACGATCGAGTAGACGACGGTGTGCCACAGCGAGGCCAGGAAGTCCTCGTCGCCGAAGAGCCGGCCGTAGTTGGCCAGACCAACCCAGGACCAGGTGTCACCGAAGCTGTAGTCGGTGAAGCTGAGCACGATCGCGGCGATGGTGGGGATCACGATGAAGATCGCGGAGTGCAGCAACGCCGGGGCGAGCAGCAGCCAGCCGGCTCGCACCTGCCCTCGGTCGAGGCTGCGCCGCTTGGCCGGCCGGACCGCAGTGTCGGCGCCGGTGCGCTCGGCGGTCAACGTTGCCATCGTCAGTTACCTCCGACCGTGGACTGGGACTGCTCGGCCAGCTCGGCCAGGACGTCCTCGCTCGGCTTCTGGCCGAGGATCGCCTGGCTCAGCTTGGCGTCGAACTTGGGCCGCAGGTCGAGCCAGTTGACCGGACCGCCCTCGTAGGCGACGTCGTTCAGGTGCGCCGCCAGATAGTGGCTGAGCGGATTGGACTTCGCCTGCGGCGAGTCCTGGACGTCGGCGTAGGCCGGCAGCTTCTGATTCAGCTCGGCCAACTCGTCCAGCGACCCCTTCTGGGTCAGTTGCTGGATGAACGCCCAGGCCGCTTCGGAATGTTTGCTGCGGGTGCCGACGGCTGCGATGTCACCGCCGACGAACTCGCTGGGCTCGCCGTCGTCGGGCAGGAAGTACTCCATGTCATCGCAGTTCTCGGCGCCCAGACCGTCGGCCGAGCAGTCGATCGCGCCGCCGGTCACGCCCATCGCGGCGTCACCGGTGTAGACCATCGGATCCTCCGAGGCCGTCACCTGGCCGTAGACCTGGGTCGGGCCGATCATGGACTTGATCCAGTTCAGGGTCTGGACACCCTTGGGGTTGTCGAAGTTGGGTTCGGTCCCCCGGTACAGCGAGGTGCCGGTCGCCTTCAGCAGTGTCAGGTAGATCTGCCGGTAGCTGCCGCCGTCGCCGGGATGGAAGTCGAATCCGGGCCGGGTGATCGTGCCCGCCTTGTTCCGCCGGGTCAGCTTCTCGGCCGCCGTCTTGAGCTCGGCCATCGTCTGCGGCGGGTCGTCCGGGTCGAGGCCGGCGTCGCGGAACGCACTCTTGCGCAGCGCCATCGCGCGGGCGTCGGCGACCAACGGGATGCCGTACACGTTGCCGTCATACATCGCGGTGGGTGCCAGCGCCGGCACGGTCCGCTTCTTCAGGGCCGGGCCGTCGACCCCGAACTGGGACAGGTCGGCGAAGATCCGCTTGGCCGCGAACGGCGGCACCCATCCGACTCCGACCACCATCACGTCGTACGGGATGCCGGCCGCGATCGAGGTGGAGATCTTCTCGTTCAGGTTGGAGTAGGTGGCGTAGTCCGGCTCGACCTTCATCTTCGGGTAGATCCGATTGAACCGCTCGGCGACCTTCGCGAATGCCGCCTTGCCCTCGTTGCTGGCCGGATAGGACGGCATCAGCACGCGCAGTGTGCCGGTCGCCTGCGCCGGCGGGACGCCGTCGGTGTCGGCGTCGATCGGCGATCCACCACAGCCTGCCATCGCCAGCAGCAGCACCATCAGCAACGCAAGAACTGCCGGTCTTCTCGATCTGCCCGGTGACAACCCGTCTCCCTCGACTCGTCGGTTTCGATGGACGGTAGGCAGGTCGGATCGGCCGGGTCAAACGCTGAACAACCGTTTGCCATAATTTGCCAGAAAGGTAGCCAACGTCACATCATCGAGGGGTGAACAAGCGCGGCCGCCGTTTCCTGGAGTGGGTGACTCCGGTCGGCAACCTGCTGGTGGCCCAGTTGGTCTTCGTCTGCTGCGCGCTGACGGTGGTGCTGATCGTGCCGGCCGCGGTGGCGTTGCAACGCACCGTGCAGGCCATCCTCGACGAGCACGAGAACGCGGTGTTCCGGACCTTCGTCGCCGAGTTGCCGGGGGCGATCCGGCGCTATCTCCTGATCGGGCTCGCGATCGACGTCGCCGCTGCGATGATCATGATCAGCATCTTGTTCTGGTACGCCGCCGACGGCCCGGCGGCGGTCGTTGCGTTGGTCGTGCTGATCGTGGTCTCCGGGCTACTGATCGGTGGCTACCTGTGTGGGCTGGCCGTGACGGTCGCCGGTGATCAAGGCGTTCGCCGGTGGCTGTCGGCGTCCTATCGCCGGCTGACCCGGCAGCCGCTGCACGTCGCCGGCACGGTGGTGATCATGCTCACCTGGTTGTTGCTGCTCAGCAGAGTGCCGACACTGGCGTTGATCGGCACCGGGCTGGTCCCGGCGTTGCTGGCGCATTGGCTGCGCCGCCGGGACCCTGAGCTTGTCGAAGGACCCTGAGCTTGTCGAAGGGTGATCAGGCGGACTTCTCGCGGCGCTCGCGCTTGGCGAGCTTGTCCCGCGGCACCAGGGTCGGCAGCACCGAGTCGTTGACGACCTCGGCGGTGATGATCACCTGAGCGACGTCCTCGCGGCTCGGCACGTCGTACATCACGCCGAGCAGCACCTCCTCGAGGATCGCGCGCAGTCCACGAGCGCCGGTGCCGCGAAGCAGCGCCAGGTCGGCGATCGCCTCGATCGCCTCGTCGGTGAATTCCAGCTCGACGCCGTCGATCTCGAACAGCTTCTTGAACTGGCGGGTCAGGGCATTCTTCGGCTCGACCAGGATCCGGATCAGCGCGTCCCGGTCCAGCGGGCTGACACTGGAGATCATCGGCAGCCGGCCGATGAATTCGGGGATCAGACCGAATTTGACCAGGTCCTCGGGACGGACGTCGGCGAACGGATCGTCCGAGGCGGGTTTGCGGGACTCGACGTCGTTGTTGAAGCCGAGCGGCCGCTTGCCGACCCGGGCGTCGATGATGTGATCCAGTCCGGCGAAGGCGCCGCCGACGATGAACAGCACGTTGCCGGTGTCGATCTGGATGAAGTCCTGATGCGGATGCTTGCGACCACCCTGCGGCGGCACGCTGGCGGTGGTGCCCTCGAGGATCTTCAGCAGCGCCTGCTGCACACCCTCGCCGGACACGTCCCGGGTGATCGACGGGTTTTCACCCTTGCGGGCGATCTTGTCGATCTCGTCGATGTAGATGATCCCGGTCTCGGCCTTCTTGACGTCGAAGTCGGCGGCCTGGATCAGCTTCAGCAGGATGTTCTCCACGTCCTCGCCGACGTAGCCGGCCTCGGTGAGCGCGGTCGCGTCGGCGATCGCGAACGGGACGTTGAGCATCTTGGCCAGGGTCTGGGCCAGATAGGTCTTGCCGCTGCCGGTGGGGCCGATCAGCAGGATGTTGGACTTGCCCAGCTCGACGCCGTCATCCTCGGCGCGGCGGGCGGAATGGCCGGCGGCCTGCGCAGCCTGCACCCGCTTGTAGTGGTTGTAGACGGCGACGGCCAGGGCGCGCTTGGCGCTGTCCTGGCCGATCACGTACTGATCGAGGAACTGGCGGATCTGGATCGGCTTCGGCAGCTCATCCAACGTCCGGGCATCGGCGCTCTCGGAGAACTCCTCCTCGAGGATCTCGTTGCACAGATCGATGCACTCGTCGCAGATGTAGACGCCCGGACCCGCGATGAGCTTCTTCACCTGCTTCTGGCTCTTTCCGCAGAACGAGCACTTCAGCAGGTCGCCGCTCTCTCCGATCCGAGCCATGCCGCCTCCTTGTGTTACTGAGTTTCCAACCCTAACCCGGCGTTCCGTGCTTGGACAGGATTTTCGCCCCTGCCCCGGATCCCGGGCCCGTCGCCGCGCCGGGCGGCGACGGACCCGCACGGATCAGGCGGTCTCGACGTCCTTCAGCGAGGTCAGGATGTCGTCGATGATCCCGTACTCCTTGGCCTCCTCGGCCGTCAGGTACTTGTCCCGCTCGATGTCCTTGCTGACCTCGGTGGCGTCCTTGCCGGTATCGGAGGACAACATGCCCTCCATTAGCTCGCGGATCCGCATGATCTCCTTGGCCTGGATCTCCAGGTCCGAGGACTGCCCGTACGCCCCTTCGGTCGCGGGCTGGTGGATCAGGATCCGGCTGTTCGGCAGGGCGAGCCGCTTGCCCTTGGTGCCGGCGGCCAGGATCACCGCGGCAGCCGAGGCGGCCTGCCCCAGGCACACCGTACGAACGTTGGGCTTGATGTAGCGCATGGTGTCGTAGATCGCGGTCAACGCGGTGAACGACCCACCCGGCGAGTTGATGTAGATGTCGATGTCGCGCTCGGAATCCATCGACTGCAGGCAGAGCAGCTGGGCCATCACCGCGTTGGCGATGTCGTCGCTGATCGGCGTGCCGAGGAAGATGATCCGGTCCTCGAAGAGCTTGGTGTACGGATCGATCCGGCGCATGCCGTAGGAGGTGCGTTCCTCCCATTGCGGGATGTAATACTCCATCCGCGGAGACAGCGAGGGCGCTGCCAGACCCGACGGCATGGTGTTCTGGTCGGTCACCTGGAACTCCTTCACTGGTTCGGTGCGTCGGAGCCGCTGATCTGCGACGCCGAGTGGAAGACATGGTCGATCTGGCCGTACTCCAGCGCCTGCTGGGCGGTGAACCAGCGGTCCCGATCCGAGTCGGCCTCGATCTGGGACAGCGGCTGGCCGGTGTGCTCGGCGATCAGGTTCTGCATCACGTTCTTGATGTGCAGCGACTGCTCGGCCTGGATCCGGATGTCGGAGGCGGTGCCGCCGAGACCACCGGACGGCTGGTGCATCATGATCCGGCTGTGCGGCAGCGCGTAGCGCTTGCCCTTGGTGCCGGCGCAGAGCAGGAACTGCCCCATCGACGCGGCCAGACCCATCGAGACGGTGGCGACGTCGTTGGAGATCCACTGCATGGTGTCGTAGATCGCCATCCCGGAGTCGACCGAGCCACCCGGGGAGTTGATGTAGAGCCAGATGTCCTTGTGCGGATCTTCGGCGTTGAGCAGCAGCATCTGCGCGCAGATCGCGTTGGAGTTCTCATCCTTGACCTCGGACCCGAGGAAGATGATCCGATTGGCGAGCAGGGACTGGTAGACGTTGTCGTCCAGGCCGAAGCCGCCGTTGGGGGACCCAGCCATCTTGGGTACGGACATCTCAGGTAGTGCGTTCACAGGTGCGAACTTACCGTCCGGGACCGTCGAAACTGAGGGCTGTCCCCCGCTGTTCGCTCAGGGCGCACGGCGTAGGCTCGCCGAATGACTGTCCTTTCGAACTTCTCGGCGACCAAGATCACCGGTGAGCAGGTGGACCTCGGGAGCTACCAGGGCAAGGTGGTCCTGGTCGTCAACACCGCATCGCAGTGCGGGCTCACCCCGCAGTACGCCGGATTGCAGAAGCTGTACGAGAACTACGCCGACCGGGGGCTGGTGATCTTGGGCTTCCCGTGTGACCAGTTCGGCCACCAGGAGCCCGGCTCGGAGGCCGAGATCGCCGACTTCTGCGAGCTGAACTACGGTGTCAGCTTCCCGATGTTCGCCAAGATCGAGGTGAACGGCCCCGGCGCGCACCCGCTCTATCAGTGGCTGACCGAGACCCAGCCCGGTGAGAACGGCCCCGACATCGAGTGGAACTTCGCCAAGTTCCTGCTGGACCGGGACGGCAACCTGGTCAAGAGGTACAGCCCGAAGACCACACCCGAGGACCTCACCCAGGACCTGGACCAGGCCCTGGCCTGACCCACCCCTCGCTTCACCAGGCTTGACCGAGGAGATTGCTGCTGGGTCAGCGATTTCGGAACAATCTGCTCGGGCAAGTTCGGGTGTGGATAACCCTCGGGCAACCCATGTCGACTGGGTCAAGGTTGGCGTGTGTCCCGGTTCGAGGAGGAGTTGGAGGTGGCTGCGCCGCCCGCACTGGCGTCGGACCTCAGAGGTTCGGGGATCTCACCGGGCAGGATCCGAGGGCCCTCCTGGCATCGGGTGCGAAACGGCCTCTACGTCCCTGCCCCGGAGCCGACGGACAGCACCGCGCAACGGATCCTCAACGCTGCTGCGCTGCTGCCACCCGGATCGGTCATCGCGGGCTGGGCGGCGGCGTACGTCTGTGGGGTGGACTGGCTCGACGGCAAGGGGCTGACGGGCGACCACGCGGAGCCGGTCGACGTGCTGACTTCCGCCAAACGGCGTAGCCACGATCTGCTGCGCTACCACTTCACCATAGGGCCGATCAGCTCGAGGGTCCGACACGGTATCCCCGTCACTCCCCCACTATCGACTGCGGTCGACGGAGCGAGGTGGGCTACAACGGTCGAGGATGCTGTCGTCTTTCTCGACGCGATGTTGCACTTCCGGCAGGTCAGCCTCCGGGCACTGCGAGAACGATTGACCTCCCTGCGTGCGGTGCATGGACTGGAGCAGGCTCGAGCCGCACTCGACCTGGCGCGTACGAACGTGTGGAGCCCGCGGGAGTCTCGGCTCAGGTACTGCTACGAAGTCGAGGCGGGGTTGCCACCACCGCTGCTCAACGTGCGGGTGTTCGATGACGACGGCATCCTGATCGGCCATCCAGACCTGTTCGATCCGGATGCTGCGCTGGCGACCGAGTTCGACGGTGCGCAGCATCGAGATCGCGAGCAGCACCGCAAGGACAACATCCGCGAGGAACGCTTCGAGTCGGTCGGCGTCACCGTGGTGCGTTCGGACAGTCTGGACCTACGACCCCACCACCGCCGCCAACTCATCCGCCGGATGCAGGACGGCCACCGTCGCGGCCTGAACCGCAACCGCACCCACGACCGCTGGCTCCTGGACCCCAGAGCGTGGCCGGAAACAACTTGACCGAGCGGATTGCTGTGGATTGGGTTCCAGGACAGCAATCTGCTCGGTCAAGTCGGGGTTACTTGAGGGTGTCGGTGAGGAACTTGTAGCTCTCTGCGATGGCTTCGAAGGTGTCGCCTTCGTAGTGGTCGTACTCGATAACGGCGTACGGGATGTGCAGGCCGGCGGTGAGTACCTCGGCCAGCGGGACGTCGCCCTGGCCTGCCGGCTGCTGGTCCTTGGGCAGTTCCTTGGCGCTGATGCCGGGACGCATCGGGCCGTCCTTGACGTGTACGGCGATCACCCGATCCCCCAGTTTGGTCAACAGGGCTTGCAGATCGGCGCCACCGGCGAAGGCCCAGTAGAGGTCGACCTCGAGCAGCACCTCGGGATCGAGCAACTCGGCGAAGACCTCCAGCACCGGCCGTCCGTCGATCTTGGTGGTCAGTTCGTGATCATGGTTGTGGTAGCCGACCTTGAGACCGAATTCCTTGGCCTGGGCGGCGCGCTCGTTGAGCTTGGCGGCGTTGCGCTGCACGTCTTCCAGGGTGGCCCAGCGGTCGGGCGCGACGAACGGGTCGATCACCACCTGGATACCGAGCTTGTTGGCTGCGGCGAAGGTCTCCTCCGGCGGCGGCACGGTGAGCAGCCCGTCCGGGGTCGCGACGCCGGCGTCCTCGATCAGGATTGCATGCGCGGTCGGCGCGCTCAGCCCGTAGGAGTCGAACGACGCCTTCAGCTCATCGGCCCGCCGTACGAAGTCGAAGGCCTCGACCGTCTTCAGCCCGATGTCGGCCAGCTTCTTCAGCGAACCGTCGAGGTCGGCCTCCAGCTCGGGATGGATGGAGTACAGCTGTACGGAGATCTCAGGAGTGGTCACCCGGGGATCCTATGACAGCGGTTCCCAGCCGCCGCCGATCGGGCTACCGTGAACTGCCATGGCAGGTATCCGTGGATTCACCGGCTGGCTCGGCGTGGTGCTCGGCAGTCCCGATCCGCCGGCGCTGGCCCGCTTCTATCAGTCGCTGCTGGGCTGGGAGATCGCCAGCGAGGAGCCCGGCTGGGTGACGATGGCGATGCGGGACGCCGACGGCAAGCCCACGTGGAGCAACCTCGCGTTCCAGTTGGAAAAGATCTACCAGCGCCCGGTCTGGCCCAATGCCGAAGGTCAACAGCAGATGCAGTTCCATCTCGATGTCGGCGTCAAGGATGTTGCCGCAGCGGTCGAGGACGCGCAGGCACTGGGTGCGGAGTTGGCCGACTTCCAGCCGCAGGACGATGTCCGGGTGATGCTCGACCCGGACGGGCATCCGTTCTGTCTCTACCTGGACGTCTGAACCGAACGAGAACCGGACCGATCCGTTGCGGATCGATCCGGTTCTCGACGTGGGGTACGGGTGAGCTCAGGCCTTGGCCTCTTCGCTCTCCTCGCCCTCGACGGTCTCGCCCTCGACGGTCTCGCTGTCGTCCGACTCCGAGGCCGCGGCGGCCTCGGCAGCAGCCTTGGCGGCCAGCTCGGCCGGGTCGGCGATGCTGCCGTCGGGCTGCAGGTTGGCCAGCTCGATCTTCTCGCCGTTGCTGTCGGTCACCGTCGCCTCGGACATGATCAGATCCAGCACCTTGGCGCGACGGATCTCACCCATGTACTCCGGCACGTGGTTGTGCTCCAGCATGTGCTGGACTTCCTGGTCCGGGCTGACCCCGGAGGCCTGGGCCCGACGCACGATGAACTGGGTCAGTTCCTCCTGCTCGACGCCGAGCTCGCGGTCGTCGGCGATCTTGTCCAAGATCATCTGCGCCTTCAACGCATCCGCGGCCCGCTTCTCGGTGTCGGCCCAGAAGGACTCGACGTCCTTGGGAGCGTCCTCGTCGTCCTCGTCGGCCTCTTCCAGGTAGCGCTCCAGGGTCAGGCCGGCCTGCGCGAGCTGGTTGTTGATCTGCTCCTTGCGGGCCTCGATCTCGGAGTTCACCACACCCTCGGGGACCTCGGCGTCGACCTGGCCGATGAGCGCCTCCAGGACGGCGTCCCGGGCGGCGTTGGCCTGCTCGACCCGACCGGTCTGCACGAGCTCCTTCTTCTGGTCCTCGCGCAGTTCCTCGATGGTGTCGAACTCGCTGGCCAACTGGGCGAACTCGTCGTCGGCGGCCGGCAGATCCTGGATCTGGACCTTCTTGACCGTCACCTCGATCTCGGCTTCCTCGTCCTTCAACGGACCGCCGACCAGGGTCGAGGTGAAGGTTTTGGACTCCCCGGCGGACAGGCCGATGACGGCCTCGTCCAGGCCGTCGACCATCCGGCCGGTGCCGACCTCGTAGGAGATGTCGGAGACGTTGGCGTCCTCCAGCACCTCGCCGTCCTTGCGGGCGACCAGGTCGATGGTCAGGTGATCGCCGTCCTCGACCGGTCGGTCGACGTCCTCCATCGAGCCGAACCGGCCACGCAGCGACTCCAGCCGCTGCTCGACGGCCTCGTCGCTGATCTCGATCGCGTCGACGGTGGCGGTGACGGTGTTGAAGGCCGGCACGTCGAACTCGGGCCGGACGTCGACCTCGGCGGTGAACTCGACCAGGTCACCGTCCTCCAGCTTGGTGACCTCGACCTCCGGCTGAGCCAGCGGGTTCAGCTTGTTGTCGGTGACCGCGGAGTTGTAGAGATCCGGGATGGCGTCGTTCAGCGCCTCGGACAGGATCGCACCGCGGCCGAACCGCTGGTCCAGGATCCGCGGCGGCACCTTGCCCTTACGGAAGCCGGGGATCTGCACCTGCGACGCGAGGTCACGGTAGGCCTTGTCCATGTTCGGCTTGAGGTCACCGAACGGGACCTCGACCGTGATCTTCACCCGCGACGGGCTCAACTGCTCGACGGTGCTGGGCACAGTGTTACTCCTCCAGGCGACCGGACAGAGTCGTGGGCCGGGCGCGGGAACTAGACGAACGAACTGATCGGGCCCAGACATGATTCTGAGCCTTGTCAATCCTACGGTTGCCCGCCGCGGTGGCCAAACCCGTTCGTCGTCGCCTGCTGCTGCAGGTCGGCGATCGCCTGTGCGACCGCGTCGGGGCGATCCAGCATGATGAGATGGCGACAGTGCTGCAGCACCCGTTGCCGACCGCCGAGCAGGGTCGCCAGCCGGGCCTGATCCTCGACCCAGTTCCGCGGTCCGCCGTCGGCGGCGGTCAGCACCAGGACCGGCACCTCCGGCATCGGAACGGACCTCCGCAGCCGGGCAAGATCGGTGAGCTGCCTGCCGTACGCTGCCGACTCCGCTGCGACCATGGCCAGCGTCTGCCGATCGCGGTAGGTGTCGTTGAGAGCGGCCATCGACTCCGGATCGGACCGTACGCTCTGGGCCGCCGCCAGCTGTCGCTGCAGTTTCACGGTCACCTCCGGCACCAGCGGCACCTTGGGCCGCACCCGCAGCAGTCGGCTGGCCGCCAGCCAACCCAGCTCGGCCCGGCTGGGTCGTGGTCGCCAGCTCAGGCTCCCGTCCAGCAAGGCGATCCCGGTGACCAGCGTCGGATGCCGGCGCGCCAGGGCCTCGGCGTGCGGGCCGGCCATCGAATGGCCGACGATGATCACCGGTTCGCCGACCGCGGTGATCAGACCGGCCAGAGTGCCGACCTCGGCGGCCAGGGTCGGCAGCACGCCCGGCCAGCGGCTGCCCGACATCCCCGGCCGATCCATCCGGATCAGGTCGGCGTCCGGGCTGGCGGCCAGCACCTCGTGCCACATCGGGTACGGCACCCCGCAGCCGCCCAGCAACAGCACCGGGACACCCGAACCGGGACGTCGCAGCCAGCGCACCTGACGGCCGCCGAACTCGTCGAGCCGGTCGGTAGGAGCGGGCCGATCGGTCGGAACCGCCCGGTCGGTCACCGACCACCTCGCGGCCGATGGAGGGCGGCGACGGCCTGGCCGAGTGCGGCGAGCGCACCGGCGGTCGACGCGTTCAGGACGGTCAGCACCTGTGGGTAGGCGATCGCCCGGACCCCGAAACTGAAGAAGCCGGTGATCACCGACAACCCGATGACCTCGATCACGATCATCGCGACCAGCAACCAGGAGAGCCGGGGTCGACCGACCCGACGCAGCGCGACCGAACCGGCCACCAACGCGCCGAGCAGACCGATCTCGACGCCGACACCGGCCAGCGTGTGCAGGTCATGCGCCGGTGTCACCGCGCCGGCGTGTTCGGCCACCGCGCAGGACCGGTCCAGCGACGGCGAGCAATCCATCGGGAAGATCGCCCCGGCGGCGATCGAGGCCGCCAGCAGCGTGAGCCCCGCATAGGCCGCCGCCCACCAGCGGCGGGCGACCCCGCGGCCGACCCGGGCCAGCCCGGTGACCGCCGTCACCAGGATCAGCACGGCGGCGACCAGATCGCCGGCTCGGAAGAACAGGTGATGCGGCTGGTCGGCGGCGGCGAGCTCCGACAGGTAGCCCCGCAGGATCGCCGGGTCGCCGTTCAGCGGCTGCCACCAGATCCGGGTGTTGTAGCTGACCAGGATCAGCACCGCGATCACCGACCACGCCGCCCTGCCGGTGCGCTGCGGGTCGCGTCCTCGTCGGGTGGCGGCAGCGGCGGCGACGGCGACGGCGGATCGGTTCATCGGCCGGCTCGCGGGCGCACCAGCGGGAACGCGATGACGTCGCGGATGTTGCTCTCGGTCAGCAGCATCACCAGTCTGTCCAGTCCCATCCCGAGTCCCCCGCTGGGCGGCATGCCGTGTTCCAGTGCCACCAGGAAGTCCTCGTCCAGTTCCATTGCCTCGGGGTCACCGCCGGCCGCCTGCAGCGACTGGGCGGTCAGCCGAGCCCGCTGCAGATGCGGGTCGACCAACTCCGAGTATGCCGTGCCGATCTCGGCGCCGAAGGCGACCAGATCCCAGCGCTCGGCCAGCCGCGGGTCGACCCGATGCTGCCGGGTCAGCGGCGACACCTCGGCCGGGAAGTCGGAATAGAAGGTCGGCTCGACCGTACGGGCCTCGACCAGATGCTCGTACAGCTCCAGCAGCACCGCACCACGACCCCACCGCGGATCGATCGCGATCCCCAACTGCTCGGCGTAACCGATCAACGTCTGCTGCTCGGTGTCGGCGGTGACCGACTCGCCGAGTGCGGCGCCGATCGCGTCGTTGACGGTGATCACCGGCCAGTCGGTGTCCAGTTCGACCTCGCGCCGATTCCCTGCCTGATCGACACCGGCGATGACCGTACGGCCGAGGGCCGCGCGGGCGGCGTCGATGATCAACTGTCGGGCGATCACCCGCATCGACGTGTAGTCGCCGTAGGCCTGATAGGCCTCCAGCATCGTGAACTCGGGATTGTGGGTGGCGTCGGCACCCTCGTTGCGGAAGTTGCGGCCGATCTCGAACACCCGGTCCAACCCGCCGACCATCAGCCGCTTCAGATACAGCTCCGGGGCGATCCGTAGATACAGGTCGAGGTTGTAGGCATTGATGTGGGTGTGGAACGGCCGAGCGTTGGCGCCGCCGTGCACGGTCTGCAGGATCGGGGTCTCAACCTCGAGGAATCCCCGTGCCAGTAGGCCGTCCCGGACCGCGCGGATCGCGGCGGATCGGGCGGTGACCCGGCGGGCAGCGGCAGGATCGGTGATCAGATCCAGGTAACGCTGCCGGACCTTGGTCTCGGCGGCGAGTCCTCGATGCTGGTCCGGCAGTGGTCGCAGTGACTTGGCCGTCAGCTGCCAGCTCGCCACCGACAAGGTGACCTCACCCCGGTCGGAGACGATCACCTCGCCGGCAGCCCCGAGGTGATCACCGAGGTCGATCTGCCGCCGGAACGCGTCCAGTTGATGATCACCGACCCCGTCCCTGGTCAGCATCAGTTGGCCACGCCCGGTCCCGTCCTGCACGGTGGCGAAGATGATCCCGCCATGATCACGGACGGCCAACACCCGACCGGCCACGCCGGCCGATCTGCCGGTGATCAACTGCCCGCAGCTGGTGTCGACGGCGTAGCCGACCGGATAGGGCTGGATGCCGTCGTCGATCAGCTGCTGGCGGACCGCCAACCGCTGCCGGATCTGTTCCGGCACTCGTGCCGGCGACTCGTCCGCCGCCGGCGCCGCCGGCAAGGCTCGCGGTTCGTCGTCGGAGGTCAGGACGGCCGGTGCGGGAGCCAGGAAGTCGGGCAGGTCGATGAAACCCTCGGCGACACCCGAGGCGAGCCCGACCAGCGCAATGTCGCCGGCCGTGGAATAACACAGGAAACGCGGCACCCAGGTCGGGTTGTACTTCACATTGGAGCGGTAGAGGGACTCGATCTGCCACCAGCGCGAGGCGACCAGCAGGAAGCGTCGCCAGAGCCGCAGAATCGGGCCGGCGCCGATCCGTGCCCCCTCCTCGAAGGCGGAACGGAAGACCGCGAAGTTCAGCGATACCCTTCGGATGCCGAGGTCCGGCCCGCCGAGCAGCAGCCGGCTGACCATCAGCTCGGTGATCCCGTTGTCACTGTCCGGATGACGCCGCATCACGTCCAGCGACAGTCCGTCCGGCCCCCACGGGACGAAGGACAGCAGGCCGGCGACCACACCACCCGGCGGCCCACCGGCCGCCGCCGGATGGTCGGCGGGAAAGAGCGCCTCGACCAGCATGCAGTCGGAGTCGGCGGGATCGCCGAGCCGGCCGAGCGCCATCGAGAAACCCCGCTCCTCCTCGGTCTCGCGCCAGCCGTCGGCGAGGTCGGCGATCCGACCCATCTCGTCGGCAGCGATGTCGCCGTGCCGGCGGATCCGGACCTGGTAACCGCGCCGTTCCAGTCGCCGGACGGCCTGTGCGACCGGGCGGAGCTCACGTTGCTGGAGGTTGAAGTTGTCCGACTCCAGGATCGCCTCGTCGCCGATCCTGATCACCCGCATCCCGGCGGCCGCGTAGGCGGCGGCACCGTCCTCACCGGCGCCGATCACCGCCGGCGTCCAGCCGTACTCCTGGACCAGTCGCAGCCAGGCACCGATCGCCGCCGGCCAGCGTTGCGGCGGACCGAGCGGATCACCGCTGGCCAGACAGACGCCGAGCTGGACCCGGTAGGTGATCGCCGACCGGCCGTCGGATGCGAAGACCGCCGACTTGTCCCGGCGGGTGGCGAAGTAGCCGAGTGAATCGGTCGGGACGTCGCGCAGCAGACCGCGGATCGTTCGTTCGTCGACCGCGGCGAGATAGGCCGACCGGGACTGCGACCGGGTGAGCACCACCAGGGCCGCGATCAACGCCGCGGCGACGAAGACGCCGGTCACGGTCGAGGTCCACAACGGCGGCCCCTGGTGGATCGGCGGCAGGTCGTCGGCATCGATCTTGAACACCTGCCGCGCCAGCCACGGCAGCCGGCCGCGCGGCGCGATCGAGCCGGGGAACAGGTTGACCAGCAGGGCGCCGATGCCGAAGGCGACCAGCAGACCGAGCACCAGGGTGAGCACGGCGCGGCGGACGTTGCCGCGACGACGACGCGCCCGGAACTCGCCGCGATAGAGGAACAGCAACCCGGTGACGAAGATCATCGGCGGCACGTTCACCAGCAGTTTGATCAAGGTGATGGTGTCGGTCCGGGCCCCTTCTCCGGACACGACGACCAGCAGGAACACCAGCGCGAACCCGAGCAGGATCACCGTCCAGCCGAGCAGCGTGATCATCAGCACCACCCACGCGACCCGCTTACGCCGGTTCACCCCGGAGGCGATGATCAGCAGGAACACCGCACTGCCCAGGCCGACCGAATCGATCGGCAGCAGCAGCGTCGAGTAGACGCGTGCCAGCAGCCGGAACAGCGGGACGGCAGGGAACACGACCTGCAGAATCAGGATCGCGGCGGCCACATAGAGGAACCGGGAGGCGATGTACGGCAGTCGAGGGAATCGTGCCGGCACCATCGCGCGCCGGCGGGCATCCGGGTTCCGGCTCCGAGGTCGGGTCAAGCTCACCTGACCAGCCTGTCACACGATCGGACGACAACCCGACAAATCAACGACCGCGCGACCCGAATTTGCTGTAGAATAAGGGAATACACAAATTCAATGAGTGGCTCGATGTCATTCTCGGATTTACTGCACGAGTTTCGCGATCTTCATTGAATTCAACGGTCAAGTCGTGGCAATGTCATCGCCATGACGTCCTACCGCCGCGGCCAACTCGTCAGCCAGGATTTCTATCGCGACATCGTGTCGCCGACCCTCGACCGCGTCCACCCCGACCTCCCCCATGCTGCGGCCCTGCTCGGCCGCGGCTCGGAGGTCCAGGGCTTCGACGACCCGATGTCCACCGATCACTTCTTCACCGCCCGGGTGCAGGTGGTGCTGGCCGGGGAGGCATACCGACAGCACGGACCGTCGATCGAGGCCGCCCTGCGATCGGCGATCCCGGATACTTTCGCCGGGCTCCAGACAGACATCCAGGTGCAGAGCATCGCGGACCTCGTCGGCTCGCTCGTCGGTCAGGGAGTCGGGCTCGAGGCGGCGCCGTCGGCCGCGGACTGGCTGACGCTCAACGAGAACAACCTGCGGATGCTCACCGTCGGGCCGGTCCACCACGACGACATCGGACTGCAACAGATCCGCGACCGCCTCGCCTACTACCCGCACGACGTCTGGCTGTATCTGATGATCGCCGCCTGGTGGCGGGTCCATCCGGAAGCCAACCAGGTCGGCCGTACCGGATATGTCGGCGACGAACTGGGCTCGGCGGTGATCGCCAGTCGAATCGTCGGCGACCTGATGCATCTGTGCTTTTTACTCGAACGCCAGTACGAGCCGTATCCGAAATGGTTCGGCACTGCATTCGCACGTCTGAAGTGCGCTCCGACGATGATCCCATTACTGACCGCTGTGCAGCAGGCGACGAATTGGCAGGAACGCCAGGACGCACTGCTGGAGTGTTATCGGGAGGTCGCCGCGATGCACGAGCGACTCGCGATCACCAAACCTGTGACGACCGAGATCGGCGGCGCCTGGGGCCGCCCGTTCCTCCTGCGGTGGGGCGACTTCCCCGGCGCCCTGCGCGACGCCATGACCGACCCCGAAGCGATCGCGCTCGCCGACCGTTGGCCGGTCGGGGGCATCGATCGGGTCCGCGATGTGCTCTGGAGCCCACGTCAGCGGCCGCAGTTGCTCGCCCTGGTCGGCTGACACAGCCTCACTGTTTCCCTGATCGGGAGCATCGTGCCCTACACTCATCGGGCACCATCCGACGCGATCTCGCGCCGGATGGCGGGGCGTAGCGTAGTGGCTAGCGCGTCTGCTTTGGGAGCAGAAGACCGCGGGTTCGAGTCCCGTCGCCCCGACCCTCAGCCAGCGGCCGCACTCTCGTCCCAGCGGCGGCCATGATCATCGACGGCGGCCATGTTGGTCTCGGCCCATTCCTTCAGGACGGTCAGCGGTCCGGCCAGCGAGCGACCACGGCGGGTCAGGCCGTAGTGCACCCGGGGCGGCGTCGTGGGCTCCACCCGCCGGGTCAGCAGTCCGTCGCGTTCGAGTGACCGCAGGGTCTGGGTCAGCATCTTCTGGGATACGCCGGCCATCCGCCGGCGCAACTCGGCGAACCTGACCTCGCCCTCCTCCCCGGCCAGCACCAGTACGGCCATCGTTGTCCACTTCGACCCGACCCGGTCCAACAACTGCCGGGTCGGACAGTCGGGATCGAAGAGGTCGCCTCGCCGATGGGCGGTCACCCGTGGGTGACCAGGTTGCGTCGACGTGCCTTCTTGTCCCGTCATCGCTGCTCTCCTACGGTTGCCTGGTATCCGATAGTAACCATCACTCTCCACCGTCGAGCTTCCAGGAGGACGACCATGATCACGCCGGTCCTGCGACCACACATCCCCGGCGCGACGGTGCAGTCGAGGCAGTTGCCCGGCGTGACGATGGCCGTCGAGTCACTCGGAGCCGGCGACACGGTGCTGCTGGTGCACGGCTTCCCGCACACCCGAGCGATCTGGCGTGACGTCGCCCCGGCACTCGCAGATGCGGGGCTGCGGGTGCTGGTTCCCGACCTGCGCGGGCTGGGCGACAGCGAGCGCACGACGGGTGGCTACGACGCGATCAGCCTCGCCGACGACCTCGAGGGGCTGCTCCGATCCGCCGATACCCAGCGGGCTCACGTCGTCGCGCTCGACGTCGGCGTCGCACCGGCCTTCGCCCTCGCCGCTTCCCGACCGGACCGGGTCGCGTCGCTGACGCTGATGGAGTCGCTGATCGGTCGGCTGCCGGGCGCGGAGGCATTCCTGTCGGCCGGGCCGCCGTGGTGGTTCGGATTTCATCAGGCCGCGAACGGGCTCGCCGAGGACGTCCTGGCCGGAGCCGAGGACCGCTACCTGCGCTACTTCCTGGACGCCGGCACGGTGACCGGCTTCCCGGCAGATCTGGCCGAGGTGATCATCGAGGCCTACCGTGGCCGGGACAGTCTGCACGCCGCGTTCGAGCACTACCGGGCATTGCCGCAGAACGCTGCCTGGGTTGACGCCTGGGCACGATCGGGACGGCTGCCGATGCCGGTCACCACGCTCGGTGGCGGAGTCGTCGGCGACGCCACCGGCAACCAGTTGACTCCGTTCGCCGATCTCCTCGACGCCCGGCTGATCCCCGAGGCCGGTCACATCCTGCCGATCGATGCACCGGAGCAGGTGACGGCCGCGATCCTGGACGGAATCCGACGTGCGTCTCCTCGATGACCGGATCGCGGCGTGCCGATTTCGACCTGGCCGATCGTGACCGATACAGTGTCTGTCGGCCAGTCACCGACCGGTCCCGCGGGCGTAGCTCAATGGTAGAGCCTCAGTCTTCCAAACTGATTACGCGAGTTCGATTCTCGTCGCCCGCTCCACCGTTGTTGATCTTGCCCTGCGGGCGTAGCTCAGTGGTAGAGCCTCAGCTTTCCAAGCTGATGACGTGAGTTCGATTCTTGCCGCCCGCTCCATCGGCCTTGCCGGCGTGCCGATCACTTCACCCGGGCAGCCCGTTGGCACTCCTTGCTTCCGTGGCAGCTGCGCAGCGCGGCCAACGCCTTCTTCACCGGGGCGACCTTGGCGGCCGGCATCGTACCGATCAGGTTGTGCAGTTCGTCGGGGTCCTTGGCCAGGTCGTAGTACTCGCGTTGCCCGGCGCCGTACTCGACGTACAGCTGGTCGGCGGTCCGGATCGCCTGGTAGGTCGGCGGATCGCCGTGTTTGTTGGCCTGATAGTCCGGGTCGGCCGGGCTCATCCTGCCGTCGGTGCGGTGTTCGACCAGGACCGCCTGCTGCCAGGTCTTGGGGTGTTTGCCGTGCCACAGGCCGAGCATGCTGACCCCGTCGGCGGTGTTCAGCTTCGCCCCGCCGATCTGGGCGAACGTCGGGCAGAGATCGATCGTCGAGGTCAGCTCCTTCATCGTCCGGCCGGCCGGGACCCCCGGGCCGGTGACGATCAGTGGCACCCGGATGTCGGTGTCGTACGGGGTCTGCTTGCCGCGCCGCAGTCGGTGCTCGCCGATGTGGAATCCGTTGTCGGAGCTGAACACGAAGTAGGTGTCGTCGGCGATCCCCTGGGCCTTCAGGTGTTGCTGCAGCCGGCCGATCATGTCATCGACCGCCAGCGCCGACCGGACCCGCTTGGCAAAGGTGGCGTCGCCGTTCTTGATGTCCTTCTCGGTCAGCGGCGGAACCGTCTTCAGCCAGCCGGGAGCATCGGTCGGCAGCTTGTTGAAGGCCGCGGTCCGCGGTGCCTTGAGATCGGCGTACTTCTTGGCGTGCCGGGGCGCCGGGGTGGCCGGCATGTGCGGGGCGAAGGTCGACACCTCGAGCAGGAACGGCCGATCGCCGGAGGCCGAACGGTCGATGAAGGACCCCGCCTTGTGGGCCAGCACGTCGGTCAGATAGTCGTCGGGTTTGGCACCGTAGCGGCGTTGCGTGCCGTTCTCGTTGAGCCGGTAGTTGTATTCGGGGTAGCCGTTGCCGGCCACGTCCCACTCGTCCCAGCCGGGCGCGGCTGGACGGTTCGGCCGGTAGCCGTTCAGGTATTTGCCCATGAAGGCGGTGCGGTAGCCCTGGTTGCGCAGCGCGACCGCGAACGACTTCTGCTCGTTGTGATTCTTGAGATAGCCGCGGTAGCCGCCGTCGTTGCCGACGTTGCGGAAAACGCCGTTGTTGTGTGGGTATTCGCCGGTGAAGATCGCTGACCGGGACGGGCAGCACAGCGAGTTGACCGTGAAGTGATTGCTGAACGTGACGCCGGACTTCTGCAGCGCCTTGACCCGCGGCAGGTATTTGACCATGTTCCAGGACAGGTCGTCGGTGAGCACGAAGACGATGTTGGGCCGCTTCGGTTTGGCCGGTGTCGGTGCCTGGCTGCTGCTCCGGCCCTGGCTGCTCGACCTGTGACCGCTGCCGGGAGACGTGTTCGGCCCGTCGGTCGGAGTCTGGGTGCAGCCGGCCACCAGGGCGAAGGCCAGCAGCAGGACCGCGAGCGCGGCAGGACGGGATCGGACAGCGGGCACGAGGATCAAGAGTGCCAGACCGGCGTGATGGCGGCGATTTCCCGGGCATCCTCGCCGAGGATCGAGCGGGCGACGGCATCGCCGATCACCGGCCCCATGGTCAGCCCACCGGCTCCGTAGCCGGTCGCGACGTAGAGCCCCGGGCTCTCGGGTACGGCGCCGGCGACCGGCAGATCGTCGGCCAGCGGCCGCAGGCCGACCCTGGTCTCGATCAAGGTGGCATCGGCGAGGCCGGGCGCGATCGACAGCGCATCGCGCAGTACCCGCAACTGCCCGGCGGCAGTGATCCTGGTGTCGAATCCGCTGCCGGTCTCCCGGGTTGCGCCGACCGCGAGCCGGCCCTCGTCGAAGGCGACCAGATAGTGATGGGAGATCGGGTGCACGGTCGGCCACCGGGTGGTGTCGTCCGATACCCGGAGCTGGCTGATCTGGCCCTTCTGCGGCTGCACCGGGGCGACGTAGCCGTAGGCGTTCAGCAGGTCGCGGCTCCAGGCGCCGGCGGTCACCACGACGGCGTCGGCGGTCAGGAGCTCGCCGGCCAGCCGGACCCGGGGCCGATCATGATCGTCCGCCGCTCGCTCGACGGTCGCCCGGCCGGTCAGTCGCCGGGCACCGGAACCGACGGCGGCCTGCAGCAACGCGTCCCGCATGGTCCGGCCGTCCACCCGGCCACCACCGGAGATGAAGACCGCATCCAGGTCGGGGCCGAGCGGCGGGAACAACTCGCGGGCAGCCGCATTGTCCAGCCGTTCGATGTCGCCGACCACCTCACCGGCCGTCGCCTTCCGCGCGATCACCCGTTGCTGGACGGCGTCCAGCTTGGCCGGATCGGCGTTCACCACCAAGCCACCGGTCCGACGGTAGTCGGTCCGGGTGACGCCGGCGTCTGCCAACAGCTCCAGCAGCTGGGGGTAGAACGCCGCGCCGGCGGCGTACAGCTCGTAGAACGCGCCCTCGTTGTCGGTCGACCACGGCAGGATGATGCCGGCGCTGGCAGCGGTGGCCTGACCGGCCGCGCCGTCGTCGATGATGGTTACGGCGATCCCACGCCGGGCCAGAGCGAAGGCCGTGCTGGCGCCGGCGATACCGGCACCGATCACGATCACCTGAAGGTCGGCTGACATCGAATCACTCCTCCGCCCGATCGGGCCCTATGGTGGTGCCGCTCGTCAGTGCCGACCCGATTCCCGCAGACCGTCCCCCGACCAGGAGTCATCACGCCAGCACGACCCGATCCTTCCAGCCCGCCGCCGTCACCGAGACGGCGGATGGCGATCCTGCTCACCTGTTGTCTGAGTCTGTTCATCGTCAATCTCGACGCCACCGTGGTGAACGTCGCGCTGCCGACCATCCATCGCGAGCTCGACGCACCGGTCAGTGGACTGCAGTGGGTGATCGACGCCTACACCCTGGTGCTGGCCGGCTTGTTGATGTTGAGCGGTTCGACAGCCGACCGGTTCGGTCGCCGCAAGGTGTTCCGGATCGGTCTGGTCACCTTCGGTGTGGCGTCCACGCTGTGTGCGCTGGCGCCGTCGCTGGGTTGGCTGGTCGGCTTCCGGATGCTGCAGGCCATCGGCGGCTCGATGCTCAACCCGGTGGCGATGTCGATCATCACCAACACCTTCACCGAACGAGCCGAACGGGCCCGGGCGATCGGCGTCTGGGGTGGCGTGGTCGGGATCAGTTCGGCGCTCGGCCCGCTGCTCGGCGGTGCCCTGGTCGACTCGGTGAGCTGGCGGGCGATCTTCTGGATCAACGTTCCGATCGCCCTGGTCGCAGTGATCCTGACCGGCATCCTGGTGCCGGAATCCCGGGCGGCCCGGCCACGCCGCTTCGATCCGGTCGGGCAGCTGCTGGTGATCTTGATCCTGGGATCGTTGACCTTCGGCATCATCGAAGGCGCGGCGCAGGGCTGGGGGCGACCGGTGATCATCGGCTGTTTCGTGCTGTCGGCAGCATCGCTGGTCGTTCTGCTCTGGTACGAGCCGCGCCGGGACCAGCCCCTGATCGAGGTCGGCTTCTTCCGCAGCCTGCCGTTCTCCGGCGCCACCCTGATCGCGATCAGCGCGTTCGCCGGGCTGAGCAGCTTCCTGTTCCTGAACGCCCTGTACCTGCAGAACCTACGCGGCATGACCCCGTTCGAGGCGGGTCTCTACACGCTGCCGATGGCGGCCCTGACGGCCATCCTGGCGCCGTTGTCCGGCCGCCTCGTCGGGCACCGGGGTCCGCGGCCGTCGTTGATCATCGCCGGCATCGCCCTGCCCTCCGCCGGTGTCCTGCTCTGCCTCTTGAACGAACACACCCCGAGCTGGCAGGTGATCATCAGCTATGTCGTGTTCGGTATCGGCTTCGGCATGGTCAACGCGCCGATCACCAACACCGCCGTCTCCGGGATGCCCCGCTCGCAAGCCGGCGTCGCCGCCGCCACCGCCTCGACCAGCCGCCAGGTCGGCGCCTCGCTCGGCGTAGCCATCGCCGGCACCCTGGTGATCGACACCGCCCACGGCCCCGTCCCCACCCTGCCCAACTGGATCCTGATCATCGCCTTCGGCCTCCTGGTGCTGGCCCTGGGCCTGTTCACCACCGGCCGCACCGCCCGAGCCACCGCCGCCAAGATCGCCGACCGCCTCGACTAGGTGTGATGGGGCGCTGAGCAAGTGGCTCGGCGCGCAGCAGAGCGAATTGTTCAGCGCCCCGGCTCTCCGGCTGCGGATACCACCGGCGTCAGATCATCCGGGTCACCTCTGCCGCGCCCGGCACCCGACGGCGCAGCGCCGGGTTGCTGATCGCCGCCGGGACGAAGTAGTTGTCGGCGGCATTGAGATCCTTCCCCGGTGCGACGATCTCGTCGATCCGGTCCAGCACCTCGGCCGACAGCTCGACGTCGGCAGCGGTCAGCAGGTCCTCCAACTGCTCCATCGTGCGCGGGCCGATGATCACCGAGGTGACGGCCGGGTGGGCCAGCACGAAGCCGATCGCCAGCTGCCGGATCGTCAGCCCAGCCTTGTCGGCCAGCGTCGCCAACTCCCGTACGGCCTCCAGCTTGCGGGCGTTCTCCGCGATCGCCGGATCGAACTTGTGGCGCTCCGTCACGGCCCGGCCCGACGCCAGGTCGACGCCGTCGGTGTAGCGGCCGGACAGCCACCCGGCCGACAACGGACCCCAGGTCAGCACACCCATGCCGTATTTCTGAGCGGTCGGCAGCACGGCGTTCTCCACCCCACGGGCCAGGATCGAGTACGGCGGCTGCTCGGTCCGGAAGCGAACCGTCCCGCGCTGCTGTGCCGCCCACTGGGCCTCGACGATCTGCTCGGCGGGGAAGGTCGAACTGCCGACCGCGAGCACCTTGCCGGCCGAGACCAGGTCGGTCAGTGCGGCCAGCGTCTCCTCGATATCGGTCGTCGGATCGGGGCGATGGATCTGGTAGAGATCGAGATGATCGGTGCCCAGCCGACGCAGCGAATTCTCCACTGCGCGGACCAACCAGCGTCGGGAGTTACCGCCGTGATTGGCGTCCGGCCCCATCGAGCCGTGTGCCTTGCTGGCCAGGACGATCTCGTCGCGGCGGCCCTTGATCGCCTTGCCGACGATCTCCTCGGACTCGCCGTCGGAATAGATGTCGGCGGTGTCGACGAAGTTGATCCCGGCATCGAGCGCCCGATGGATGATCCGGATCGAATCCTCGTGGTCGGTGTTGCCGATCGCACCGAACATCATCGCGCCCAGCGCGAAGTTGCTCACCGAGATGCCGGTGCCACCCAAAGTCCTGCGTTGCATGTCTTGCTCCTCGTTGTCATGTCCTGACGTCGCCCTGTCCTGACGTCGGGGCCAGTCTTCGTCGGCTGCCGGGAGCGGACCAGGCCCGCTTCAACCGGGGTCTGGCAGGACCAGGTTGCGCATAAGATTTCGGAGTGGGCGACAACACGACCGATGCCATCACACCGTTCCTCAAGGCTCGCCGAGCAGCGTTGGATCCGCGAGATCTCGGCTTCGACGACGGGCCGCCCCGGCGCCGGGTGCACGGGCTGCGCCGGGAGGAGGTCGCCCAGCGCGCCGGGATCAGCGTCGACTACTACACCCGGATCGAGCAGGGCCGGGCACACGGCATGTCGGACTCGGTGCTGGACGCGATCGCCCGTGCGCTGCGGCTGACGGCGGGCGAGCACAGCTACCTGCGCAACATCACCCGTCCCGCCCAGCACGGCGATCACGAGCACTCCTGCGAACTCGCCGACCACCCGCGTCCGATCGTGCCGGCGGCCGCCCAAGACCTGCTGGACGCCCTCGATCCGGCGTCGCCGGCGATGATCTACGGTCCAGGGCACGACCTGCTGGCCTGGAACCGCAGCGGTGGGGTCGTCACCTTCGACCTGGAACGGATCGAGGAGGCCGAGTTGAATTCGGCCCTGTTGATCTTCAACGATCCCGGCGCCCGGGAGCTCTTCCCCGATTGGCAGTTGCATGCCGACGAGACCGTTGCCACGCTGCGCGGCGACCTCGGCCGGCAGACCTCCCCCAGCCGGCTGAACGCCGTGATCCACCGTCTGCACACCGAGAACGCCGACTTCCGCCGGGCCTGGGAAGCACAGCGGGTCGCCGAACAGAGCCATGGGCACAAGCGGATCCGCAACCCGCATGTCGGTGACCTGGACGTCACCTTCCAGGCCTTTCCCATTCCGGCAGCGCCACACCTGCGGTTGTGTGTCTACACCGCGCCGGCGGGTTCGGTCACCGCCGAGCGGCTGCAACGGCTGGCGGCACTGGTTCCCGAGCCGGTCTAGTGGCCACTAGTCGACGAAGCGATCGACCAGAGTCCTGATCCGTCGGGCTCGCGCCGACGGGCGGAGCCGGTCGTCGCGGGACAGCATCACCATGCCGTGCAACGCGCTCCAGATCACCTCGACGAAGGTCTCCGGATCGTCACCGCCGCCGCAGCCGGCAACCGACTCGGCAAGCTCGTCGTAGGCTCGGCGGAGCTGCTCCGGAGTGCTCTCGACGCCGAACGGCAACGCGGTCGGCCGAGCGAACATGGCCAGATAGACCGCCGGCTCCTGATCGGCGAAACCCAGATAGCTGTGCACCAGTCGGGTGACCCGGCTGCGCTGGGTCCGTGCTCCCCCGCGGTCACTTCTGATCTTGCTCGCCAGGCGCTCGAATCCCTGCAGGGCAACGGCATCCATGATGCCGGACTTGCCGGACGGGAAGTGTCCGTAGAGGACCGGCTGGCTGTAGTCGATGGCCTCGGAGAGCCGGCGGGTGGTGACCGCGTCCCAACCGTCCCGTTCGGCCAGCGAGCGCGCCGCCTCGATGATCGCCTCGGCTCGGAGGTGACGGCTCTGCTGCTGGCGCTGGCGGGCTGGCACGGTCAGACCCTAGCACCGCTAGACATTCCGCACGACTACATCTAGCATTGCTAGCACTTCTAGCGTTGCTAGATCCTGAACCGGAAGAGCACAGCATGCACATCATCGGGTCGGTCCTGGTCTGGATCGTCAGTCTCGCCATCATCGGCATCGGAGCGCTCTACCTAGCGCGCAATGCGTCCAACGCCGCAGGCTTCGGTCTGCCGGTCCTTCCCGATCCGGACGCTCGCGGCTGGTGGCAGGTCAAGGGCGTCCGGGACATCGCCTCCGGGGTCGCCCCGATCACGTTGTTCTTCGTGCACCCCGACGCCCTGCCGTGGCTGTTCCTGGTCGAGGCGCTGATCCCGATCGGCGACATGCTGGTGGTGCTGGCCAACCGCGGCAGCGGGGCCCGAGCATTCGGCATCCATGGCGCGACCGCGGCCGGGATGATCGTCGCGGCGGTGTTGCTGCTGGCCTGAGGCTCTCGGCGGTGCGGCACAATGGCCGGGTGCGAAGCCAGGCGTCGATCCTCCATCTGGACCTGGACGCCTTCTTCGCCTCGGTGGAGCAACGGGACAAGCCGTCACTGCGCGGCAAGCCGGTGATCGTCGGCGGGGTCGGCGCCCGCGGTGTCGTCTCGACGGCGTCGTACGAGGCCCGGCAGTTTGGCGTGCACTCGGCGATGCCGGCCCACGAGGCCAGGCGCCGCTGTCCGCACGCGGCCTTCCTGTCCGGTCGGTTCGACGCCTATCGCGCCGCCAGCCGTGCCGTGATGGGGGTGCTGCGAGATCTTTCGCCCCTGGTCGAGCCGCTCAGTCTGGACGAGGCCTTCGTCGATCTCGCCGCCGCGACCAGGCCGGTCCAGCTGACCGCCGACGGGCTCGCCGCACTGGCCGGGTCGATCAAGGACGAGGTGGCCGAGGTGACCGGCGGGCTGACCGCTTCGATCGGGGTCGGCACCTCCAAGTTCATCGCCAAGCTCGCCACCGAGCTCGGCAAGCCGGACGGGTTCACCCTGGTCGAGCCCGGCACCGAGGTGGCGTTGATCAGTCCGATGAGTGTCCGGAAGATCCCCGGCGTCGGACCGGCGACCTTCGACCGGCTGCGTCGGATCGGGATCAGCACGATCGCCGATCTGCAGGCTATTGACGAAGCAGAGCTGATCCGCGAGATCGGCCGGTCGCACGGGACCGGGTTGCGCCGGCTGGCCAACGCCGTCGACGATCGCGCGGTCGAGCCCGAACGGGAGGCGAAGTCGATCTCGGTCGAGGACACCTTCGAGACCGACCTGGTCGACCGCGACGAGCTGCTGTCGATCATCACCGCCGATGCCCGTCAGGTCGCCGGACGGCTCACTGCGGCCAGGTTGCTGGCCCGGACGGTGACGCTCAAGATCAGATTGCACGGCTTCGTCACCCATACCCGGAGTCGGACCTTCGCCGGCGCCACCGATCGGGTGGAGTTGATCACCGAGCTGGCCCGATCGCTGCTCGACGACGTGGACACCGCTCCGGGCGTGCGGTTGGTCGGTGTCGGGGTCGCCGGACTCACTGACGTGTTGCAGGAGGATCTGTTCAGCGCCACCGATGACCTGTCCCCCGAACCTGATCGAGCCGAACCTGATCGAGCCGAACCTGATCAAGCCGACGACGTTCAGGCCGGTGCTGATCTTGACGACCGAACCGCCGACGCGGACGACCGGCCGCTGCACGAAGGCGGCGGCGTCGATGCCGAGGCCGCCGGCCTGCATCGGGTCCGACAGCGGATGGACTGGCCACCGGGTGCCGACGTCGTCCACGACGAACACGGCCCGGGATGGGTCTGGGGCGCCGGACTGGGCCGGGTCACCGTACGCTTCGAGACCGCTGCCACGCCGCCGGGCCCGGTCCGCACCTTCGCCGACGACGATCCCGGTCTGCATCGTCGATGAGAGCCGTGGCGTCTGGGAAGATGGGTCGGTGTGGATCGGCTGGATCGAGTTCGACCTGTTGCTCGGCGATGTGCATTCGCTGAAGGAGAAGCGGGCGGCCGTCCGACCACTGATCGCCGAGCTGCGGCGGTTCGGCGTCAGTGTGGCCGAGGTTGATCACTTGGACCTGCACCGTCGGGCCGGCATCGGGATCGGCTGTGTGTCGGCCGAGCACGGGCACCTGGTCGAGGTGCTGGACAACGCCGAACGACTGGTCGCCGGACGGGTCGAATTCGCGTTGCTGTCGGCGCACCGGTCGATCGCCAACTCCGAGGACTGACCGTCGGCTATTCGATCGGCCGGCCCAGCACCAGCCATCCGACGACCTCACTGAGCTCGTCCTCCGTTGCCGTCCCGGAGACCGGGCGATCGATACTCGGCGGCGGCCACAACGCATCGGCCACGGCGGTGTTCCTGGTCCGCTGCGCCAGCTCGTGCGGTGTGGTTCCCCAGCGCTGTTCGAGCTCAGGACCGAGGGCATCGGGCAGCAGATCGAGGACGGCTGCGGCGTAGACCGCGGAGGACGGTTCGATGCGGCCGAGCCGGTGCCCGGGGAGGCCGGCCCCCAACTCCGCGCCGACCGCGAGCGCCGCCGGCAGGCTGTCGGCGGGCTTGCCGCCGCCGGGCGGTCCGGTGATCGTGATCATCTCCAGCCGGACGGCTGCCGACCGCAGATGATCATCACCCGCACCGGGCGGGGTCGGGCCGGCGGTGCCGGCCAGCTCATGCAGCCGTTGCAGCACCGGCGACGGATCGCCGCCGGCGGTCAGCTCGGCGATACAGACCCGGGTGGCGGCCAGTCCCAGACCGGGCTGCGGCGCGGCCATCTCGAGCAACGCCGTGATGGCTCGTTGCAGCGGTTCGCGATCCCCGGTCCGGACGGTCTCCTGGGCCAGGAACGCCTGTTCCATGATCGACAACCGACGCTGCGCCAGCAGCCGGGTGGTGTGCAGCGACAAGGCGTCCTCGGCCTCGTCACCGACGTCGCCGAGGCGACCGATGAAGGCCTGCTGCAGGCCGAGGGCGGCACCGGCTCCCGGCAGCAGGGCCACCCCGGCGGCCGACCGATCGCCCTGCAGCCAACCACCGCCGATATCGGTGAGCAGATCATCGGTCGACGGCACCCAGGACACCTCGAGTCGACTGGTGCCGCGGGCGGAGCGGAGCTCGATCGGATAGCGACCGGGGCGGGCGCTGATCACGACCTGGGAGTTGCCGTCTGTGCTCAGCGACAACGGGTCCTCGACCAGTACGGCGACGTCCGGATCGTCGATCTCGTACGGCTCGTTCGGCGGCAGTTCGGTGGTCGGTGACAGTGTGCGCCGCGCGACCACGGCCGGAGCCTGGTCGACCACCATGATCCGCCACTGCAGGACCAGCCGCCGTCCGGGCGGCAGCACCATCGGCCCGGTGTGGAAACCGTCGGTGTCGCGGTTGGACACCGTGCCCTGGGTCAGTTCGCCGGACAACACCGGCCCGGTGCCGTCCGCCGGCTGCACCGCCCAACTGGTCTCGGTCGGCGCGGCCCAGGCCCATCCGACGTAGCCGGCGGCCGGTTGCAGATCCAACACCAGGTCCTCGATGGTGATCGCGGCCGACGAGGTGTTCAGCACCATGTGCCGTTGCAGCCAGTTGCCGGCGAAGGTGTTGCGGATGGTGTATTCGATCTCCGGGCGGCCGGCGACGGCGTACCGTGCCTCCGTCTCGTCGACGTCGGTGACCAACCCGGCGAACTCCCACCGCTGGGGCGAGCGGGCGATCATCAGCCGACCCGGCTCGGCCCGTGCCCGCAGGAAGTCCAGGTCCGGCCGGTGCCGGTGGCCGACCCTGGCGGGGAAGCCGCCGGAGCCCACGGTGACCACCAGGTCACCGATCTCGAAGGTCAGCTCCGGCGCTGACATCGTCCACACCAGAAGAGATTGCGTCCCGCCAGCACCTCGGTCCGGACCCGAGAACCACAGACCAGACAGGGCTGCTGTGAGCGGCGGTAGACGTACACCTCGCCACCATGATCATCGACCCGCGGCGGTCGGCCCATCGCCTCCGGCGTGTGCTCATCGCGTACGGTGTCGATCCGGTTGTCCCGGACTCCTTGCGGCATCAGCCACACCAGGTCGTCCCAGATCGCCTGCCAGGATTTCCGCTTCAGCCGGTTTCCCTCGATGTGCGGTCGGATCCGCTGCCGGAACAGGACCTCGGCGCGATACACGTTGCCGACGCCGGACAACACGCTCTGGTCCATCAACAGGGCGCCGATCGGCCGATTCGACCGACGGATCCGTTGCCAGGCCAGATCGGGGTCGGCGTCGGGTCGTAACGGGTCGGGGCCCAACTTGGCCAGTTGGGCACGCAATTCGGCATCGGTGCGCAGCACGCACAGCTGCGGACCGCTGAGGTCGGCAGCAAGCTCCGGCGACGCGATCCGGACCCGGATCTCGCCCCGCGGCGGCGCCGGCGGAGCCAACGAGAATTTGCCGATCAGGCCGAGATGGATGTGCAGAAGTTGATCTTCGAACTCCAGCCACAGGTGCTTACCGTTGGCCTGAGCTCCGGTGCAGAGCCGGCCGTCGATGATGGCCGCTGACTCGGCGAACCTGCCCTGCGGGCTGCTGACCCGAGGGTGGGTGCCGGCGAAGGCGTCGGTCAGGTCCAGGGCAAGACGGTGCAGCGTGTGCCCTTCTGGCATCGCACCTCCTGCTGTTGTGGTGGACGGGTTGTCCCGGACGATCCGCTGTTCGCAGCGTTCTCGCCCTACACTAAACGGGTGATCAAGGAAGCTGAACGGCCCGTCGAGGACCGTGACTTCGGCCGAGACGGCATCTCCGGCCTGGTGTCGAATGATCGCGCGCTGCGGGCCCGCGACGTGTCCCGGCCCGGGCCGGCCGAGGAGGAGTTGGCCGCGCAGGTGGTCGACAGCCTGATCGCTCGGGCCGAAGGTCGTCCGCAGCGGGTCTCCTGACGGGCTATCCGGCCTTCGGGACCTGCCCGGTCTCCTCGTAGGCCGCCAGCTGGTCGATCCGTCGCTGGTGTCGCGGCTCACCGGAGAAGGCGGTGGCCAGGAAGAGTTTGATCAACTCTGTTGCCTCATCGACGGTGTGCATCCGGGCACCGACGGAGATCACGTTGGCGTTGTTGTGCAGCCGACCGAGCTTGGCGGTGTCGGTGTCATAGGCCAGCACCGCGCGGACACCGGTGACCTTGTTGGCCGCGATCTGCTCGCCGTTGCCCGAGCCGCCGATCACGATCCCGAGCGAGTCCGATTCGGCTGCCGTCGCCACCGCCGCCGGGATGCAGAAGACCGGGTAGTCGTCCTCGGGGTCCAGCACCGTCGGGCCATGATCAACGACGTCATGACCGTCGGCGGTGAGCACCTCGACCAGATGGTTCTTCAGCTCGAACCCTGCGTGATCGCTGCCGACATGTACGCGCATGAGGTCACTATGTCATGCCGCGCGGAGAGGTTGGCCCGGGCTGCCCCGAGGTCGTCGACGGCGTGCAAGGATCGGTCCCATGTTCTTGCACAACCTGACCCGTGACGAGGCCGCCCGGCGGTCTGCCCTGCTCGGTACCGATTCCTACGCCGTGACGGTCGATCTGACCGGCCACGACCTGGCGGGGCAACCGATGGACGGCCCGGACGAGTTCTTCGTCAGCCGGTCAGTGGTGCGGTTCCGGGCGACCGAGCAGGCCGAAACCCACATCGATCTGATCGCCGACGCGGTGTTGTCGGCCACCCTGAACGGGGCCGATCTCGACACCGCCGGCTTCGACGGCTCACGGCTCGGATTCCGAACGGTCGCCGGCGACAACGAGCTGGAGGTGACCGCGCGTTGCCGCTACAGCCGCAGCGGCGAAGGTCTGCACCGGTTCGTCGACCCGGCCGACGGTCGGATCTACCTGTACACCCAGTTCGAGGCCTCCGAGGCACGACGGGTCTACGCCTGCTTCGAACAACCCGATCTGAAGGCCACCTTCGAGCTGACCGTACGGGCACCGTCGGACTGGACGGTGATCGCCAACTCGACCGGTGACGCGCCGCAGCCCGTCGATCAGGTCGCCGACGCGAGCAGCTGGCACTTCCCGCCCACCCCCAGGGTCTCGACCTACCTGACCAGTCTGATCGCCGGCCAGTACGCCGTCGTCACCGACAGCCATCGGACCAAGTCCGGCGAGCTGCCGATGTCGATCCTGGTCCGGCAGTCACTGAAGGAACACCTGGACGCCGATCGGATCTTCGCCACCACCAAGGCGGGCTTCGACATCTTCGAGAAGCACTTCGGCTACCCCTACCCGTTCGGCAAGTACGACCAGTCCTTCGTCCCCGAATACAACATGGGAGCGATGGAGAACATCGGCTGTGTCACCCTGCGCGACGAGTTGATCTTCCGCTCGCGGGTGACCGAGGCGTCCTACCGGACCCGGGACGACACGATCCTGCACGAGCTGGCCCACATGTGGTTCGGCGACCTGGTGACCATGGTCTGGTGGGACGACATGTGGCTGAAGGAGTCGTTCGCCGAATTCGCCGCCACCTTTGCCGTCGCCGAGCGGACCGGAGACCCGGACACCGCCTGGGCGACCTTCACCGGATCACGCAAGAACTGGGCCTACCGGCAAGATCAACTGTCCACCACCCACCCGATCGCCGCGGACATGGTCGACCTGGAGGCCGTGGAGTCCAACTTCGACGGGATCACCTACGCCAAGGGCGCTTCGGTGCTGCGGCAACTGGTCGCCTTCGTCGGTCAGGACGCCTTCCTGGAAGGCGTTCGCGGCTACTTCGAACGGCACGCCTTCGGCAACACCCGGCTGACCGATCTGCTCGGCGCGCTCGAAGGTCCGTCCGGTCGTGATCTGTCGGGCTGGTCCGCCGAGTGGTTGGAGACCGCCGGGGTGAACACCCTGCGTCCGCGATTCGAGGTCGCCGATGACGGCACCTTCAGCTCCTTCTCGGTCGAGCAGACGGCGACGGCCAAACTGCCGACACTGCGCCATCACCGGATCGCGATCGGCCTGTACGACCTTGTCGACGGTGCGCTGACCAGGACCCGGCGGGTCGAGACCGACATCGCCGATGCGTCCACGGCGGTCCCGGACCTGGTCGGTGCCGCTCAGCCGGATCTGGTGCTGCTGAACGACGATGATCTTGATTACGCCAAGGTGCGTTTCGACGGACGTTCGTTGCAGACCTTGATCGACAATCTGTCCGCGTTGGCCTCCCCGCTGGCCCGAGCCGTCTGTTGGGGCGCGGCCTGGGACATGTGCCGGGACGCCGAACTTCCAGCTCGCGACTACGCCGAGCTGGTGTTGCGCAACGTCGGCACCGAGACCGATCTGAGCACGGTCCGGGCGGTGCTGACCAACGCGGCGTTGGCGGTCCGGTCCTACACCCCGCCGAGCACCCGGCCGGAGACCGCCGGCCGCTGGGAACAGGGCCTGGCCGAGCTGTTGGCCGCTGCCGAGGCCGGCAGTGATCATCAGCTCGCGCTGGCCCAGGCATACTCCCATGCTGTCGGCAGTGTGGCAGGTGCGGATCGGCTGGCCGGCTGGCTGACCGGCGCGGACGTACCGCAAGGACTGGAGATCGACGCCGAGCTGCGCTGGCTGCTGGTCTGCGATCTGGCGGCGCTGGGCCGGGTCGACGAGGCGGCGATCGACGCCGAGTTGACGCGGGACAACACGGCCTCGGGTGCCGAGCGGGCCGCCGCCGCGCGCGCTGCCCGACCGACGCCGGAGGCGAAGGCGACCGCCTGGGCGTTGGCGGTGGACGGCAACGACATTCCCAACGAGACCCAACGGCAGATCTGCGTCGCGTTCTGGCAGCCGGATCAGCAGGAGGTCCTGGCGCCGTATCTGGACAAGTATCTGAAGGCGGCCGAGGAGATCTCCACCTCGACCGGGGTCTGGGCCGACAAGTCGTCGATCTTCCGGCAGAACGTGCTGACCTATCTGTTCCCCGACATCGCCGACGACGCCGGCAAGATCGGCAGACTCCGTGGCTGGCTGCTGGCCGGCATCACCGAGGCCGGCGCACCGCTCGGCGACATGGTCAAGCATCTGGCAACCGAGCGGCTGGACGGCGCCGAACGCGCCAACCGCTGCCAGCACGCGGAATGAGTTGATCATGTCCGAGCCGACCCCGGCGACTCCGACCATCGACGATGTCCGACGGCTGGTCGAACGACGCTATCCGATCGACACCGCCGAAGCGTGGGATCGCGTCGGTCCGGTCACCGGCGAACCGACCGATCGGGTCACCGGCATCCTGCTGACCGTCGACGTCACCGATCAGGTGATCGAGCAGTCGGTCGAGCTGGGTGCCAATCTGATCATCGCGCACCATCCGTTGTTGTTGCGCGGTATCAACGCGATCGATCCGCGGCATCCGAAGGGGCGGATGATCACTACCCTGATCCGCCGACGGATCGGGCTGATCACCGCGCACACCAACGCCGACATCCCGGCCGGCGGAGTCGCCGATTCGCTGGCCGCCGCCCTCGGGCTGTCCGAGACCCGTCCGCTGCGACCGGATCCGAACGACGCCGCAGCCGGGTTGGGCCGGGTCGGCACGGTCGCCGTGACCACGGTGCGAGGCTTCGCCGAGCGGGTGGCGACGGCACTGCCGACGACGACGTCCGGGGTCCGGGTCGCCGGCGATCCGTACCGACCGGTCCGGACTGTCGCGCTGCAGGGCGGTGCCGGCGACGACCTGCTGGACGCCGCCCGGCACAGCGGCGCGGATGTCTATCTGACCTCGGACCTGCGGCACCACCCGGCGTCGGAGGCGGTCGCCTGGGACGACGCACCGGCGTTGATCGACGTCCCGCACTGGGCGGCCGAATGGACCTGGCTGCCGCGGCTGGCCGATGAGCTCGCCGACCGACTGGACGGGATGTCGATCACGGTTTCGGAGCTGAACACCGACCCGTGGGACTTCTCGGTCCGCTGACCAAGCCTGCTGGGTGGTCGTGTCCGATTTCCGCGAGGTCGAGGTGCTGGTCGGTGCCAGGATGAAGCCATGACGATCACCGAACTCGACACCGCACCGTCAGCTGGGCAGGACAATCTGCCGGCCGACGACGTGTGTTATCGGGCGGTCGCCGGACGCGATCCGCGGTTTGACGGCTGGATCTACGTCGGCGTCACCTCGACCGGCATCTACTGTCGGCCGAGCTGTCCGGCCAAGACTCCGCAGCAACGCAACTGCCGATTCTTCGCGGCGGCCGGTGCGGCGCAACTGGCCGGGTTCCGCGCCTGCCGTCGCTGCCGCCCCGACACCACGCCGGGATCGCCGCAGTGGAACCCGCGAGCCGACGTGGTCGCCCGAGCGATGCGGCTGATCGGCGACGGCGTGGTGGACCGGGTCGGCGTCTCCGGACTCGCCGCCGCGGTCGGCTACAGCGAACGGCAGCTCAACCGGTTGCTGATCTCCGAGGTCGGCGCCGGCCCGCTGGCGATCGCCCGTGCACAGCGAGCCCAGACGGCACGCGTACTGATCGAGAACACCGACCTGAGAATGGTCGACGTCGCCTTCGCCGCGGGGTTTGCCAGTGTCCGTCAGTTCAACGACTCGGTCCGCGAGGTGTACGGCCGACCGCCGTCGCAGCTGCGGGTGCGGAGCGCGTCCCGCCCCGCTGCCACGGCGATGCCGCCGGCCATCACGCTCCGGCTACCGGTCCGGGTACCGTTCGCCGCCCGGCCGCTGTTCGACTTCCTGGCCAGTCGTGCGATCGACGGTGTCGAGCGCGGATGGCGGGCGGGCGATCAGCTCCACTATCGCCGCAGCACCGAACTGCCGCACGGTACCGGCATCATCGAGTTGATCATGGACGACACTGCCGAGGCGTTGAGCGCGGTGCTGCGGCTGGATGATCTTCGTGACCTGTCGGCAGCGGTCAGCCGGATCCGCCGACTGCTCGACCTGGACGCCGACCCGGTGGCCATCGACGCCGTGCTGGGCGCCGATCCCGATCTTGCTCCGCTGGTGGCGGGCCGGCCGGGTGTCCGGGTGCCGGGTGTCATCTGTGGTGAAGAACTGGCCTTCCGCGCACTGATCGGACAACAGATCTCGGTGGCCGGGGCGGCGACGACGACGGCCAGGCTGGTCCGGCGGTTCGGTCGTCCGCTCCGCAATCCGGGTCCCGACGATCCGAGCCATCTGTTCCCGAGCTCGCAGGCCCTGGCGTCCGCCGATCCCGAGACACTCCCGATGCCCAGATCCCGCGGCCGTACGCTGGTCCGGATGGCTACCGCGCTTGCCGACGGGACGATCGATCTGACGGCCGGCGCGGATCGGTCGGCGGCGCGGGCCCGGCTGCTGGAGTTGCCCGGCATCGGTCCCTGGACCGCCGGCTACATCGCGATGCGCGGCCTCGGCGATCCCGATGTGCTGCTCGGCGAGGATCTGGTGATCCGGCGGGCCTTGCAGCGGCGTGGTCTCGCTCCCTCCGGCCGGCCATCCTGGTCGCCGTGGCGGTCCTATGCGACGATGCGCCTCTGGCAGGCGGAGGCGGCGGCAGCATGATCAACTTCGGGGTGACCGACAGTGTCGGCGGCCGGTTCGGCTACCTCTGGGCGACCGCAGATGTTCTTTCCGAGTCCGTGGTCGTGCTCGGTTCCGGCTGGACCGAGGACCGCAACGAGCTGCTCGCGTTGCTGCATCCCTCGCTTCGAGGCGAACCGGTCGACAAGATCAACACCGGCAACAGCGAGATCATCGATCGCGCCGTCCGCCGCTACAGCGACGGTGAGTTGTCGGCGATCGACGAGATTGCTGTACGGCAGCGCTCCGGGTCGTTCATCGAGTCGGCCTGGGACGCGCTGCGCGTCATCCCACCCGGCTCGCCCGCCACCTACACCGACCTGGCCGCGCGGGCCGGGCGACCGGATGCTGTTCGTGCGGCCGCGGCGGCGTGCGCGTACAACGCCGCAGCCCTGTTCGTTCCCTGTCATCGTGTGCTGCGTCGCGACGGTGGACTCGGCGGTTTCCGATATGGCTTGGACGTCAAACGGATCCTCCGCGCTCACGAAGGCTGCCCCTCCGGACTGCGCTGATCGTCAAGCAGGGTTGGGATCCCGCGCAGCGTAAAGTGTCGGACCCTCTGTCTAGTGTTGATCACATGATCGATGGCAGCGGGTTGATGCGCACCGCCCTCACGGGTGTGGGTGTCGACCCGGCCTGTCTGGCCACCGATCAACTCCTGGACCAGGCCACCGCGTCGGATTGGCTGGTCCGCGTCGGGCTCAACTCCCGGCTGATCAGCATCGCCAGCTGGGCCGACCGGTTCCCCGCCGACGGCATCGCACCACCAGTTGGCCATCCCCGGCGGCGACCGGCCGATCCGTCCCGACCGCCGCCACCGCCTCCCCCGCGTCTGGTCAAGGTTGTGTCGCTACGAGATCGACGGCCTGGACGGACAAACCATCGCCCGCCAGACCCGACACAGCGGTGATCGTGATGATCACGATGATCTGCTGCCACCCGACCCCGCCGACGACACCGAGGACTCGTCGACCCGTCGACCCGGCCAAGTTCCGACCCGACGCCACCCTCTACGTCCACATCGCCCAAGTGACCTTGCAATCCGGCCTCGGTGTCACCAGGGCGGCAGATAGACCAAATCCTCGTAGCACTCGCCGGTCGCTTCGACGAGGCTGCGCCTCGCCCCGACATACCGATAGTCGCACTTCTCGGCCCCCCGGATCGACGCCGCGTTGTCCCGTCCGATGATCAACTCATACCGCCGATCGGCATCCTGCTCACGGGCGGTCCGAGTCACCGCGGCGAGGACCTCGGTCGCGAGCCCGTGGCCGCGCCACCGGGGCGCGACCCCGTAGACGATCTCCACCGTGCGCGGTGGGTGCTGCTGCGCACCGATCATGCCGACGATCTCGTCGGTCTCCTTCACGACGGCAAGCCAGGTCGAGCCGAAGGCGACCTCCTCACCCTTCAGGAACTCAGTCAGCACCTGACGAGCCCGCTCGGCCGGGGCCGCCGGACCGATCCCGATCCACAGCGGATCGGGGCCCCGTCCGTGCGCGGCGATCGCCGATTCATCGGCCCGGGTTGCGGCGCGGAGCCGCCACCACGTGCCTTCGACACCTGACCAGTCCACCTGCTCACGCTCGCACGAGGAGTCGACGACCGCCAGCAACTTCCTCGGCGGCAGGGCTGCAAAACGACGCCTCCTGACCCAAGATTGTTCATACGACGAAGGGGTCACGAAAGGAGAAGCGTGATGTCCGAACGCACCGAGGACGCCGCACGGAGGGTATTCGACGCGATCAATTCGGGCGATCTGGGTGCCCTCGATGATCTGGTGACCGACGACTTCATCGACCACGGATCGCCGTTCCCGCTGCCGCCCGGCCCGGAGGGCTACCGGAAGATCCTGACCTTCGTCCATGACGTCCTGCAGATCCGGTACACGGTCGAGGACCTGTTCTCCACCGACGACCGCGTCGTGATCCGTGCGGTCGCGACCGGGGTCGGCGTCGACCTGGTCCACGGCGAGGGCGCAGCCGGCAAGACCTACACGATGACCACGGCGCACATCTACCGCACCGAAGGCGACAAGCTGGCCGAGCACTGGGGCATCCGCGACGAACTCGCCGCACGGATCCAGTTGGGCACCGTTGCAGCGCCGGACCCGGCGGCATTCGCCGACTCCGCGCCGGGCCCGGATCAATCGCGCGTCTGACCTGGTCGGGTGAGCCGGACCCGGTGACGTCGAACAGCCTCGGAGCGCCGATTTCGCAACATCAGCGGCCGCGGCCTGGGCGAAAGGACGTGGGTTCGGCCCAGCGCTGTTGCGTTCTTGGTACTCGGCACGATCAGGGACCGGGGCACAGCCTCTCTGCCAGCGCCCATGCCTGGATGACCCGCCCAGATCAGAGGCTGGTGAAGTAATCCTTGTCCCCGCCGGTCCGGTCGAACACCGCCCGAAGGGTGAGCGATGCGCCGCGTAACCGGTGGTGTTCGATCAGCCGGTCGACCGGCGCCGTACCGAGCCCGTCCAGGTACAGATCCATGGCTCGCCGGCGAGCCACGCCGGCGGTCGCCGTGCCGAAGGTCTGCACAATGTCGGCTGCCGCTACCCCGGTGACGGTGTCGCGGCGAACGGCGTGCTGTTCGGCCGCGGGTAGCAGTTGCGCGATGGAGGCGTTGGCGGCCCGGACGTCGGCATCGACGACTACCGCACCCCAGGCGTGCCGCGGCGACCATCCCGGCAGCTGCAAGGCCGCGGCCACCGCGTCGTGCATCGCGACGTGATCGGGATGGCCGGTGAGCCCGTCCGGGCCGACGCTCAGCACGATCTCTGGTCGCTGCTCGTCCAGCACTCCCCTGACAGCCGCAGCGACGACCTCCGTCGGTGCCGCGGCGAGCGTTCGCGACCACTCGGTGCTGTCGACCCACTGCCCGGGTCGGGTGAGGTAGCCCCACCGCTCGATCCCAAGCAGCTTGCAGGACCGGTCCAAGCGGCCCTCACGAATGCGTCGGGCAGCGACCTGGTCGAGACGTGGATCGGCGCCCTGCTCGGGAAGTTCACCGCCGGTGGCGACGAACAACCGGACCTCGGCACCGGCCGCTGCCAGCGCCGAGGTCGCTGCCGCGGTGCCGAACACCTCGTCGTCGGGATGGGCATGGAAGACCGCGACGGTCTGTTCCCGCACCCCGGCTCAGCCCGGATCCAGGCTCAGTACTGCTCGCCGGCGTGCAGCGTCGGAGCCTCGTACGCGGCGGTGGCGAGCTGCTGGATGCCGGCGGTCAGGCCACCGGCCAGGTCATGGGCGGCGAAGCTGGTCTGCATGGTCGCCGCGGCGAGCCGGCATTCGCCATCGCCCAGCACTCGGCGGGTCGCCGAGCCGGTGACGATCTCCAGCGCGTGGGCGGCAGGGTCGACGAGCAGCAGCACCGACCTTTCCGGATCGTCCAGCGCGGCGTGCAGCCGGATCGCGTGCGCCCGGGTGTCGCCCTCGGCAGGACCGACGAACACCGAGAACCGCAGGCCCGAGTTGCTCTCCGCGTAGCGGATGACCCGCTCGAGCCGATCGACGTCGTGCTGGGACAGCGGACTGTTGACATGCACCGGGCGGAACGGGTCGGTCAGGTCGACCGACGATCCACCGGCAGCGGCCGGAACGATCTCACCAGCGGGCACTTGCGCCTCCGACCTCGACGGTGGGCTCGGCCGGCTCGGCGGCGGCGCGGCGCCCCTCGGCCGGCGCCTGCCCAGCGGTGAGCGCATCTCGATCGGCGGGTGCGGCTCCCAGCCAGAGCGGCTGGTCCATGCTGTCATCGGACTCACCGCGACCGGCGCTGATCAGGCTCCTGCTCTTGCCGATCAGGGCAATGATCACGAACACGACGGCCGGGATGCCGACCAGCAGGCCGAGCACCTGCATCGCCGTCGGCTCCGGTGCTTCCGGCCAGCCGGGCAGTGTCCCCTCCAGGGGCACTAGCATGCTCACGAGTTCATTCACGGTCCTACCGTATCCGCTCAGACGCGCTGCGGGACAGCGGGCCGGACAGCAGCGGGCAGCACAGGAACCAGCAAGGCAAACCGGGCAGAGGAGAACGGGTGGCCGAGACCGGGTCAGACCAAGCCGACAGACCAGAACGAGGGGCCGACAGACCAGAACGGGAGCAGGCCCTACAGCTCGACAAGGGCAGGGTCGTCCTGGACGCCGAAGACATCTCCCGGGCCCTGACCCGGATGGCGCACCAGATCCTGGAGACCAACCGCGGCCCGGACGGATTGGTGTTGGCCGGTATCCCCCGCCGCGGTGTGCCGCTGGCGCATCGGCTGGCCCGGGCGATCGAGGCCAGCGAGGGCATCCAACTCCCGGTCGGTGCGTTGGACATCACGATGTACCGCGACGACCTGCGGAGTCAGCCGACCCGACCGGTCGGACACACCAGGATCCCGGTCGGCGTCGACGACGCTGTCGTCGTCCTGGTCGACGATGTGCTGTTCTCCGGCCGTACGGTGCGGGCCGCGTTGGACGCTCTCGGCGATCTCGGTCGCCCGCGGGCCGTCCGGCTCGCCGTGCTGGTCGACCGCGGCCACCGGCAGTTGCCGATCCGCGCCGATCACGTCGGGAAGAACCTGCCGACCTCGGCCGAGGAGCGGGTGTTGGTCCGGCTGGAGGAGACCGACGGGGTCAACGAGGTCGTGATCGGACGGCCACCGGTCGAGCCCGAAACAGAGGGAGACAACTGATGCGGCACCTGCTGTCGGCGGCCGACCTGAGCACAGAGGACGTCGCCACGATCCTGGACCTGGCCGAGGAGATGGCCGACGTCCAGCATCGTTCGATCAAGAAACTGCCGGCGCTGCGCGGCCGGACCGTGGTCAACCTGTTCTTCGAGGACTCCACCCGGACCCGTTCCTCCTTCGAGATCGCCGGTAAGTGGCTGTCGGCCGACGTGATCAACATCTCGGCCAAGGGTTCCTCGGTGTCCAAGGGCGAGTCGCTGCGCGACACCGTGCTCACCGTCGCCGCAATGGGGGTCGACGCGCTGGTGATCCGGCACGGCGCCTCAGGTGCCCCGCAGCAGGTGACCGGCTGGATCGACGCGCATGTGGTCAACGCCGGCGACGGCATGCACGAGCATCCGACCCAGGCCCTGCTGGACGCGTTCACGCTGCGGCGACACTTCGGTGCCGACACCGGGACGACCGCAGTGGAATCCTTTGTGGGTAAGCGGATCGCGATCGTCGGCGACATCACCCACTCCCGGGTCGCGCGCAGCAACGTGCTGCTGTTGCGGCTGCTCGGCGCCGAGCCGATCCTGGTCGCACCGCCCACCCTGATGCCGTCCGGTGTGGACAGCTGGGGGTGTGAGCTCAGTGATGATCTTGATGCGGTGATCAGCGGCGTCGACGCGGTGATGATGTTGCGGGTGCAGCGGGAACGGATGTCCGGTGGCTACTTCCCCACCCCGCGGGAATACACCGTCGGCTACGGACTGACCCGGGACCGGGTCGCGGCGCTGAAGCCCGGCACCGCGATCTGCCATCCCGGCCCGATGAACCGCGGGCTGGAGATCTCCGCCGATGCTGCCGACGCCGCCAACTCGCTGATCCTGGACCAGGTTGCGGCGGGTGTCGCGGTCCGGATGAGTGTGCTGTACAACCTGCTCGGCGGTGAGGACGACCAGTGACCGGAGGAGAACCGATGACCGAGTTGTTGATCAAGGGCGTCAGCCTGGTGGCCGGCGCCGAGGATCGCCGGGATGCGTTGCCGGCCGGCCGTCAGGACATCCTGATCAAGGACGGGCGGTACGCCGACCCTGCCGCGGCGGGTGCCGACGTGACCACCATCGACGCCGACGGGCTGACCGCCATCCCCGGGCTGGTCGACCTGCACACCCACCTCCGTGAACCCGGCCGGGAGGACGCCGAGACCGTCGACACCGGGACCCAGGCAGCGGCCCGCGGCGGATTCGCCGCAGTGCTGGCGATGGCCAACACGGTGCCGGTGACCGACACCGCCGAGGCCGCCGGCTACATCCGTACGTTGGGTGAGAAGGCCGGACACGCGCAGGTGTTCCCGATCGGCGCCGTCAGCAAGGGCCTGCAGGGTGAGGAACTGGCCGAGCTCGGACTGATGGCCCGGGCCGGTGTGACGGTCTTCTCCGACGACGGCAACTGCGTGATGGATCCGCGGCTGATGCGCCGCGCGTTGGAGTACGTCCGCCCGTTCGGTGGTGTGATCGCCCAGCATTCCCAGGACCCTCGGTTGGCCGGCAAGGACGCCTGTTGCCATGAGGGCGAGGTGTCCGGGCGCCTCGGGCTGGCCGGGTGGCCGGCCGCCGCCGAGGCGACGGTGATCGCCCGGGATGCCGAGTTGGCCAAGCTGACCGGCAGCCGGCTGCACGTCTGTCACGTCTCGACGGCGGAATCGGTCGATGTGCTGCGCTGGGCCAAGAGACGGGGCATCGACGTGACGGCCGAGGTCACCCCGCACCACCTGCTGTTGACCACCGCCGAGGTCGAGGGCTATGACCCGACCTACAAGGTCAACCCGCCGCTACGACCGGACGAGCACGTCACCGCGCTGCGCGAGGCGTTGGCCGACGGCACCATCGACGCGGTCGCCACCGACCACGCGCCACATGCCCGACATGACAAGGAACACGCCTTCGGCGAGGCAGCGTACGGGATGGTCGGGTTGGAGACCGCGCTCGGCGTGGTGATCGAGACCATGATCAACACCGGCGCGATCGACTGGGACACCCTGGTGCACCGGACGTCGACCGCACCGGCCCGGATCGCCCGACTGGGCCAGGACATCGGTCGGCGACCGGCGTACGGCGCTGTTGCGCAGTTGACCGTCGTCGATCCGCAACGCCGAGCCGTGGTCGACGCGGCGGACTCGTTGTCATTGTCGCGGAACAACCCCTGGCACGGCCGCGAACTGCCCGATCCGGTGATGGTCACGATCAGCTCCGGGACGGTCAGCTACCGGCGAAACCTGTGAACGGGATTCGAGGACGGTTGATTCCATCCCTACCCTCGAACCCATGTTGTACGAGCAGCGGCTACACCGGATGAGCACCGGATCCGATCCGAGGTTCGGAGGGGGATCGGATGCTTGAGAACTTCTTCGAGTCGATGTGGTTCGTGCCGGTCAAGATCGCGCTGATCCTGATCGTCGCCGGGATCGTCCGGTTCATCGCGGTCCGGATGATCGACAAGGCCGTCCGGATGATGGTGACCCGTCAGTCCCATGAGCGACGGCCGGTGGTGCCGCGCAAGGTCACCGACAACAGGGCCGCCCGGTTGGTCGCCCGGGCCACATCGATGGACAAGCGGCGTGAGCAGCGGATCGGTGCGCTCGGATCTCTGGGCCGGAGCACCGTCACGATCATCCTGCTGGTGATCGTGGTGCTGATGATCTTGCAGGAGCTGCACTTCAACATCGCCGCCCTGCTGGCCGGGACGTCGATCGTCGGCATCGCCGTCGCCTTCGGCGTGCAGACCATCCTGCGGGACATCATCTCCGGCATTTTCATCCTCTTCGAGGACCAGCTCGGGATGGGCGACTACGTCCAGGTCGGCGACATCGACGGCGTCGTCGAGGAGATCGGGCTGCGGGTCACCCAGCTCCGTGACGACAGCGGCACCATCTGGTACTTCCGCAACGGCGACATCGCCAAGGTCGCCAATTACAGCCAGGGCTCGGGCAACGGACGCCCGACGCCGATCACGCCCGCTACCCCGTCGGAGACGCCGGAGGGTCGGTGAGCGGCAGCCCACCGACCCTCGACGTTCTTACTCGGCGAGGGTCGCCTCGAGGGTGATCGTGGTGCCGGCGAGCGCCTGGCTGACCGGGCAGTTGGTCTTGGCGTCCTCGGCGGCAGCGGCGAACTGCTCGGCGTTCAGGCCCGGGACCGCGCCCTTGACGATCAGCTTGATGCCGGTGATGCCCTCACCCGGCTGGAAGGTCACCTCGGCGGTGGTGTCCAGCGCGGTCGGCGGCGTACCGGCCTTGGCCAGCCCGTTGGAGAAGGCCATCGAGAAGCAGGTCGAGTGCGCGGCCGCGATCAGCTCCTCGGGGCTGGTCTTGCCGTTCGCCTCCTCGGCGCGCGAGGCCCAGGTGACCGGGTAGCTGCCGATCCCGGACGAGGCGAGCTCGACGGTGCCTTGGCCCTCGAACAGCGAGCCTTCCCAATGTGCGTTGGCGGTGCGGACGGTTGCCATGTCATCTCCCGTTGTCGAATGCGGTATCTGTGCTGCGGTCCTGCTACCCGTGATCATGCCCGATCGCTCATTGCCCGAATCGGTGCCCCCTCTTGTCCGCCCCGTGCCTGCACCGTGACCGGACCGGTGCGGGCGAGCCGGACACTCGGCACATGTCCTCCGTTCATGACGCCAAAATCGCCCGCCGAACGTTCGTCGGCGGCTCCGCAGCCGTGCTCGGTGCCGGGCTGGCCGGTCCGATCGCCGCCCGTCCCGCGATGGCCTCGGGCAATCCGCCCGCGTCGGCCTGGACAGCACTGCGCAAGCAACTGGACGGACGGCTCTACCGTCCGGGCGATGACGGCTACACCAGCGCGCTGAAGACCTTCGACCCGCGCCGCGACGGTCAACGCCCGTTGGCGATCGTGCGCGCGGCGAACACCACCGACGTGTCCGAAGCGCTCCGGTTCACCGTCAAGTACGACCTCAAACCGCGGCCTCGGTCGGGCGGCCATTCCTACGTCGGCGCCTCCACCGGCAACGGTGTCCTGGTGATCGATGTCGGAGGCATGAACAAGATCGTCTACCACTCCGACAAGTCGGTCTCGATCGGCGCCGGAGTCCGGCTCGGAGCCCTGCACACCGCACTGGACAAGCACCGCCGTACGGTGCCGACCGGCACCTGCCCGACCGTCGGCGCTGCCGGACTCACCCTGGGCGGCGGCATCGGCACCGAAAACCGGCTGTACGGGCTGACCCAGGACGCGCTGACCACGGCGTCGATCGTCACGGCCGACGGTCTGGTGCACAATCCGACCAGCAGCCATCTGTCCGACATGTTCTGGGCGATGCGTGGCGGTGGTGGCGGCAACATCGGCATCGTCACCTGGCTGCGGTACAAGACCTATCCCGCATTGCCGGGCGAGATCTTCCGGTTGCGCTGGTCGTCCAAGGACGCCCATCGCGTCCTGACCGGCTGGCAGCATCGGCTCGCCGAGCAGCCGCGGCACAGTTGGGCCAATCTGCATCTGGACTCCTCCGGTGGTGCCGTGACGCCGAGCATCACCGGTGTCTGCTGGGACGGCAGCGCGTCGGCCGAGATCAGGGCGATCGTGTCCGCGATCGGAAAATCGCCGTCCAGCAAGCAGATCTGGCAGGAGTCGCACGCCGGAGCGATGAGCTGGTTCGCCGGCGGATCGGCCGGCAGCAAGCGACAGTCCTGGTATGCGGGCTCCGATGTCGTCGGATCCAAGATCTACGGCGACCGGGCCGACAAGGTGATCCGGGCGGTCGGCAGCTGGGACGGCGCCGGATCGGTGGCGGCGATCTTCGACCCGCTCGGCGGGGCCGTGGCAGACCACTCGGCCGGCAGCACGGCGTTTCGTTGGCGGAGTGCCCTGGCTGATGTGCAGTGGTATGTCGGTCTGACCAAGACCGGCAGCACCAACCTGGACAAGGCCGCGGCCTGGGTGGAGCGGTGCCACGGCGCGATCGGCAGCGCGTCGGTCGGCGGCTACGTCAACTATCTCGAGCCGGGCCGCGAGCTCTCCGACTACTACGGCGCCAACTACTCCAAGCTGGTCTCCATCAACAAGTCGTACGATCCGCACGGCGTCTTCGACTCCCGCTACTCCCTGCCTGGCTAAGCCTCGATCCACCGATGTGCCGCTACTGCGCGGCCCCATCCGGGCACATCGGCGGCGTTGCCGCCGCTCAACGGTCAACCAGACCGCCCTCGCGTCGGCGCCTTGCCGATGCACCCGTCTGGTGCCGCTCGCTACGCGGCACATCGGTGGATCGAGGCTGAGCCACGCCGGCGGTGCGTCACAATGGGCAGTGATGTCCAGTCATGAGCCCAGCACCCAGACCTTCTACGAACAGTTCGGCGGCGCACCAGTCTTCGAGAAGCTGGTGCACCACTTCTACCTCGGCGTGGCCGACGACCCCGAACTGCGGGCGCTCTACCCGGAGGAGGATCTGGGGCCGGCGGAGGTGCGGCTGCGGATGTTCCTGGAGCAGTACTGGGGTGGCCCGACGACCTACAGCGAGCAGCGCGGCCATCCGCGGCTGCGGATGCGGCACCTGCCGTTCGCCGTCACCCCGGACATGCGGGACCGCTGGCTGCAGCACATGCGGGCCGCCCTGGACGAAGTCGCCCTGCCCGCTGAACAGGACCAGATCTTCTGGGACTACCTCAGCCGGGCCGCGTACGCAATGGTCAACACCTTCGATGAGACCGGCAGCCCCGATCAGCCGGCACCCGGCCTGGGGATCACCCCACGGCCGAGCTGATCAGCGACTCGGGTAGACGACCGGCTTCAGGGTGTGCGGGTCGCGGCGCAGCGCGGTGAGCGCGTCGGCGACCTCGTCGATCCCGAACCGGGCGGTGACCAGCGAGTCCAGGTCGATGGCGCCGTCGGCGGCCAACGCGATGGCGGCCGGGTAGCAGTTGGCGTAGCGGAAGACGCCGGTGACCCACAGCTCACGGTTCTGAATCAGACTGACCGGCAGCTCGAGGCTGGCAGCCCCCATCCCGATCAGCACCACCCGAGCCGCCGGCGCCGCGGCGTCGAAGGCCCCCAGCACCGCAGGTCCGGCCCCGCTGCACTCCAGGATGACGTCGAATTCACCCTGCTGGTCGCGGGGCGAACCCTGGGTGGCGTCGATGGTCGCGTGCGCGCCACGGTCCCGGGCGACCTGCAACCGGTACGCGTTGGTGTCGCTGACGGCGACCCAGCCGCCGCGGGCGCGGGCGACCCCGGCAGCGAGCAGCCCGACCGGACCGGCACCGGTGACCAGCACCCGGTCCCCCGGTTCGACGGCGGCCTTGCGGTTGGCCGACACCCCGACCGCGAGCGGTTCGATCAACGCTCCGGCTTCGTCGGACAGCGTGTCCGGGATCGGGTGGGCGCGGCCGGCGTTCAACACCACATACTCGGCGAAGGCGCCGTGCACCGGCGGCGTGGCGTAGAACTGGACGTCGGAACACAGGTTGTAGCGGCCGGCCTGGCACTGTTTGCAGTGACCGCAGGTCTCCTGCGGCTCCAGCGCGACCCGCTGCCCGAGCTGTCGATCGGTGACCGCGCTGCCCAGCGCGCGGATCACACCGGACGCCTCGTGGCCCAGCACCAGCGGCTGCTCGACCACGAAATCGGCGATCCGACCGTGTTCGAAGTAGTGCACGTCGGAGCCACAGATCCCGACCGCCGAGATCTCGATCAACACCTGGTCCGGCCCCGGTTGCGGCACCGTCGCCTGCTCCACCTCGACCTCGCCGGGCTTGATCAACAACGACCGCCGCTGTCCGGTCGGTACCTGTACATCCGTCATGCCGGGGAGCCTACTGTGACCAGCTTGTCCCGCCACTCGCCGGGGATCGGTTGCGGCCTGCCGTCGGCACCGAGCAGCACCACGACCGATCGTGCGGTGGCGAAGCAGCGTTGATCTGACGGGTCGACGATGTCGGCGCTGAGGGTGCAGGAGGTGTCGCCGAGCGCGGTGACCGCGGTCCGCACCCGGTACGGTTCCCGCCGGAAGTCGATCGGCAGCCGGTAGTCCAGATCCTGCTGCCGGACCACCCACGGATCCACGCCGCCGCCGAGTCGGGCGCCGGACAGCAGTTCCATCCGCCCCTGCGCGACATAGTCGTAGAATTTCACGTTGTTGACATGCCGGTAGGAGTCCAGGTCGGCCCAGCGCACCCGGATCGGCAGTTCCGCGGCCGAGCCGAGGTCGACCCGGACCTTCGGCAGTGGCGTGATCGGCACCGGAGTCTCGATCGCGCCGGTGAGCAGCGCCCGCTCATCGGCGGCCAACCGGCGCATGGTCGCCGTCGTCAGGTCGTACGGGACACAGAAGGTCCGAGCTCGAGCGACCGGGACGCCATCGTCGCTGAGCCGATAGCTGATCGAGAATCGTGCCGCGCCGACCTGATCGACCCAGACCTCGGCGTCGACGACCGGGGCGCGATAACCGATCGGCGCCAGGTATTCGACCTGATGCCCGGTGACCAGCACCCCGCTGTCCAGCATCGCCGGCATCGGCTCGGGGGCCGACAGCAACAACTCGGTCCGTGCCTCCTGCAGGTAGTCGATCAGCACGGCATGATCAACATGACCGCCGACGTTGAGATCGGAGAACCGCTTCGGCACCTGGTAATGGAACGACACCGCACCATCTTCCCAGCCCGGGTTACCGGATTTGCCGGACGGTGAGGCCGAACCGCTCGGCACGTCCGGCGCCCCAGGCGTACAACGCCTCAAGCACCGGCGTGAGGGTCCGCCCCTCTTCGGTCAGCCGGTAGGACACGGGCGCCGGTTTGCCGTCACCGACGTGCCGGTCGACCAGGCCGTCGGCGATCAGGTCACGGAGCCGCTGGGTGAGCATCTTCTCACTGACCTGAGGCATCCGACGGTGCAGGTCGCCGTAGCGCTGCACCCCCTCCTTGAGGTGAGCCAGGATGACCGGCGTCCACTTGCCGTCCAGGACCTCCAAGGACACCTCCACCGGGCAGTGATAGATCGCGTCGCTGCTGTCGGCACGCCGCATCGGCCCCTCCTCGGAACGGGTACGCACCGGTTGGTGCGTTCTTGTGCGGCGACGCCGCCGATGGTCGAGTAGTGCCATGATCACCGAATACATTCGCTATCGGATCCCCGATGGCGATGCCGCCGAATTCGAGTCCGACTATGCCAGAGCCGCGCGACAGCTCACCGGGGCATCGCAATGCCATGACTACGAGCTCAGCCGCTGCGAAGAGGATCCGGCCTGTTACGTGCTGCGGATCACCTGGACCTCCACCGAAGATCATCTGCACGGCTTCCGGGGCAGTGAACGGTTCCCCGCGTTCTTCGCCGCCATCTCGCCCTACGTCGACCGGATCGAGGAGATGCGGCACTATCGGCCGACGGCGGTGGTCGGCCGCGGCGCCGCCGTGCCGACCCTGTACGAGTGGGCGGGCGGTGCCGAGGCGTTCGCCGAACTGACCCGGGTGTTCTACGCCAAGGTGCCCGACGACGAACTGCTGGCGCCGGTCTTCGCGGCGATGCCGAGTGACCATCAGGTCCGGGTTGCGCAGTGGTTGGGTGAGGTGTTCGGCGGCCCGAGAGCGTACTCCGAACAGCGGGCGACGGCGGCCCGCGGCGGGCACGCGACCATGATCAACCAGCATCGCGGCCGTCGCCTCACCGAACCCCAACGACGCCGCTGGGTCGACGTCCTGCTGCAGACCGACGACGAGATCGGGATGCCGGCCGACCCGGAGTTCCGCGGCTCGTTCGTCGGCTATCTCGAATGGGGAAGCCGGATGGCGGTGCAGTTGTCGGCGCCCGGCGTCGGCGAACCCGATCCGCACGCGGCAATGCCTTCCTGGGATTGGGCGTTGCCGCCTTGGCGGTCGGAGGTCACAGCCCCAGTCGACGGGACTGGTCGGAGGTGAACACCCGATCGGGATCGACGGCGTCCCTGATCGCTCGCCACTCGTCGAGCCGCGGATACATGGCGGCGAACGCCTCCGGCGTCATCCGAGAATCTTTGGCCAGGTAGAGCCGTCCGTCGGCCTCGGCGACCATCGCATCAAGATCGGCACACAGCCGATCGAGTCCGCGTCCGACCGGGAAGTCCATGGTGATCGTCCAGCCGGGGCGAGGAAACGACAGCGGCGCCGGGTTGGCGTCCCCCATCCGCTTCAGCACATTGAGGAACGAGACCTGTCCGCTGTCGGCGATCCGCCGCACCATCGCCCGCAGTTGATCATCCCGCTCGAACGGCAGCAGGCATTGGTACTGCAGGAATCCCCTGCTGCCGTAGCCGCGGTTCCACTCCCCGATCATGTCCAGCGGGTGATAGAAGCTGGTCAGATTCTGGATCTGCCGGCGGCCTCGTCTCGGCGTCTTGTAATACCAGGCCGTGCTGACCGTGCCGAAAGTGATCTTGTTCGCCAACCCGTTCGGAAAGACATCGGGCAACGTGATCAACTGCGGTGCATCGAATTTCAGTGGATCGCGACGCAGCTTCTTCGGCAGTTGATCAACGGTGGCGATCGAGCCGCGGGAGAAGGCAGCCCGACCCATCCGATGATCGGTCGACATCGAGTCGAACCAGGCCATCGAGTAGTCGTAGCTGGCGTCCCGGCCGTCGCTGTAGAAGGCGAGCGTCTCGTCCAGGTCGCTGGTCCGGTCGCTGTCCACCACGAAGTAGGCCGTCGGCACCCGCTTCAACGCAATGGTCGCGCCGAGAACGATCCCGGTCAGCCCCATCCCGCCGACCGTCGCCCAGAACAGGTCCCGGTCGGCTCCGTCCGGCGTCAACGTCCGGACCTCGCCGTCGGCGGTCAGCAGCTCCAGCGACCGGACGTGATTGCCGAAACTGCCGGCGGTGTGGTGATTCTTGCCGTGCACGTCGGAGCCGATCGCCCCGCCGATCGTCACCTGCCGGGTGCCCGGCATCACCGGCAGCCAGAGCCCGAAACGGACCGCGGTCCGCAGCAGTTGATCAAGGGAGACGCCGGCGTCGACGACCGCTTCGCCCCACTCGCCGTCGTTGCCGGCGTCGATCCGGTGGATCCGCCGCAGCGCGGTCATGTCCAGCACGACACCGCCGGCGTTCTGGGCGGGATCGCCGTAGCTGCGACCGAGGCCGCGGGCGATCACACCTCGGCGGCCGCCACCGACCCGATCCCTGCGGCCGGCGGTGGCGACGGCGGCGCGGACCGCCGTCAGGTCGGTTGCCGGGATCAGCTCGGAGGCGCTCGGCGAGGTACGCGCCCACCCGGTCAGTGTCTGCAGCTCGGCCACGGTGCCAGCGTAGACGTCGGCGGGCCTGGCCCGGCGGTGGCCTTCGATGCTAGCGTGAAATCGATTTCGTCAACCGGCGGGCTTCGGTGCCCGTCCTTCGCCGCTCGATGAGGAGCAACGATGTCGAACACCACCCCGGCCACGTCACACGCGGACCCACCTACGCCATCCGACCGCTCCGGCCGACGCTTCAGCAGGGCCGCGTTGCTGCGCGGAGCCGCGGGGACCACGGTCGGGCTCGGCTTGACCGGCAGCAGCTTGATCCGGGGTACTCCGACGGCGTCCGCCGCACCGACCGTGCACAAGATCAAGGACCTGACCGGCCCCGGACTGACCAGCGCCTATCAGATGGAGGCCACCGACCTCGGCATCCCGACCCGGATGCCCGACGGCCGGATGATCTTCATCTTCGGCGACAGCTTCGCCCGGACCGTCGGCGATCCGGACTGGCGATCACCGACCGCGCTGTTCTCTGCAACGACCGACCTGGCCGCCGGTGTCACCTGGTCCGGCGCCTTCGGCGGTGACCGGGCCGAACAACTCTGGGCCTACCAGCACGACAATCCGGAGTTCTCCACCGTGCTGCCCTCGGACGTGATCACGATCGGCGGCAGCCTGTATCTGCACGTGATGGTCAACAAGGGCCTGGGCAACGTGGTCTGGACCGAGATCTGGCGATCCGACGACAACGGCGGCAGCTGGGTGCACACCGGGGCGAAATTCGACGCCGGCCGCGACAACGGCCTGTTCCAGTTGATCACCTGGGGTCTGGGCGACGACGGGTTCGTGTATGTCTACTCCACCGGCTTCCAACGCGACAAACCGATCATCCTGCATCGGGTGCCGGCCGATCGGATCGCCCAGCCGGACGCGTACGAACCGTGGGGTTACGCCGGTGGCACCTGGGGTTGGGGCAACGCGCCAACCCCTGTCCTGGAAGGGAAAGCCGGCGAAATGTGCCTGCGCCCGATGGGTGGCAAGTGGATCCTCACCTGGTTCGACGCCGGCAACTACCGGATCGACTCCATGATCATGGACACTCCCACGTCCAACCTGTACGAGGCGGACCGGCAGACGCTGATCCACGGCGGCAGCTGGGGCCAGGAGGACGACACTCACGTCGCGCAGCTCTACGGCGGCTACATCATCCCCGGTTCGACACTGAACGATCTGCATCTGTCGGTCAGCCAGTGGAACACCACCGAAGGTGCGGGCAACTGGCCGTACCACGTGATGCAGTTCCGGGTCCAGGGCCTCGGCTGAGCTGCACGATCAGGATGTCGAGATCGCCGTCATCCACCGGCAGGCTTGCCGGCCGCAAGATTGCGAGTGAATCGACCGATGTCGTCGGCCAGGCCCGGGTAGGAGTTCGGGAGGGGCGCCTCTGCCCCGACGACATCGACGATGCGGTCGAGCGTGTCGGCCACGATCGAGGCAGCGCCGCGGATTCCCCAAGCAGTGCCCTCCTGCACCAGGTCATCCCGCGTGATCGCCGCGTGACGGTACTTTCCGGCGACAGTCAACGCCATCTCGCCATCAGTCGGAAGATGGGTCTGGGGCACGACGTCATAGGCCGGCGCGAGAGTGATCGCCTGATTCGTTGAGTGCAGCAGCGACAGGTTCTTCGTGTGCAGGTCGAGGTTGCCGATCGCGACCGACAATGTGGTCAGGGTGAGGAGTCTGCGCAGAGAGTCCTGACCGGCATGGCGGGCCAGGACAGAGGCGACACGAGCCAGGCTCGCACCGCCCCCATATCGCTGATACTTCTGATCACCCGACAGCCCGAGCGCCTGACTGAAGTCCTCCTGATGGATCCTGCCGTCGCCTGCGTCGTCCGGGCTGCGGTCATAGCGTTCGATCACGAGCGCAGGTACGTCGTCGAAGCTGTCGATCGTGGTCGAGTAACCGATCAGTCCGAGCGCGCGGGCGATACGCGATCCGTATTCCTCGTCGTAGATCATCGTCGGATGATCGCCGGTCTGCGGCTTGAGGATGTGGGTGGACGGATATCCGTCGAGGACCCGCGCCCAGCCGTCGACCGTTCGAGCAAGAACGATCTTGTCCTGGACACCCGCCAATGAGGTCTTGCCGCCCTGTGGCTTGTTGGCCAGCGGATGATTTCCCACGTCAAGAAGGAGTTCGGCGACACCGCTCTCGGTGAGAGCATCGACCGCAGGTCGTTTCGGCTCGCCCGGAACGTCGGGATCCCAGATCTGTAATGCGCCCGCGACGTCGCGACCGTAACGTCGCAGCAGCCCGATCGTGTCGTGGACCGGAAGCGATGCTTCGTCGGCAAGGCCGCTGAGCATCCGCCCTTCAGGCAGCAGACCCGCGAAGAACAACTGCCGCCTCGCCCGGTTGGACCGCTGAGTGACGGCGGCGAGCGGGATGGCGACGGACAAGATCATGCTGTCGAGTCCGTATCGACCGACAGCTCTCCGGTCGGCATGGAAGTCGAAGGTCCGCCAGGTCCCACGCAGCGCGCCGATCGGGTTGCCGTAGAGCTCGACGAGAAGGTCAGCCATCGGATTGAGCACCGCCCCGTGTCGCGGCGCTGTCGTCACGGTTCGCCACCGGCGGGTTGACCGTCGCGGTGAGCGACACACCGGTCTCTGTCATGTAGGAGAACAGGCGCTCGACGAAGATCGACGGTTTCCCTGATTCGATCTCCCAGATGTATCGCTGACTGGCGCCGATCCGATCGGCCAGCTCTCGTTGACTGAGGCCGGCCAACAGGCGCGCCTGTTGCAGGATCCGCCCCAGGGAATCGGGGCTGGTCACTCGTCCGCTGTACGGCTCATGTTCCGTCACGTCCGACGCTCCTGACTACGGTTTTGTAGTCAGAGTAGTTGACTACGTTTTCGTAGTCAAGATGAGTGACTACGATATCGTAGTAGCATAGCGCGAGCCTCAGCTGCCGACGATCGGCCGCAGGGTGTCGTACTCGGGCAGTGTCGGACCGCCGACGGCACGTTCGATCAGACCGGTCAGGGCTGCCATGTCGGGCTCCGCGTCCGGCTCGTCGCCGTGCTGGGAACCGCTGAGGCTGTTCACATGCAGCCGACCGATCTCCTGATTGGCCTCGACGTAGTCGCGCATCCGCTGCTCGTACCGGGCAAAACCGGTCTCCGGATCCCAGCCCGAGGCCGCCAGCTCCCCGGCCAGCAGGTAGGCACCGACCAGGGCCAGTCCGGTGCCGCCGCCGGACATCGGCGAAGCGCTGTACGCCGCATCGCCGAGCAGGCCCACTCGCCCACTGGACCAGCGATCCATCAGCACCTGGGAGACCTCGTCGAGGTAGAAGTCGGGTGTGTCATCCAGATGCGCGAGGATCTGATCGGTCTTCCAGCCGAAGCCGGCCATCCCCTCGCGCACCAGCCTCTTCTGCGCCGCGATGTCTCTGTGGTCCACGGTCACATCGCTTGCAGGGAAGCAGAACATGGCGATCGCCCGGGTGGCGTCCTGGATCGGTCGCAGCCCCGCCGAGCGCCCGCCGTCCGGGTAGTCGATCATCCAGCGGTCCAGACCGAACTCGTTGGGGACGCTGTAGTAGGCCAACATCAGACCCAGCCCGCGGACGTATCGCTCCCGGGGACCGAACACCATCGCTCGTAACGCCGAATGCAGACCCTCGGCCCCGATCACCAGATCGAACCGTCGGCTGCTGCCACCGGCGAACGTCACGTCAACGCCCGCGGCGTCCTGGGTCAGCGAAGCGATCCGGTCTCCGAAGATGTACTTCGCCGTCTCGCGGGTGTCGTCGTACAGGACGCGGGTCAGGTCGCCGCGCAGGATCTCGATGTCGGCGATGTAGCCGTCGCCGTCGTGGTCCTCGGCGCTGTGCGTCTCCAACACCGTGCCGTCGGTGTCGACGATGTACGCACCGGAGGTGTCGGTGCACGCCGCACGCACAGCGGCATCCAAACCCATCCGCGCGATGACTTCCTTGGCCACCCCTCGGGCGTCCACGGCCTGTCCGCCCGGTCGCAGACCGGGTGCCTGTTCCACCACGGTCACCGCGGCGCCGGCTCGGCACAGCCAGTGCGCAAGCGCCGGCCCGGCGACACTTGCTCCGGACACCAACACCGTGACATCGCTCATCTCGACTCCTGATCTCGGATTCTGCCGGCGCGCCATTCGCGCAACCGTTCGGACGTCGAACCGCGGAGCCGGAATTCGACACTCCACAGGCTGAAGCATCCCAGCCCGCCAGGGTTTCGTCGCGCCATGAGGGAAGCACTGATTTCTTCGGGCTGAGCTGCGGACCCGCGATGCGCGGCCGATCGCAAGGCGCACGAGTGCAGGCGGGCCGGGGCCCGTCAAACGAGTGCAACGCAGCGAGCGGTCGTGCAACGCGGGCCGCAGTAGCCCGAATAGATCAGTGCTTCCCTAGGTTGATCGGATGATCACTCAGGTCGAATTGGACGTCTTGTGGGACTTTGACGATCCTGTTGCGTCGGAGCGACGGCTGTGGTCCGCCGCCGACTCGGCACCGTCGCCGGATCGCGAGGAGTACCTGACCCAGGTCGCTCGATCGCTGGGGCTGCAGCACCGGTTCACCGAGGCGCGGACACTCACGGCCGCCGAGCGGGCGGCTGCGGCCGGGTTCGACTTCCTCCGGATCGACGCCCTGCACATGCTGGCGATCGCCGATTCCGACCCTGCCGGGCGGTGGACCGAGCAGGCGACACCGACGCGGCGATCATCGAATTCACAGCCGCGCGCTCCTGGGCCGAACGGGTCGGAACGCCATTGCAGCAGCGTTATGCGGGGGGAGGCGTTGGCCGAAGCCCGCCAGGCTCAGGAGGCGGCCGGCTCGTAGCGGGTCAGGGTGCTGGAGGCGGCGACGATGGGCCGCAGATCCTCCAGGGCGCCGGCCACCGCACCGTGGGCGCGGGCCTGCACCAGCAGGTTGCCCAGCGCGGTCGCTTCGACCGGGCCTGCGATCACCGGACGGCCTGTCGCATCGGCGGTCAGCTGGCAGAGCAGCGCATTCTGCGACCCGCCGCCGACGACGTGCACCCGCTCGATCGGCTGTCCGGCCAGTTGTTCGGCGGCCTGCACGGTCGCGTCGTAGGCGATCGCCAGCGAGTCCAGGATGCAGCGGGTGAACTCCGCAGCAGTTCGTGGTTCCGGTCGACCGTCGCGGCGACAGGCCGCGGCGATCCGTTCGGGCATCCCGCCCGGTGCGATGAATTCGTCGGCTCCGACATCGACCGTCGGGCCGCCGGCCGCCAGCGTCGCGGCCTCGGCGAGCAGTTGATCAAGGTCATGGTCGGTGCCGTCCAGCTGCCATTGGCGGAGCGATTCCTGCAGCAGCCAGAGCCCGCCTTCGTTGCGCAGGTAGCGGATCCGGCGATCGACGCCGCCCTCGTTGGTGAAGTTGGCCGCCCGGCTGTCCTCGGTCAGGATCGGCTCCGGGGTCTCGATCCCGACCAGCGACCAGGTGCCGGAGGAGATGTAGCCGAAGTTCGGCTCGGTGGCGGGGACGGCCGCCACGGCCGAGGCCGTGTCATGGGAGCCGACCGAGGTGAGGACGGTCTCCGCCGGCAGCCCGGTCTGCTTGATCACCTCTGCCGACAGCGGACCCCGGATCGTCCCGGCGGCCTGCACCGCGGGCAGCATTCCCGGGTCGACACCGGCGACCTTCAACAGCTCGGCCGACCAGTCACGGGCGGTCGCGTCCAGCAGCGCGGTGCTGGACGCGTTGGTGACGTCGGTCCCCTGCTCACCGGTCAGCCAGTAGGCCAGCAGGTCGGGCAACATCAGGATCGTCGCGGCGCGTTCCCAGGCCGGGCAGGATTGTTCGGCGACCAGTTGATAGATCGTGTTGAACGGCAGGAACTGCAGCCCGGTGATCGCGTACAGCGCCGCCGGATCGATCCGATCGTGAACGGTGTCCACCGCGGCTTCGGTCCGCGGGTCCCGATAGCAGTGCGGATCCTCGATCAGCTCACCGGCAGCGTCCAGCAGCCCGTAGTCCACCGCCCAGGTGTCGATCCCGATGCTGATCACCCGCGGATAGCACTCGGCCAACCGGCCGAGTCCGGTGATCACCTCGGCGTACAGGCCACGGATGTCCCAGCGCAGACCGTCCGCGGTCTCGCTGGGACCGTTGCCGAAGCGATGCACCACATCGGTGTGGATCGTGCCGTCGTCGATCCAGCCGGCAATCACCCGACCGCCGGATGCACCGATGTCGACGGCGCCGAACACAGGCCCCGGACTCATCGCAGGAAGGCTGCCGCCACCCCGGCGTCGACCGGGATGTGCAGGCCGGTCGTGTGATCGAGTTCGGCCGAGGTGATCACCGCGACCGCGTTGGCGCAGTGTTCGGGAAGCACCTCGCGCTTGAGCAGGGTGCGCTGGGCGTAGAACTTGCCCAGGTCCTCCTCCGGTACGCCGTACACCTTGGCCCGTTGGGCTCCCCAGCCGCCGGCGAAGATGCCGGAACCGCGGACCACACCGTCGGGGTTGATGCCGTTGACCCGGATCCCGTACTCCCCCAGCTCGGCGGCCAACAGCCGGACCTGGTGGGCCTGGTCGGCCTTCACCGCGCTGTAGGCGATGTTGTTCGGCCCGGCGAACACCGAGTTCTTGCTGGAGATGTAGACGATGTCGCCACCAAGGTTCTGGTCGATCATGATCTTCGCAGCCGCCTGGGAGACCAGGAAGGATCCCTTCGCCATCACGTTGTGCTGCAGGTCCCAGTCCTGCTCGCTGGTCTCCAGCAGCGGCTTGGAGATCGAGAGTCCGGCATTGTTCACCACAAGATCAACGCCGCCGAAGGCGAGCACCGCCTGCTCCACCGCAGCGCGTACCTGCTCGGGGTCGGTCACGTCGGCGGCGACGCCGATCGCAACATCGGTGTTGCCCAGTTCTGCGGCTGCTTCGGTCGCCTTGGCCCGATCGAGATCGGCGATCACGACGCAGGCGCCTTCGGCCGCCAGTCGGGTCGCGATCGCCTTGCCGATCCCACTGGCAGCACCGGTGACCAGCGCGATCCGACCGGCGTGGCTGCGCGGCTTGGGCATCCGCTGCAGCTTGGCCTCCTCCAACGCCCAGTACTCGATCCGGAACTTCTCCCGGTCGTCGATCGGGGTGTAGGTCGACACCGACTCCGCGCCACGCATCACGTTGATCGCGTTGACGTAGAACTCACCGGCCACCCGCGCGGTCTGCTTGTTCGCCCCGTAGGAGAACATCCCGACGCCGGGGATCAGGATGATCGCCGGATCGGCACCCCGCATCGCCGGCGAATCCGCAGCGGCGTACTTCTGGTAGTAGCCGGCGTAGTCGGCGCGGTATTGCTCGTGCAACTCGTGCAGTCGGTCGATGCTGTCCTCGACCGATGTGTCGGCCGGCAGGTCGAGCACCAGCGGTTTGATCTTGGTCCGCAGGAAGTGGTCCGGACAGGAGGTGCCGAGCCCGGCCAGTCGCGGATGTTCGGCGTGGGCCAGGAAATCCAACACCGCCGGGTCGTCGGTGAAGTTACCGACCGTCGGCTTGTCCCGGGAGGCGATCGCCCGGATGTGTGGCGCCAGTGCAGCGGCCTTGGCGCGTCGCTCCTCCTCCGGAAGTGCACCATAGCCGGAAAGTTCGGCACCGAACGGATCCGGTTTGCCGTGCGCTGCCAGATACTCCGTTGCGGTCCTGATGATCTTCAGCGAGTTGGCTTCGCATTCCTCGCTGGTCGTGCCCCAGGCGGTGATGCCGTGGCCGCCGAGGATGCAGCCGATGGCCTGCGGATTGGACTGCTTGACCTTGGCGATGTCCAGCCCCAGTTGGAACCCCGGTCGACGCCAGGGCACCCAGACGACCGATCCGCCGAAGATCTCCGCGGTCAAGTTCCGCCCGTCCGCAGCGGTCGCGATCGCGATCCCGGCGTCGGGGTGCAGATGATCGACGTGCGGCGCGTCCACCAGTCCGTGCATCGCGGTGTCGATCGACGGGGCCGCACCACCCTTGCCATGCAGGCAGAAGTCGAAGGCCGCGACCATCTCGTCCTCGCGGTCCAGCCCCGGGTAGACGTCGGGCAGCGCCCGCATCCGGTCCAGTCGCAACACCGCCAGTCCGGGTTCGGTCAACGTACCGAGGTCACCCCCGGATCCCTTCACCCACAGCAGTTCGACATCCTCGCCGGTCACCGGATCGGTCTCTGCGCCCTTGGCCGAGGTGTTCCCTCCGGCGTAGTTGGTGTTGGCCTTGTCGGCCCCCAACCGATTGGACCGCGCCAGCAACTGCTCAACCGTTTTGTTCACGAACCTCATCCTTCCCAACATCACCACGTCGCACTAGCTGCGTCACTTCGCACCACGTACACCTAGTGCGAAGTGACGTAGCTGGTGCGGGTAGGGCTTCAGGCGCCCCAGCCGGCCTGGGTGCCGCCGACCCGGTCGGCGGCGATCTGCTCGGCGTAGCCGCTCGTGGCATACGCCGCCATCGGGTCGGCCGGCAGCCCGCGGCCGGATCGCCAATCAGCGAGATCGCCGCGGACGTCGGTGTAGAAGGCGTCCATCAGGATCTGGTTGGCGGCCAGCACGTCACCAGCATTCTGAGCCTGGCTCAGCGCTTCATGATCAACGAGCAACGCCCGTGCGGTCATCTCGGAAACGTTCAGCACCGAACGGATCTGGCCGGGGATCTTGGCCTCGATGTTGTGGCACTGGTCGAGCATGAAGGCGACCTCGGAGTCCGGTCCGTAGCCGCCACCCTGGATCACCTCGTAGATGATCCGGAAGAGCTGGAACGGATCGGCCGCCCCGACGATCAGGTCGTCGTCGGCGTAGAACCGGGAGTTGAAGTCGAAGGAGCCGAGCTTGCCCAGTCGGAGCAGCTGGGCGACGATGAATTCGATGTTGGTGCCCGGGGCATGGTGGCCGGTGTCCAGACACACCTTCGCCTGCTCGCCGAGCGCGACGCAATGAGCGTACGAGGTGCCCCAGTCGGGCACATCGGTGTGGTAGAACGCCGGCTCGAAGAACTTGTACTCCAAGATCAACCGCTGTTTCGGCCCGAGCTTGTCGTACGTCGCCTGCAGACCTTCGGCGAGCCACTCCTGGCGGCTGCGGATGTCGGCCTGGCCGGGATAGTTGGTGCCGTCGGCCAACCAGATCTTCAGGTCCCGCGACCCGGTCACGTTCATGATCTCGATGCACTCGTGCAGATGCGCGACGGCCTTCTCCCGGATCTTGCGATCATGGTGGGTCAGGCTGCCCAGCATGTAGTCGTCGTCCTGGAACGTGTTGGAGTTGATCGTCCCGAGCGCCACACCATGATCGGCAGCGAACCGGCCGAGCTTGTCGTAGTCGTCGACCTTGTCCCACGGGATGTGCAGCGCGACCGTCGGCGCCAGCCCGGTGAATTCGTGGACCTTCGCAGCGTCGGCGATCTTCTCCTCCGGGTCGCGCGGCACACCGGCCTGGCCGAACACCTTGAAGCGGGTCCCGGAATTCCCGAACGCCCAGGACGGCAACTCGATCGCCTGATGTTCCAGCTGTGGGGCGATCTCGTCGAAGCTCGGCATGATCGTTTTCTCCTCTTCGAGCACGTGTCGGTGACAGCACACGGATGATCAGATCTTGAATCGTTTCATCCTGTGAGGACATTACTGCCCCGGCCAGCCCGGCGTCAACCAGTGGCACCAGTGGTAGGGCAAGATGGGCGCATGGTGGAACGCACGACCGCAGTCAGTATCCGTGACGTCGCCGTGCGCGCGGGGGTGGCGCTGGGAACTGTGTCCAATGTGCTCAATCGCCCACAGAAGGTCGCCGAACCCACCCGGAAGCGGGTGCTGGACGCGATCGACGAGCTCGGCTTCGTCCGCAACGACGCGGCTCGGCAGTTGCGCGCAGGTCTCAGCCGGACCCTCGGGCTGGTGGTCCTGGATGTCGCCAACCCGTTCTTCACCGAGGTTGCTCGCGGTGTCGAGGACCGCGCCGCCGAGGACAGCCTGTCGGTGCTGCTCGGCAACTCCGACGAGAGCGAGGACCGGGAGTCGGCGCATCTCGATCTGTTCGAGCAGCAACGCGTCCGCGGCCTGTTGATCTCCCCGCTCGGTGATCTCTCGGCCCGGTTGGGTCGACTGCGTCGACGCGGTACGCCGATCGTGCTGGTGGACCGGCCGGCCGGGGCGAACCCGTACTCCTCGGTCTCGGTCGACGACGTCGCCGGCGGGCGGATGGCGGTGGAGCATCTGCTGCAGGCCGGCCGTCGTCGGATCGCCTTCGTCGGCGGCCCGACCACCATCCGACAGGTGGCCGACCGGCTGGCCGGTGCCCAGCAGGCGGTCGCGGCAGGTGCCGCGAGTCTGGAGGTCATCGGGGCCGACGGCCTGACCGTCGAGACCGGCCGGCTGGTCGGCCAGGAATTGATCGGCCGCGCCGCGGCCGACCGACCGGACGCGATCTTCGCGGCCAATGACATGGTGGCGATCGGGCTGATGCAGTCGCTGCAGATGCTCGACCATCGGCTGATCCCCGGCGAGATCGCGTTGATCGGTTACGACGACATCGACTTCGCTGCCGCCACCGTGGTGCCGCTGTCCTCGATCCGGCAGCCGTCGGAGCTGATCGGCCGGACCGCCGTCGAGCTGCTGTTGGCCGAGTTGGAGGCCATCGAATCCGGTGCCGAGGTCGATCACGAGCAGGTCGTGTTCCAACCGGAGTTGGTGATCCGGCAGTCGACTGCCGGCTGACTCACCAGCTGACGCCTTCGATCATCACCTCGCCGGGGCTGATCTCCACCAGGTAGCCGTCCTGACCTCCGAGATAGAACGGCGCATCGAGGTTGTCCAGGATCATGGGTCTGACCGTGTCGACGTCGGACCCCAACAGGAACGGGAGGAGATCGACCACGTTCTGGTCGGCGGCGCTCTCGCGGGGAACGCTGCTGAGGTAGTTGTAGGAATCGTCCGCCGCTCGGTAGAAAGACAGAGTGCCCGAGCCGTGCGAGCAGGTCAGGGCAGCGGAGTCGGCCTTGCAGGAGAACCTCAGCCCCTTCAGGTGCTTGATCAGATCCCGGGTCCTGGGCTCGAAGGTGGGCCCTGCGAAGCTCACCGACGTGCCGTCGCGGGTCCCGATCACCTGATAGGCCTTGACGGGCTCGATGTAGGTGACGGTGACCTCACCCCAGCGGGTTGAGACGTCGACGGTCTTGTCGGTCTTCTTGGACTTGGGCATGGCCTTGATGATCTTGCGCTCGTCGTCGCCGCGCAGGCCCGCACGATGGAGTTGCCCGATCCGCCGTTCGAACAGCTCCACATCGTCGCGGGAGTCCGCATTGCCGTAGAAGCGGAAGGCCTTGAACCGGCCATCGTCGACCATCCAGCGCAGCATCGAGAACGACGTCCCCGGCTTGCCGCCGCAGTGGTTGATCACCGGCGCGTCGCTGACCCGGACGCAGGCCAGCCCGGTCTGCTGCAGCCCTCGGCCCAGCTCGTCATCGGCCGGTCGTGACGGGGTCGACGAGCTCGGGCGCGTCGACGGTCGGGCCGAGGAGGGGTGCTGCGGCGCCGGTGCCGGCTTCTCCTCCGGCTGCCGGGTGCGTTGGACCAGCACCGCAACCGTCGCGATGACAGCCAACACGGCGACCGCCGCAATCGTGATCAGGACGATCTTCGACCGGGGACCGCCGCCGTTCGACCGTCCGGGATCGAAGGTCGGCGGCTGGTTCGCGGTGGCGGGTCGTTGCGGCTCCGGAGACGGGAAGTCGGGTGCCGCCGGCTGACCGTACGACGGCGGCTGCCGGTAGGTCGGGGGCGCGAAATCCGGTCCGACGAAGTCGGGACGCTCCGATCCGTCGGCCGCGCCGCCGAAGCCGTCCTGTCCGGAGTTTCCCGCTGAATTCACTGGAGCACTGTAGACCGACGGTGGTCCCCGCCGTCGCCCATCGGGCCGTGAGTAGCGTGAGTCCATGAGCGCAGACCCGACCGGCTGGTTCGAGACGTTGTACGCCGACGCGGCCCGCGGCGAGGCGACCGTGCCGTGGGACCGGGGCACGCCCAACCCGTTGTTGGTCGAATGGCTGGCCAACCATCCGTTGGAGGCCGACGGCAAACGGGCGATCGTGGTCGGATCCGGCTTCGGCGACGATGCCGAACTGATCGCGGCGCGCGGGTTCGCCACCACCGCCTTCGACATCGCGCCGACCGCGGTCGAGCTGGCCCGCAAGCGCTACCCGGAATCGGTGGTCGACTACCGACGGGCCGACCTGCTCGAGTTACCCACCGACTGGCTGCAGGGGTTCGATCTGGTGATCGAGTCGATCACCGTCCAGTCGCTGCCGCCGGAGCTGCATCGGCGGGCGGCGGCAGCGGTCGCCTCGCTGTGCGGCGTCGGCGGCCTGGTGGTGGTGATCACCGCTGCCCGCACCACCGAGGTCGTGCCGGACGGCCCGCCCTGGCCGCTGACCGCCGATGAGCTCGGCCACTACGCGGTCGACGGCGTGCAGCGCGCCGTGGTCGAGACCGTCCCGGTCGGTGCCGGTGAGATCCGCTGGCGGGCAGAGTTCCGGCGGCCCGATCCGGCCAACGACAAGGACCGCACCGAGGCACACTGGCTCTGATCACGCCCCGGGATCAGTCGTCGTACCGGATCAGTCGTCGTACAGCGAGTCCAGCAGCTCGGCGTAGCGGGTCTCGACGGCGCGGCGCTTGACCTTCAGGCTCGGTGTCACCTCGCCGTCCTCGACCGACAACTCCGCCGGCAGGATCTCGAAGCGCTTGATCGTCTCCCAGCGTGCCAGTTGGCCGTTGGCCCGCTCGACGTAGCCCTCGATCAGGGTGCGCACCTGGGGCAGCCGGGACAGCTCGTCCAGCGGCGTGTCGGCAAGATCGTTCTCACCGGCCCAGCGCTTCAAGGCGTCCGGGTCCAGGGTGATCAGTGCGCTGATGTACTTGCGATGTTCGCCGTGCACGACGACCTGGCTGACGTAGGGACAGACCGCCTTGACCGCTCCCTCGACCTTCTGCGGTGCGACGTACTTGCCGCCGGAGGTCTTGATCAGGTCCTTCTTCCGGTCGGTGATCACCAGGCAACCGGAGTCGTCGACATGGCCGATGTCACCGGTCATCAACCAACCGTCGACCAGCGTCTCGGCAGTGGCGTCCGGCAGCTTGTGGTAGCCGCGCATCACCCCTGGCCCGGAGATCATGATCTCGCCGTCCTCGGCGATCTTGACCTCGGTTCCGACCGCCGGCGGACCGACCGTGCCGAAGTGTGGATTGCGCGGGTCGTCGACGAAGGTGGCCGCGCTGGTCTCGGTCATCCCGTAGCCCTCGATGACCAGCATTCCGGCGTCGTAGAACCATTCCTGGACCTCGTCGGCGAGGCCGGCAGACCCGGAGACGAAGAACCGGATCCGGCCGCCCATCCGTTCCTTGATCTTGGAGAAGACCAGCCGATCGGCGAGCTTGGCCTGCAGTTTCAGCAGCCCGGTCGGCTGTTTGCCGGCCAACCGGACCGGAGCGGTCCGACGTCCGACGCCGAAGGCCCAGCCGAAGATCTTGGCCTTCAGACCACTGTTGGCCTGCAGCATGATCGTGGCCCGCACCTTCTCGAAGATCCGCGGCGCCCCGGCCATGAAGGTGGGCCGGACCTGGCCGAGACCGTCGACGATCTTGTCGATCCGGCCGTCGACGGCGGTGGTGAAACCGATCTTGAACTGCACGACGCTGAGCAGCTTGCCGAACGAATGCGCCAGCGGCAGCCACAGATACTGCAGATCGTCGGAGCCGGCGAAGCCGAGCTCGTTCATCGCCGCACCTTCGTAGGTCCAGCTGTCGTGGACCAGCCGAACCCCCTTCGGCTTGCCGGTGGTGCCGGAGGTGTAGATCAGGGTGGCCAGGCTCTCCGGCCCGACCTTCGCCATCGCGACATCGACCACGTCCGGGCGTTCGGCCAGCAGCTCGGCACCCTGTGCGAGCAGCTGTTGCCAGCCGATCACCCGATCGTGTTCGATCCGGCCGTCGATCTGGATGATCTTGGTGACCTCGGGCAGCGCGTCGAGTTGATCAAGGATCTTCCGGGTCTGGCCGTCGTCCTCGGTGAAGATCATCTTCGAACCGGAGTCGCTGAGGATGAACGCGACCTCGGCGGCCTGGGTGTTGGGGTAGACCGTGGTCGTGGCACCGGCCGCGCAGACCACCGCGAGGTCGGCCAGCACCCATTCGATCCGGGTGCCGGAGGCGATGCCCACCCGGTCCTCCGGCTCCAGGCCGAGAGAGATCAGCCCTGCGGCCAGCTTGAACGCGTAGTCCTTGGCCTGGTCCCAGCTGAGCGACACCCATCGGTCCCCCTCGGGATACCGATAGGCCTCGCGCGGCCCGGAAGCGGCCACCTGGGCCAGGAACATCTCCCCGACCGTGCCCGGGCGCGCCTGGACCCGTTCCAGGCTGCCGGCGCTGTAGGGGGACCCGTTGCTGGACGACATTGACGCTCGCTCCCGTGATTCGGACTGATCGCGTGACGGCAGGCACCGTACGCCGATCCCTGGCCTCAACAATAATCGTCGGTTCCGCCGCACTGGCGCAGTACGGTCCAGGACAGGCCCCACATCACGGTCCGGCGGTCGCCTCTGAGGCTCAGACCACCTTGAAGGCCGACATCATCCCCATGTCCTCGTGCTCCAGGTTGTGGCAGTGCATCAGGTAGTGCCCGCGATGGTTCTCGAACCGGATCGCCACGTCGGCGTATTCGGTGGGGCGCAGGTCCAGGGTGTCCTTCCAGCCGGCATCGGTCGGCCCCGGCGGGTGGCCGTTGCGGCTGAGCACCTGGAACGGCGACAGGTGGACGTGCACCGGGTGATGCAGATCGGTGGCGAAGCGCCAGACCTCGGTCCGTCCGAGCCGGGGGTCGGCATCCATCCGCTGCGGGTCGAAGAACTTGCCGTTGATCGCCCACATCGTCATCCCGTGGGTCCGTTTGCGCGCGAACCGCCACTCCCGGTGCACCGCGCCGGCGATGTTCAGCGGCTCGATCTCGGCCAGCTTGGCCGGCACGGTCGAGTCGTCGGCGGCCTGCCGAGCCACCGTGAACCGCATCACCTGCGCCGTCCGGCCCGATCCCAGCGCGTTGCGCAACTCGACCCGGGTGCCCACCGGATAGCCGGAGAAGTCGACGATCGTGTCGTACCGTTCGGCGGCCGCAATCGTCAGGTCGCCATGTTTGACCGGTGCCGCCAGCAGGCCCGCATCCGATCCCACCTGGGTGAACGCCGTACCGCCCGGGGGCGGCGGATCCAACTGCAACTGGTAGCGCCGGGCGTTGGAGGCGTTCAGGATCCGGAAGCGGTAGCGCGCGGCCTCGACCTCCAGCTCGGGCCAGGGAGCGCCGTTGACCAGGATGACGTCGCCGAGCACACCGGACGCGTAGTCCTCGGTGACGCCGGGCTTGTCGACCAGCTGTGGATCCGCCGCCGGGTAGAGCAGGCTGCCGTCCTCGGCGAACGACCGATCGGTGAGCATCAGCGGGATGTCCCGCTCGTCATGCGGCAGCCCGAGCCCGTCCTCGACGTCGTCGTTGATCAGGTGGAAGCCGGCCAACCCACGCCAGACCTGGGCTCCGGTGAAGTCCATCCGATGATCGTGATACCACAGCGTCGCAGCTTGTTGATCATGGTCGTAGTGATAGTCGCGGAACCCGTGCGAGACGTCGCCGTTCATCGCCATCGGGGCGTGCCCGCCACCCATCGACCCGCCACCGTGCTCGAACCTGTCGGCGTCGCGGACCGGCAGCACCAGGTCCACCGGGTAGCCGTCGTCCTCGGCCGCGGTGTTGCCGCCGTGCAGGTGGACCACCGTCGGCACCGGCAGCCGGTTGCGGTGCCGGACCACGACCCGTTCACCGCGACGGGCCCTGATCGTCGGCCCCGGAAAGCTGCCGTCGTAGCCCATGATCGTGGTTCGGGTGCCGGGCAGGATCTCGACGTCGGCAGTGCGTTGGATGATCTCGTAGCGCGTCACGCCGTTCCGGCGAGCGACCGGCTCCTTGATCGCCGGGATCGGTAGCGGCACCTGGTACGGCGCCGGCAGCCGGCCGGTGCTGGGCAACAGTCGCGCGGTCTGGTCGGCCGGACTGTCGGCGCAGCCGGCGAGCCCGCCGACCGCGGCACCGGCGAGCCCGATCCCGGCCGCGGTCAACAGCGTCCGGCGTCTCATCCGATCACCCGCTCCGGGTCCCGGTCGACCTCGTCCGGTGTCTTGATCGGTGGCCGCCGGCGGGCCCGGGAACGACCCGACGCGGGCGTCCAGACCCAGATCGCCAGCAGGATGCCGGCCGCGATGATCGTCACTCCGAGCGGGACGTGGATGCCGAGCTGATGGGCGTACCCCATGCCGACCTGGATCTCGATCAGGAAGCCGGTGACGCCGACCGTGATCGGGACCCAGACCCGCCCACCGACGATGGTGTAGAAGACAGCCGCGCAGGCGGCGAAGAAGGACACGACGATCACGCCGCTGCCCACGGCGGCGTGCATGTCGAGCATGGTGAAGCGGCCCTGCAGATACTGGCCGATGCTGACCGGTTGGGTGAACAGCAGCAGCGCGGTCAGCGTCAGCAGGATCCGCAACAGCCACCGACTCACGCCGAACACGGCGGACGACCGCGGCCCGGTCGTCGGTGTCGATACTGAGGTCATGATCAGACCGTATACGTAGACTGTCTACCTATACATCGGGTTATGCCCTGATCTCAGGTTGGGGTCAGCACCGATCGCACACCGATCAATACCCAGGCAGCCAACCCATCGGCCCCGCAACCGCGTACAGTCGGACGCATGGCAGCTGACAATGTCAAGGGACACCTGGACTCGTTGCTGCTCGCCGTCCTGGAGGACGGCCCGTTGCACGGCTACGCCGTCATCGAGGCACTCCAGCGGCGCAGCGCCGGCGAGCTGGACCTGCCGACCGGCACCGTCTATCCGGCATTACGGCGACTGGAGAACGCCGGCTGGCTGCGCGGCAGCTGGAGCACGGTCGGCGGACGACGGCGACGGACCTACACCCTGACCAGCGCCGGCCGCCGGGCACTGAGCGACCGCCGGTCGGAATGGATGCGCTTCTCCGGGACGATCCAGCGGGTGCTCGGCGGATCGGGACGTGCGCAGTCGGCCATCGGTCGACCGGCGACCTCGGGATGACCATGACGACCACGACACCGGACAGCATCGACCATCTGATCCGCCGGTTGCGACGCGAACTGCCGCGCGGCCGGCGCAGCAGGGAGCTGATCGCCGAGGTCCGCGACGGCCTGACCGACGCGATCGACGCCCATCGAGCCGACGGCCTCGACCGGGCGTCCGCCGAACGTCGAGCGCTCGACGAATTCGGCGACGCCGGCACCGTCGCCGAGCTCTGCCGGGACGAGATCAGCGCCGACTGCACCATCCGGTCGGCGATCCTGGTGGCGATCGCCTATCCGGTGATCCTGGGCTGTTGGACCCTGTTCGGCCACTTCTTCGGGCCGGGCGCGCACACCGCGACCGGACGCTCGGCGATCGAGGCGTTCAGCCTGGTCGGGGTGCTGACCGCCGGCGGAGCGACCGCCGCCGCCTGGCTGACCAGTCATCGTTCTCGCATCGGCCGGCGGCCTCGCCGAGGGATCGCGCTCGGCTTCGGCGCGATGACGGCCCTGTCGATCGGCCTGACCTACCTGCTCGCAACGCTCACCCACGCCGACCCGCACGCGGCGACGACCGAGGCCACGGCCCGAACGATCGTCCAGTTGGTCAGCCTGGCCGTCTCCTGGGTGATGATGGCGGCTGCGGTGAACGCGGTCCGGCACACCCTGACCCCAACGCGACCTCAGTTTTCCAACCGCATTCCCTAACACAAATTTGTTGTGCCCCACAGTCGACATAGATTTACCGGATGGACGACACGCGGTGGCTCAGCGAGGCCGAACAGCGGATCTGGCGCACCTATCTGATGGGCGGTGCCGAGCTGTTGGAGCGGATGGACGTCGCGCTCCGCCCGTTCGACGTGTCCCTGAACGAGTACAGCATCCTGGTCTGCCTGTCGGAGAGTCCCGATCACCGGCTGCGGATGTCGGAACTGGCCGACGCGGTGCATCAGTCGCGGTCCCGGCTCACCCACACGGTCACCCGGATGGAGGCCGCCGGCCGGGTGACCCGGACCAGCTGTGGGGCCGACCGCCGCGGTGTCTGGGCCCTGCTGACCGACGCCGGAGCGGCACTGCTGGAACGGGCAGCGCCGGCCCATGTCGCATCGGTCCGGCGACATTTCGTCGATGCCGCCGGCCCGGAGGACTTCGCCGCGCTCGGTCGGGCTTTCGACGCCGTCCTGGACACTCCGCGTGACGACGGCCGACTGGCGCCGCGCCAACTGCTTCGGGTGGCGCCGTGTCCGACCGACGGTCCCACCGACAGCTCGGAGCAGGAGTTGGACGACTTCGGCACCGCCGCCACCGGCTGATCCGCCGACCCGGTCCGGTGGCTGTGGGCTTAGGCTGAGCGCCGATGACTGAGCTGCGCACGACCGAGCCGCGAACGGGGCAGCGTTCCTCGGCACTGACCGCCCCGGAGCCCAACGGGATCGGCTCTGCCGCCGCCGAGATGCTCGCCGCAGCGCAGCGCCGCGGACTCGACGATGCCGTGCACGCCGACACCCTGACCCGGGCGCTGTATTCCAGCGACGCGTCGCTGTATCGGATCGTGCCCCAGCTGGTCGCCCGGCCGCGGACCGCCGACGAACTGGTCGAGATCGGCCTGTTGGCCGCCGAGCACGGGGTGCCGATCACCAGCCGCGGTGCCGGCACGTCCATCGCCGGCAACGCCGTCGGCGCCGGCATCATCCTGAACACCTCGCGCCATCTGAACAAGATCATCGACATCGACCCCGAAGCCCGGACCGCAACGGTCGAGCCGGGCATCGTGCACGCCGCGCTGCAACGCGAGGCCACCAAGGTCGGACTGCGGTTCGGCCCGGATCCGTCCTCGCACACCCGGTGCACCGTCGGCGGCATGATCGGCAACAACGCCTGCGGCTCCCGAGCGCTGGGCTACGGCCGGACCTCGGACAATCTGGCCGAGCTGGAGGTCGCCACCCTGGACGGCGGCCGGCACACGCTGCGGCCGGACAGCTCCCCCGCAGACTCGCCGCTGTTCGGATCGCTGGAGCGGCTCGTTCATGATCGACTGGCGACGATCCGCACCGAGTTCGGCACCTTCGGCCGTCAGGTCTCCGGTTATGCGATGGAAAATCTGCTGCCCGAACGCGGCTTCGACATCCTGAAGTTCTTCGCCGGCACCGAAGGCACGCTGGGCATGATCACCCGCGCCACCGTCCGGTTGGTGGCCGACGCCCCGAGCAAGATCATGATCGCGCTCGGCTATCCGAGCATGCCCGAGGCGGCCGACGCCGTACCGGCCATCCTGCCCTACCGACCGACAGCCGCCGAAGGCCTGGATTCCCGGATCGTCGACGTGGTACGCCGCCAGCAGGGCGAGGGCTCGGTACCGGCACTGCCGCGCGGAGCCGGCTGGATGCTGGTCGAGCTGACCGGTGAGGACGACCAGGAGGTCCGGTCCCGGGCGCAGCGGGTGCTGGCCGACTCCGGTTGCCTGGACGGCTTCCTGGTCGATGATCCCGCCCAGGCCGCGCGGCTGTGGAAGATCCGTGAGGACGGCGCCGGACTGGCCGCGGTCAGCCTGTCCCGGCCGGCGCACGCCGGCTGGGAGGATACGGCGGTGCCGCCGGAGCACCTCGGTTCCTATCTGCGTCGGTTCGACGAGCTGATGGGCGAACACGGGGTGGAGGGGTTGCCGTACGGGCACTTCGGCGACGGGTGTGTGCACATCCGGATCGACTTCCCGTTGTGGGAGGACGACGGCGCCGCCCGCTATCGGCGCTTCGTGGAAGAGGCCGCCGACCTGGTCGCCGGCTACGGCGGCTCGATGTCCGGCGAGCACGGCGACGGCCGGCACCGTTCGGCGCTGTTGCCGAAGATGTACTCACCGCGGGCGATCGAACTGTTCGGCGCGGTGAAGCAGATCTTCGATCCGAAGAACCTGCTCAACCCCGGTGTGCTGGTCGACCCGGCGCCACTGGACGCCGATCTGCGGATCCCTCAGGTCAGGACCCGGCCGTTGGCGATGTTGGAACCGCACTTCACCGGCGAGGTGCACCGCTGCACCGGTGTCGGCAAGTGCGTGGCCAGCAACCCGGCCGGCAGCGGAACGGGCGGCGTGATGTGTCCCTCCTTCCAGGCCACCGGCGAGGAGAAGGACTCCACCCGGGGCCGGTCCCGGGTGTTGGAGGAGATGATCAACGGCACGTTGATCGACGGCGGCTGGTCGTCGCCACAGGTGCACGACGCGCTCGATCTGTGCCTGTCCTGCAAGGGATGCCGCCGGGACTGCCCGACCGGCATCGACATGGCCGCGTACAAGGCCGAGGTGCTGGACCGGACCTACGACGGCCGGCTGCGGCCGCGGGCGCACTACGCGCTGGGCTGGCTGCCGCGCTGGGGACGGTTGATCACCCGGATCCCGGGCCTGGCCCGGCTGGCCAACCTGTCCCTCGGGCTGCCCGGTGTCGGCCGCTTGCTGAAGATCATCGCCGGCATCGATCCGCGCCGTTCGTTGCCGTCCTTCGAGACCGCCGCCCGGCAGATCAGGTCTCGGGCTGCGGTTGCCGGGCCCGCCAGATCCCTGCAGGGCTTGGGAAGTGTCACCAAGCACGGCCCGGTGATCATCTGGACCGACTCACTGTCCTCGCAGTTCGCCGGTGGACCGATCGCGTCCGCTATCACGGTGCTGCGATCGGCCGGCTACCAGCCGTACCTGTTGGGTCGGGACGCCTGCTGTGGGCTGACCTGGATCACCACCGGTCAGTTGGACGGCGCCCGTCGGCAGTTGCGGCACGCGCTGGACGTGTTGGCACCGTACGCCGAGGCCGGGATTCCGATCGTCGGTCTGGAGCCGTCCTGCCTGGCGGTCTGGCGCAGCGACGCCCCCGAGTTGTTGCCCGATGATCATCGGGTGCCGACAGTGGCGGCCCAGGTCTCCACCCTGGCCGAACTGCTGACCGGCACCGAGGGCTGGCAGCCGCCGGACCTGACCGACGTCGAGCTGGTCGTCCAGCCGCACTGCCACCACAGCTCGGTGATCGGCTGGCAGACCGATGCCGCCCTGCTCGCCCGGACCGGGGCGAAGATCACCACTGTCGGCGGGTGTTGCGGTCTGGCAGGCAACTTCGGTATGGAGCAAGGACATTACGAGGTGAGCCTGAAGGTCGCCGAACACGACCTGCTGCCCGCGGTCCGGCAGGCGGGCCCGGACGCGATCGTGCTGGCCGACGGCTTCTCCTGCCGCACCCAGCTGGCCGAGCTCAGCGACCGGTCGGCGATCAGCCTGGCCGACCTGCTGGCCCGGTAGCCCCGCTCTCCGCCGCGCGGCGGCCCGACAGCAGCCGACTACCCTTGGCACGTGGATCGTACGGGGGCGTCGAACGAAGCGAGCCGGCGGCCGAGCGCGGCGGCCCTGGTGGTCAACACCCGATCCCGTACCGGCGAACGCGATTTCCGGACCGCCCGGCAACTGCTGCTGGATCGCGGACTGCCGTTGACATCGACCTTCGGGATCGACGACCCGGCGAGGATCCCCGAGGTCGTTCAGGAGTTGGTCCGCTCCGGCACCGATCTGGTCGTCCTCGGCGGCGGCGACGGGACGATCAGTGCCGTTGTCGATCACCTGGCCGACCAGCTGCCCGTGCTCGGCATCCTGCCGCTCGGCACCGCCAACGACTTCGCCCGCACCCTGGGGATCCCGACGACGGTCGCTGCCGCCTGCGAGGTGATCGCCCAGCATCACGTCGTCGACGTCGACCTCGGAGTGATGGGCACCAACTATTTCGCCAATGTCGCCTCGGTCGGCCTGTCGGTGACGACGACCGAGGTGCTCACCGATCGGCTCAAGCGACGAGCGGGCCGGCTGGCCTACCCGATCGCCGTCCTCGGCGCGGTCCGGCGGCAGCGCCCGTTCTCGGCCATGTTCACCTTCCCGGACGGCAGCCGGGACCCGATCGAGCTCGACCAGCTGGTCCAGATCGCGGTCGGCAACGGGCGGCACTACGGCGGCGGCAACGTCGTCGCGCCGGACGCCGGCCTGGATGATCATGCGCTCGACGTCTACGCCATCCGCGCCGAACGGCGCCGCGACCTGACCGCCGTACTCCGCAGCTTCCGCAGCGGCGCCTTCGTGCATCGGGACAACGTCACCCATCTGGTGACCCGCTCGGTGACAGTGACGACAGAGCCACCGTTGCCGGTCAACGTCGATGGTGAGCTGGTTGCTCGGACCCCGCAGGAGTTCCACGTTGCGCGCAACGCCCTCCGGGTGCTGGTGCCGGTCGACTCAACCGCCGCGCGACTGGACGCCGGTCAGGATCCGCCGATGCCGAGGATCCGCTGATCACCCGGCGTTGTCGTCGCCCGGGACTGCCGTCGACTGCACCTGCCCCCGGGTACGGGCCAGGCTGGCGACGGTCGCGACCAGGATCGCCGCGGCGATCACCACCAACGACAGCCAGGTCGGGATCTCCGGCGCCCACGCCACCGGTTGACCGCCGTTGACGAACGGCAGCTCGTTCACGTGCAACGCGTGCAAGATCAACTTCACACCGATGAAGCCGAGGATGAACGCCAATCCCTGCGCCAGATAGACCAATCGCTCCAGGACGCCACCCAGCAGGAAGTACAGCTGCCGCAGCCCCATCAGCGCGAAGGCGTTGGCGGTGAAGACGATGTAGGCCTGGTCGGTCAGCCCGTAGATGGCCGGGATCGAGTCGACGGCGAAGATCAGATCGATGAATCCGACAGCGACGACGGTGATGAACAGCGGCGTCACCATCCGGCGACCGTCGACCCGGGTGAGCAGCCGGTCGGCGTGGAAACCGTCGGTGACCGGCAGCACCCGGCGTGCCCACCGGGTGATCAGGTTGTCCCCCGGATCCTTCTCGTCGGTGTGCCGCAACTGCCGCCAGGCAAGGATGAGCAGCAGCGCACCGAAGATGTAGAAGACCCAGGACAGATTGGCGATCAAGGTCGCGCCGACCGCGATGAAGATGCCCCGCATGATCAACGCGATCACGATGCCGATCAACAACACCTTCTGCTGGTAGGCACGCGGCACCGCGAATCCGCTCATCAGCAGCAGGAAGACGAACAGGTTGTCGACCGACAATGCCTTCTCGGTCAGATAGCCGGCGAAGTACTCGCCGCCGTACTCGGGACCGTTGACGATCGAGATGCCGACACCGAACAGCAACGCCAGACCGATGTAGACACCCGACCAGATCGCCGATTCGCGGATCGTCGGCTCATGCGGAGTACGGACGTGGGTGAGGAATTCGAAGACGAAGAAGGCCGCTGTCACGCCGATGGTGACCAGCCAGACCCAGATCGGGACAACCACAAGACCTCCGGGGGCATCGTGAGGTGATCAGGTCTCCCCCAGCCCGACCATTGGGCCCGAGCGTGCCGGGTCACGTGGGTGACCGGATTGACGACACGACGTATCGGGATACTCCCCTGCCCGATCAGGGTAACCGAGGATCGCCGGGATCGGCGAACTCAGTGATCAGTGGCGATCCGCGTCGCCAGCATCGCCAACTGTTCTCGGGTGGCGTCGTCGGCCGGGAAGAAGGTCTCGATGGCGAGCTCGTCCAGCGTCACATCCCGCGGCGCTCCGAAGACGGTGACGGTGTACAGGAACGCGAGCTCACCGTTGTCGGTCAGCATCCGCAAGCCGACGACGAGGTCGTCGTCGGGGCTGCCGTGCTCACCCGGACCGGGCTCCGGTTCCGGATAGGCCGACAGTTCGGCGTACAGCTCGCTGAGGCCCGGGTCGCCGGTGCGGTCGAACTGGCGACGGACCCGGTTCAGCGCGTGCCGCCGCCACTGTCGCGGATTGGCCAGCCGCGGCAGCAGGCCGTCGGGGTGCAGCGTCGAACGCAGCATGTTCACCGGCTCGCGGAGCCGTTCGGGGAGGTCGGCGAGAAAATACTGCATCATCGGGTTCGCGGCGACCAGGTCCCAGTGCACGTCGACCGCTGCGGCAGGGCTCGGCAGATGACCGGTCAGCACCGCGTCGATCGCGGACCGTGCCGAACCGAGGTCCTGCAGCCCACTCTCCCGATGCGGCGGGGCGAGGCCGGCGGCCAGATGCAGCGCATTGCGTTCCCGCAGCGGAACGTCCAGCTCGTCGCAGAGCCGTTCGATCATCATCGGGCTCGGGCGCGACCGGCCGGTCTCGACGAAGCTCAGATGTCGGGTCGACACCTCGGCCGCGATCGCGACATCGAGTTGCGAACGGCGGCGCCGGATCCGCCAGTCGCGGAGCAGATCACCGATCACTGACGAGGCCGGGACCGTTGGGGCAGCCGAGGTCGGAGCGGACATGCAGCCAGCCTCTCGCGAACCGGTGCGGCAGAACAATGACCTGGGAGGTAATCGACTCCGGACGTCGACCGAGCGACGCTGGATCGAGACCGCCACCCGGTGGTCGGCCGATCCGACAGCAGAGGAAACAACCATGTCCACCACCACCGAGCACACAACCGAGAGCACGATCGAGCAGTACCTGCAGTTCTGGAGTGCCGCGACCGAGGTCGACCAGCGCGCCATCGCTGCCGAGGTCTTCGCCGACGACGTCGAGTATCACGCGTTGCCGGGGATCTTCCACGGCGTCGACCAGCTGATCGGCTTCCGTGCCGAGTTCACCGAGCACGTCGGGCCGGTCTCGTACCGGGGCCGGGGCGCCGCCGATCATCATCATGATCGGGCCCGGGTGCCGTGGGAGATCGTGCTGGCCGACGGCACCTCGTTCGCCACCGGCACCGACATCCTGGACCTCACCGACGACGGAAGGATCGCAGCGGTCTCGGCCTTCGTCGACCAGCCACCGGAAGGGTTCGACCAGCACGCCGAGCACTGAGCTGCCGGCGGAGCTGCGGTGAATCGTGACCTCGACTGCGCCGTAGTGTTGGCCCATCCGATCTCGGCGGCCACACCGAGACGGCCCCACCTCGGAGGTGCATCATGCCCACGTTCCGGACCGTGCTCGCGGCGACCGGCGGCAACAACGTCGGGATCGTCGTCCCGGACGACGTCGTGCAGAGCTTCGATCACGGCAGGCGGGTGCCGGTGGTCGTCACCGTCGACGGCGACTACAGCTACCGCAACACCATCTCCTCGATGGGCGGCCGCTTCCTGATCTCGTTCAATGCCGAGACCCGGAAGGCGACCGGACGCGGCGCCGGCGACGAGATCGAGGTGCGTCTCGAACTGGACGATGCACCACGCACCGTCGAGACTCCTGCCGCGCTGGCGGCCGCCCTCGCCGACGACACGGCGGCCGCCGACGCCTGGGCGAAGTTGTCGGTCAGCAAACAACGGCAGCACGCGGAGTCGATCTCCGGTGCCAAGACCGACCAGACCCGCGACCGCCGACTGCAGAAGGTGCTGGAGTCGCTGCGCTGAACCGTCGGCTCAGCGGTCATCGGCGACGTACGGATCAGGGCTGCCGTCCGGCTCGTCGGGGGTGAAGTCGATCACTCCGCGACGCATCGCGGTGACCACCGTGCGGGCGGTCTCCCGCAGTGGGGTCGGTCCGGCGGCGTCGGCGATCTGGCCGGCGAAGTCGATCACCTGCCGGACCCAGCGCACGAAGTCGCCGGCGGTCAGGTCGTTGTCGTCCAGCACGGCGGACAGCGGCCGGTCCGCGGCCCAGGCGTAGGCGGCGCGGGCGAAGCCGATGTCGGGCTCCGGGCCGCGTTCCAACCGGACGTCCCGCTCGGCGAAGGACACCTCGCGCCAGATCCGACGCAGTGCCACCATCGCGTCCTCGCTCTGCCGATCCGGCATCTGCGGACGGAACCGACCATGATCAGTACGCCGTGCCTCGTAGATCAACGTCGACAGCACCGCCGCCAACTGCGGCACGGTGAGACCGTCGAAGACACCGGCACGGATGCATTCGGCGGCCACAAGATCAAGTTCGGCATAGATCCTGGCCAGCATCCGGCCGGCGTCGGTGACCCGGTCGTCGGCCGCGCCGTCGCCGAGGTAGCCGAAGGCGGTGAGGATCTGGCAGATCTTGTCGAACTGGACCGCGATGGTCGACGTCCGCCGATCCATCTGCCGATCTGCTTGATCATTTTCGCGCTGCAGCCGGAAGGCGGCCGCCGCGATCCTGGCGTGGGTCTCCCGTTCGGGGCAGTTGTGGCAGGGATGATTCTCCAGCCGCTCCCGCAACACCGCGACCCGGGCGGTCGCCTCCGGGTCCATCGCCGACGGCTTGTACCGACCAAGATCAAGATCGAGGGTGTGCAGCTTGGCCTCCAGGGCCGCCCGCAGGTTGCGGACGGTCGCCTTGTCCTTCGGGTGGTAGTGCTTGGGCACCTTGATCCGGCCGACCACCGGCGGCGGGGTCGGGAAGTCGACGATGCCGAGGCGGCGGACCTGCCCCTCCTCGGTCTCCACCTGAGGTTGGGGTGCCTGCCGGTGACCCTGGACGCCGGGATCGATCACCACCGCCCAGCCCGTGGACCGTCCGGACGGGATCCGGATGATGTCGCCCCGGCTGAGGTCCTGCAGGGCGGCGATCGCCTCGGACTGCCGGTTGAGCTTGCGATCCCGGGCAGCCTCGGACTCGATCCGGGTGATCTCCTCCCGCATCCCGGCGTACTCGATGAAGTCGCCGCGGTCACAGGCCGCCTCGCCGAACAACCGGTCGATCTCGGTCTTGTTCCGGGCCACCTTGCGGGCCAGTCCGACCACCGAGCGGTCGGACTGGTACTGCGCGAACGACTGTTCCAGCAGCGTACGGGCTCGGTCCCGGCCGACCGCCCCGACCAGGTTGACCGCCATGTTGTAGGTCGGCGCGAAGGATGAGTTCAACGGATAGGTACGCCGTGACGCCAGCCCGGCGACCGCGCGCGGGTCCAGGCCCGGCTGCCAGAGCACCACCGCGTGCCCCTCGACGTCGATGCCGCGGCGGCCGGCGCGACCGGTGAGCTGGGTGTACTCCCCCGGCGTGATGTCGGCATGGGTTTCGCCGTTGAACTTGACCAGCTTCTCCAGCACCACGCTGCGGGCCGGCATGTTGATGCCCAGCGCCAGGGTCTCGGTGGCGAACACCACCTTGACCAGACCCTTCACGAAGGCTTCCTCGACGCATTCCTTGAATGCCGGCAGCAGCCCGGCATGGTGCGCCGCGATCCCGCGGATCAGCCCCTCGATGAAATTGTCGTAGCCGAGCGCCCGTTTGTCGGACCGGCTCAGGCCGGCGGTGTGTCGTTCGGCGATCGCGATCAGTTCGGCCTGCTCGTCGAGGTCGGTCAACCGCAGATGGGAGCCGAGCAGTTGGCGGACCGCGGCGTCGCAGCCGGCCCGGGAGAAGATGAATACGATCGCGGGCAGCAGCCCGTCGCGTTCCAGGGCGTCGACGACGTCGTAGCGGCTGGGCACCGAGAGCGAGCGGGGCCGGCGGCGGTCACCTTTCTCACCGGGGCCGTCCCAGTTCTTGCGGTGTGCGGCGCCACCGTAGCGACCGCTGCCGTAGGAGACCGACCGCTTGCCCTTGCCACTGCGTCCCCGGGGCCGCCGGGAGTCGTCGCGGACGGCGCGGGCCTCGTCCTTGGCGATCCGGGTCAACGCCGGATTGACCTCGGCCTTCTTGCCGCCGCGCTGTTTGCCGTCGGCGGCCGTGATCGCCGTCGGCGCCACCCCCTGGAACAGGTCGTGCAGCTTGCGGCCGACCAGCACGTGCTGGAACAGCGGCACCGGCCGCCGTTCGGAGACCACCACGGCCATGTCGCCGCGGACCTCGGCCAGCCAGTCGCCGAATTCCTCGGCGTTGCTGACCGTCGCCGACAGCGCGACCACCTGGACCGACTCGGCCAGCCCGATGATCACCTCTTCCCAGACCGCACCGCGGAACCGGTCGGCGAGATAGTGCACCTCGTCCATCACCACGTAACCGAGACCGTTCAGGGTCTTGGACCCGGCGTAGATCATGTTCCGCAGCACCTCGGTGGTCATCACCACGACCGGGGCTTCGGAGTTGATCGAGGAGTCGCCGGTCAGCAGACCGACATTGTCGGCGCCGTGCCGGCGGACCAGGTCGGCGTACTTCTGGTTGGACAGGGCCTTGATCGGCGTGGTGTAGAAGGCCTTGCGGCCCTGCTGCAGGGCGAGATAGACCGCGTATTCGCCGACGATGGTCTTGCCGGCCCCGGTCGGTGCGGCGACCAGCACCCCGGATCCGTCCTCCACGTGGTGGCAGGCCTCACGCTGGTAGTCGTCGAAGTCGAAGCCGTAGGCACTGGCGAAGCCGGCGAGCGAAGCGCTCAGTTGGGTGGCGCGGAACTGCGCGTACGCCTCGGATGGGCTGCTCGACCGGGCGGGGGAATCGGAGGGGGACGAATCACCCCGTTGCTCTGCGGACATCGCCGCCCACGGTACTCGGCGCCCATCCACGCTGACCCGTCAGTTTCTCCCCGACACGCCCGGCGTGTCGGGGAGAAACTGACGGGTCAGCGGGTTGGGATCGGGGGTAGGCAGACGCGGAGCGCGGCGGGGACCTGGCTGACCGTCAGCGGGGCGGCGCCGATCATCTCGCCGTCGCCGAACCCGACCAGGCCGGGGCCGTCGATGGTGATGTCCCGCACCCGGAGCAGCTCGACGCAGGGGTCGGAGACGAACTTCCCGGTGTACAGCGACGGCATCAGCCGCAACAGCGTCGGGCGGCCCACCGGATGGATGATGGTCACCTCGAGCAGCCCGTCGGACGGGTCGGCGTCGGGACAGATCCTGATCCCGCCGCCGTAGCTGCGGGTGTTGCCGACGGCGACCAGCATCGCGTCCAGGTCACGCCGTACGCCGTCGATGGTGAGCTGGTACTGCAACGGCTGGAAGGTCCGCAGCACGGCCATCAGGGCCAGCGGATAGCGGGCCGACCCCTTCGGCCAGTTCATGTCGTTGGCCCGCCGATTGACCAGCGCGTCGAAGCCGGTGGCGACGATGGTCCCGATGAACGCCTCACCGACCCGGGCCAGGTCGATCTGTCGCTCGTGGCCGGCCAGGATCACGTCCAGTGCCTTCAGCGGGTCCTCGCCGATGTCCAACCCGCGGCACAGGTCGTTGCCGGTGCCGGCCGGGATCAGGCCCAGCGTCGGTGCCGACGGCCCGGACAGCTGGGCGCGGGCCGCCTCGTTGACGCCCAGATGCAGGATCCCGTCGCCGCCCATCACCGCGACCACGTCGGCGGCGGAGTTGGCCGCCTTGTGGATCAGTTCCCGCGCCTCACCGAAGTCCCGGCTGAGCCAGATGTCCAGAGTGTGGCCGGCGTCGCGGATCCGTCCCGCGATCTCGGGCAGAACTTCCTGGGCACGGCCCTTACCCGCCGACGGGTTGACCACCAGCGCGACCCTGCCGGCCGCCCGTCGGCCAGGCTCAGGAGCGGTCATCGTCCTTGGCCGGGCCGGACGCGTCATCCGGCTTGGTCGTTGCCGGGCCGAGGCCGAGCAGATCGGCCACGGTCTGCTGGGTGGACGGCTCGGTGGCGTCCAGGTCGCGCCCCTCGAGCGCAGCCAGTGCCCGGTCGTTGGCGATGCCGCTGTTGGCGTCGACCCCACCGTCGACCCCACGCCTGGCCAGCGCGCGATCGTGGATGTGAGCGATGATCTCGGCGGCGATGTACAGGATCGTCATCGGAGCGGCCAGCATCAGCATCGAGATCGGGTCGGTCTGCGGCGTTGCCACCGCGCCGAACACGAAACAGGCGAAGATGATGAACGGCCGGGCCTTGGACAACTGCTTGGCCTTGACCACGCCGAGGAAGTTCAGACCGAGCACGAACACCGGCAGTTCGAATCCGGCACCGAACACGATCATGACGCGGATCAGGAAGGTCAGGAAGCCCTGCACGTCGAGCAGGTTGGTGATGGTGCCGGCGTCGGGGTTGAAGCCGATCATCACCGCGATCCCCTTCGGGATCACGAAGTAGGCCAGAGCCACACCGAACAGGAACAGCGGGATCGCCGCGCTCAGGAAGATCAGCGTCCACTTCTTCTCCTTGGCCATCAGGCCAGGGACGATGAACGCCCAGATCTGGTAGATCCAGATCGGTGAGGTGCCGATGATCGCCGCGATCAAGCAGGTCTTCAGCACCAGGGTGAACGAACTGCCGACGCCCTCGACGATGGTCTGCAATTTGATGTCGGGATGCTGTTCCTGGACGACCGCCTGGGCGATCTTGAACGGGTGCATGATCAGGTCGAACAACTGGGCGTTGAAGATGAACGCCACGATCAGTCCGACCGCGATCGCCAACACGATGATGACCAGGCGATATCGCAGTTCGCGCAGATGCTCGAACAGCGTCATGTTGCCGTCCTCCGGCATCGGAGGCGGCTTCAACCAGGCGAGGCTGAACCGGATCGGCCGGCCCCGGATGCTGAGTGCCACTACAGGGTTCGCGAGTGCTGGGCGCTACGCCTCAGGCGTCGCGGCGGGCCTCGGTCGGCTGGGTCGCGCTGCCGTAGGACTGTGTCGACTGCGTCGAGCTGCCACCGGACTGCTGCGCGCTCTGCTGTTGCGGCTCCTGCGGAGCCTGTTGCTGCTGCGCTCCGCCGACTGCCGGCGGATTCTGCTGCTGAGACTGCTGGTTCTGCGGCTCGACCACCTCGGCGTCGACGACGTCCTCGGACTTGTCGCCGCCGAGATTCTTGGTCTCTTCCTTGAACTCCCGGATCGCGCGACCGGTGCTCTTACCGAGCCCGGCCAGCCGGGCGCCGCCGAACAGCACCAGCACGATCACCAGAATGATGATCATCTCGGTGGGGCCGATCGGGAATGCCATCGGAGTCATGAAAGTCCTCATTTCGATCCAGTGCGGCTGCGGTTGGCCCTCCGCATCGGTGCCGAGGCCGCAACAGTGGCCATCCTACGTCGTCGAACGGCGCCGTCTGCGCCGAGCAGGTTGCAATCTGGTCTGCTTCACAGAATCCAAAGCTCCCTCGGGCACCTCGATTCCGGACGTGATCTCGAGGAACTGCTCGGCGCGGGCTCCCAGCACCTTCGCCTCGGCATAGACATCGGAGGCCTTGTGCGCCAGCCAGATCGCGTAGCTGACCACCATGATGAGGCCAACCACGGCGATGCCGCCGAACACGAATACCCAGATCACGACGCCACCCTAACCTCGTACCGATCCGGCACGCCATCGACTCAGTGTGCCGTCGACTCAGTGGGCCGTCGACTCAGTGGGCCGTCGACTCAGTGGGCCAGGGCGGCGTACTGGTCGAGTGCCTCGGTGGCGGCATCGGCGGCCGAGTCGCCGGCTCCCGCCGGCGACAGCACCCGTACGGCGCCGCCGAGCCGGAGCAGCAGGCTGCGCAGCCAGGCCGGATCGCTGATCCTCGTCGTCACCGTCAGCCCGCCGTCGGCCGCCTCGGCGACCTGCTCCATCGGGTAGTACTCCGCCACCCAGGCGGCACTGTGATCCAACGCCAGGGTGACCAGCGGAGCGTCCTTCAGGGCGTCGAACCAACCGCCGGACAGGTCCCGCAGCACCACGTCATGGTCGGCGACGTCGACATCGGTCATCCGTGCCTCGGCGATCCGGTCCAGCCGGAACGACCGCATCCCGTTCGCCGAGTAGCACCAGGCGTCCAGGTAGCCGTAGCCGTCCAGCACGAACACCCGCAGCGGATCGACGAAGCGATGCGTGGTTTCGGCGCGGGAAGCCACGTCGTAGGTCAGTTCCAGCCGCTTGCCTCGCCGGAACGCCTCGTTGACGGTGTCCTGCACCTCGTCGGCGCCGCCGGTGACCCGGACCTCGGCCCGGTCCGGAATCGAGCCGGCCACCGCCTGCAGCTTGTCCAACACCCGGTCGATCGCTGCCCGATCGCCCTGGGCAGCGACCCCGCGCAGCGTCCGCAGGGCCAGGATCAGGGCCAGTGCCTCATCGGCGGACAGCCGCAGCGGCCGGGTCAGATAGTCGGCGTTGGACAGGTGGATGACGCCCTCGCCGTCGACCGCGTCCATGTCGATGTCGATCAGGTCGCCCGGGCTCAGCCCCGGCAGCCCACACATCCACAGCACGCCCAGATCGTCGCGGATCCGCTGCGAGGTGACCCCGAACGCCTCCGCGACGTCGGCGATGGGGATACCGTCGTGTTCCCGCAGGTACGGGATCAGGCTGAGCAGCCGGCGGACCTGGGACTGCGAGGTCTGTGCACTGGTCATGACTGCTGCTCCTGCCGGGGTGCGACGCCGACCACCGGTTCGCGGTAGCGCCGCGGTGTGGAACGGGTACCGGAGACCGCACTCAGCCGCTCGATCACCGCGGCGCGCAGCTCGGCCGGCTCGAGCACCACCACGTCGGCCGCGTAACCGGCCAGTTCCTCACCGATGAACGCCGGGTCGGCGTACCCGACCTCGACCACCTCGAAACCGTTCGGCCACCGGATCTCCAGCGTTGCCAGCCGGTCGGCATCCAACGGACGGCCCCGACGACGGACTCCCGGTGCCTTGCCCGGTCGGACCGCGACCAGGGCCGTCGCATGGGCCTCCTCGGGCGCCAGCGAGCGGGCCAGCCGGCGCAGGTCGAGATCGGCCGGGACCTCGTAGGCGCCGTCACGGGATACCCGCCGCGGCAGCGTGATGATCCGGGACAGCTTGAACATCCGGACCGCGTTGCGATCGGTGTCGTGACCGACCACGTACCAGCGACCCTTGTTTGAGGTCAGGCCCCAGGGCTCCAGGGTCCGGGTGCCGCGGCCGCGGTAGTCGAAGGTCACCCGGGCCCGGTCCAGGACCGCGCTCCAGAGTGGTTCGAACGCCGGCTCATTGGCGGTGACATTGGGCTCCAGGGCGGAAAGTTGCGAGGTGTCCGGCTCGATACCGGCGGCACGGAGTTTGGCCAGCGCGCTGCGGGTGGACTCCGCGACCGACGTATGCCGCCAGGACCGGGCCGCCACACCGACCACCGCCGCCTCCTCGGCGTCCAGTTCGATCGGCGGCAGTTCGAAGTCGGTACGCTCGATCCGGTAGCCCGGCTCGTCGTCGAACATCGCATCGAAGGAGCCGACCTGGAGCGGGATCCCGAGCCGACGCAGCTCCTCCTTGTCCCGCTCGAAGGTGCGCTCGAACGCCTGGTCGGTCAGGTCGTGATAACCCTCGACGATCTCCCGGATCCGGCTTTTGGGCAGGTAGTTCCGCGTGACCAGCAGGCAGATCGTCAGGTTGAGGATCCGCTCGGTCTTCCGCGGTGCCATCAGGGCTCCTCAGGTGGCGGCCGGGTGAGAATTCGCACGCTATCATCACACAGGAGTTCGATTATCGCGACACTCGGAGTCGGCCCGTCGACCGCGACGCGGGCACCCTTCCGGCGACACACACCGGTACGCTCGCCGGTGTGACCCGCGGCCGGTATGCACCCAGCCCGACCGGAGATCTGCATCTGGGCAATCTGCGGACCGCGGTGCTTGCCTGGCTCTTCGCCCACTCCGATCCGGATGGCGAACTGCTGTATCGGATCGAGGATCTGGACGCCTCCCGGGTGCGGCCCGGGCTGGCCGACCGACAACGTGCCGACCTGGAGTCCCTCGGACTCACCTTCGATCCGCCGACCGTCGTCCAGTCCGACCGTTTCACCGCATACGACGAGGCGTTGCGCCGGCTGACCGACCGTACGTTCCCCTGCTTCTGTACCCGCCGGGAGATCGCCGAGGCCGCATCGGCACCCCATGCGACCGCGGGACGCTATCCCGGCACCTGCCGATCCCTGACCGCCACCGAGCAGGCAGTACGCGGCCGCGACCGAACGCCGGCGATCCGATTGCGGGCCGAGTCGGCCCCGGTCACCGTCACCGACCTGCTGCACGGCGAGGTCACCGCCGTGCCCGACGACATCGTGCTGCGCCGCAACGACGGCGTCGCGGCCTACAACCTGGCGGTGGTCGTCGACGACGCCGGGAGCGGGGTCGACCAGGTGGTCCGCGGCGACGACCTGTTGGAATCCGCGGTCAACCAGAGCTATCTCGCCGACCTGCTCGGGTTTCCTGCCCCGACCTACGCCCACGTGCCGCTGGCCCTGAACGCCGACGGTCGCCGACTGGCCAAACGGGACGGCGCGGTCACGCTGGCCGACCTCGCTGTCCGGGGCGTCGACCCGGGCGACGTGCTGACCATGATCGCGGTCTCCCTCGAGCTCGCCGTACCCGGCGAATCGGTCACCCTCGCCGACCTGCGGCAACGCTTCGATCCAGCTGCCCTCCCCCACCGGCCTTGGATCGTGTCCCCCGGCTCCTGAGCCGGCCGGAAGGACGCGATCGCAACCGCGCAGATCCTGTCCTTCGACAAGCTCAGGACTCTTCGCACTAGGCTCGGCCGGGTGATCATCTGGGCTGAAGGAACAGTGGCCACGGTCGGCGACCGCTGGTCCGGTGCGCTGGAGGTCACCGTCGACGCCGACGACGGTCGGAGCTTCCGGTCGCTGGCCTATCTCGATCTGGTGGCCGAACCGCGAGTGGGTGATCGGGCGGTGATCAACATCGCCGCCGTCGAACAGCGCCTCGGCACCGGCGGCTATGCGTTGGTGGTCGCTGTGCTTGATCAACACGGCCGCTTGACCGGACAGCCACCCGCGCCGCGCGGCCACCTGGTCAAGGCGCGGTACACCCCCACCCAGGCGATGATCAACGGCGTCGACGAGCAGGGTGCGCCGTACCATGATCAACTCGACGCCGCCGATGATCTTGACGGGCTGCCGGTGATCGTCGCCGACCTGCATTCGGCACTGACGCCGATCATCGCCGCGCTGCGCTACGACCGGGCCCGAAACGCAGGCCATGATCAACTTCCGCGGGTCGCCTATCTGATGACCGACCAGGCAGCCCTTCCGTTGGCCTTCTCCAAGACCGTCGCCGCGTTGCGGGAGGCCGGCTGGCTGGCCGCGACGATCACCTGCGGGCAGGCCTACGGTGGTGACTTCGAGGCGGTCAACGTGCACTCGGGTCTGCTGGCCGCGAAGATCGCGGCCGCGGCCGATGTGGTGCTGATCACTCAAGGGCCCGGCAATCTCGGCACCGGCACCCGATGGGGCTTCTCCGGCACCGGTGTCGGAGAAGCGATCAATGCTGCGGAGGTGCTCGGCGGCCGGCCGATCGGTTCACTGCGGATCTCCAGCGCCGACCCGCGGCCGCGACACCGCGGGGTCTCCCACCACAGTCTGACCGCCTACGGCAAGGTAGCGCTGCGGCCGGCCGACATCGCCGTGCCCGACTTCTCCGACGTCTCGGCGTTGTCCGGCATTCGCGACCTCTCCACGCTGCCCCGGCTGGCACCGCGGATCGATGAGGCGGTAGCCGGCCTGGGCCAGGTCCATCGGCTGCACCGGGTCCCCCTGGACGGCCTGGACCAGGCTCTCGCCGAGACGCCGGTGCGGCTGTCCAGCATGGGCCGCGACCTGGACGCCGACCCGGCCTACTTCCTGGCCGCCGCGGCGGCGGGCCGGCTGGCCGCCGACCGGTTCTGACGCGGACGGAGCCCCTCGAATCGTTGTACGTTGCCGACATGTCCGACTACACGATCAAGGCACTGACGCCGGAGACGTTCGACGACTTCGCCGCGCTCGTCGAGCGCAACAAGGGCATGTTCGCCAGCTGCTGGTGTACGCACTTCCATCCCGACTGCGCGGAGAAGCGGCAGAGCGCAGAGGGGAATCGGGCGCTCAAGCAACGTCTGGTGGCCGAGGGAATCGCCCACGCCGCCCTGGTCTACGACGGCGACCAGGCGGTCGCCTGGGCAGAGTACGGAACGCCCGATGAGCTGCCCAACATCCATCACCGCAAGGAGTATCTCGCCACCACCGATCAACTTCCCGACTACCGGATCACCTGCATCCTGGTCGAGCGTGATCATCGCGGTCAGGGACTGGCTGCGGCCGCGCTGCGCGGCGCCGTCGAGCTGATCGCCGACGCCGGCGGCGGCCGGGTCGAAGGCTATCCGCACGACACCGGCGGGGTCCGGAAGAAGAACTCCTCCTTCCTCTACAACGCGACCCGGACGATGTACGAGCGCGAGGGCTTCAGCTACGACCGACCCAAGGGTCAGGGCAACTGCGTGATGGTCCGCGAGGTCGCCGGCCGAGGTGCTCGAGATTCGCGGTGAGAACTTCGCCGATCACCCACCCGTTCCTCGCGCGAAGATCGTACGGAGGATGTCGGGCTCGCCGGTGAATTCGCCGCTGTCCACGGCCTGATCGATCGTCATGCCGCCAGCAGCGAGAGCGACAACCACGTCCGAGCTGGCGGTGAGGACCGACTCCGGCTGGTCGCCGGGTCGGATGTGGGCGCTCGGGCCGTCTGCATCGACGCGCAGCACCATCAGGGATCCGTCGGTCTCGATGCCCAGCTCCACCGGTGGGTTCGCCGTCGTCCCCCGCAGCAGGGCGGGCAGCGCGAGCGTCAGCCAGCGTGGCTGAAAGGTGTCGTCGCCGCGGCCGGACGCGAGCAGCGGCGTACCCCACCGCCCGAGCGCCTCCATCGGCTCGCGCAGCTCGGCACCCCAAGACGTGAGACCGTAGACGACACCCGCCCGGTCCAGCTGTCGCTCGACGATCCCGTTGTCTTCCAGCGTCCGCAGTCGTGACGCCAGCAGATTCGTCGCAATCCCCGCCAGCGAGCCCTTCAGGTCGGTGTAGCGCATCGGACCGGGAAGCAGCTCTCGCACGATCAGCAGCGACCACCGCTCGCCCACGACGTCCAAGGCGCGAGCCAGTGCGCAGAACTGCCGGTAGCTGCGTTGACCCTTCGGAGCCAGCTTGACCGGGGTCTGGTTGACGTCTTCCATCATGCTTGATTGTATCAACCACGGTGATTCGGTCGTCGAGCAGAGGAGATCTTCCGTGGCAGGCACCAGCTGGTTGGCCGTCGTGGCCGCGATCGTGGTCGGGATGGCCATCGCCTGGGTCTGGTACAGCGATTGGGGGCTCGTCGGTCCGACCTGGCGGAAGCTGACCGGCGTGACCAAGGAGGACTCGGCGCGAGTCGGCAAACGGCCGTTCGTGGTCCTGGTGGCATCGATCATCGTGACGGCGCTGACAGTCGCCGCCGCCTGCTCGGTCACCTCCGCCCACGTCGGGAGCGACGCGCTCTGGATCGATCTGACCGTCGGGTTCACGCTGTGGCTCGGCTTGTCGCTGTCCACCCTGGCCCAACACAACGGATTCGAGCAGAAGCCGACTCGACTGACCCTGATCAACGGCGCCTACCAACTCGCGCTGTTCCTGGGCATGGCCTTGGTCATCGGACTGGTGCCGTAACCCCGACGCCCGCCGAGTTACTCGAGGTTCGCGTTGGAAATCTCGACGATCTGCCACCCTTTGCTCGAGCAACTCCTCGGAGCGCCGTGCTCAGTCCTTCTTGTCGGGGAGGACCGGGTAGTCGGGGATCGGGTAGAGGCCGACGGTCAGGCCGTACCCGACGTCGCCGGAACGCGGTAGTCGTTCGAAGTCGCTGACCAGGTCGGCGACCCGGGTCCAGAATTCTGCGGCCCGTTCTTGGGGGATCCGGACGTGTCGGGTCAGCGACCGCAGCTGCCCACCCCGGTAGGCGGCCGAGGATTCGGTGGCGGCGGCCTCGAAGTCGTTGATGTCGGCCGGCTGGTCGGGACCGCCGACCCGGCGGCCGAGACCGATGTAGAACATCCGGGCGGTCCGGCCGTAGTAGCGCTCCTCGATCGCCCGCACCCGGCGGGTTCGGACCACCCGGAGCAGGCCGGCGTCGGCCAGCACGCCGACATGGTGGGCAACGGTGCTCTTCGGGCGGCGTACCGCGGTCGCCAGCTCGGTGACCGTGGCCGCCCGCTCATGCAGCAGCCCGAGGATCGTGGTCCGCAGTTCGTCACCGATCGCCCGGACCTGATCGGCGGTGGTCAGCTCGAGCCGGTCGGCCAGCTCGTAGTCGGGCACCTGATCGGATGGCCCGGAGTCGGGAACGTTGACGGTCATAGCCGGATCAGACTAACATCGCAGAACGTTCGAAATATTTGGATCATTGGGGGCGGTCATGGCCGACATCGTTCTGTTTCATCACGCTCAGGGTTTGACGGCGGGGGTGGTTGCCTTCGCCGACACGCTCCGGTCCGCCGGACACACGGTGCATACCCCCGACCTGTACCAGGGGCAGACCTTCGCCGATCTGGACAGCGGTATCGGCTACGCGCGGGAGACCGGCTTCGACGTGATCGGCGAACGTGGCCTCGCTGCCGCCGATGCCGTCGGCGGCGAGTTGGTGTACGCGGGATTCTCGCTCGGCGGGATGCCGGCACAGGAACTGGCCCAGACCCGTCCCGGTGCCCGCGCGGCGTTGCTGTTCCACAGCTGTGTCCCGGTCACCGAGTTCGGCGACCGCTGGCCGGAGGACGTTCCGGTCCAGGTGCACGGGATGGAAGCCGATCCCCTGTTTGCCGAGCCCGGCGGTGATCTTGATGCCGCGCGGGCACTGGTGGCGTCGACGCAGCAGGCGGAGTTGTTCCTCTACCCCGGCGACCGGCACCTGTTTGCCGACTCCTCGCTGGCGGCCTACGACCAGCAGGCCACTCGGCTGCTGACCGACCGGTCGCTGCAGTTCCTGGCCGCGCTCGATCGCTGAGCTCGCTGAAGGGCCGAGATCACTGACCTGCTTGGGAGAACAGGATGTCGACCACCATCACCACGGTGTCGTCGGGACCGATCCCCTGGGTCCTGTCCTCGTACTTGTAGGCGGTCTTCGGCGGGAACACCATCACCACCCGACTGCCGACGGTCTGCCCGACCATCGCCTTCTGCATCGCCTTGTTACGTTCCGGCACGAAGGCGCCGGTACTCGGATCCTGCTGCGGGGCGAACGGCTTGGCCCAGCTGTCGTCGACGACCTTGCCGTTCTTCCACAACACGGTCACCGAACGGGTGGTGACATTGTCGGTGGAGGCGACCTTGGCGCCGGTGCCGGTGATCAGCGGCTCGACCGTGGTCTTGGTCGGCGGATCGCTCTTCGGGATCGTGACGGTCGGTTTGTCGTCCTTCATCGCCACCGTCGGCAGACCGCTCTTCGGCTTGTTCTCCTTGCCTTCGGCGCTCTTCAGCGTGGTCGCCTCGATGTCGACCACGAAGATCAGGCTGTCGCCGACGTTGATCCCGGCCTGCGGGTTGCCGCCCGATGAGTCGTACCCGTCCGGTCCGGTCATCGCGATCAGCACCCGATCACCGACATGCTTGCCGACCAGGCCGGTCTTGAAGCCGGCGATCACACCGTTCATCGGGAACGACACCGGCTTGCCGTTGGCGAACGAGCTGTCGAACGTCTTGCCGGTCCGGCCATCGACGCCGACGTAGTTCACCGTCACCGACCCGGACTCCAGGACCTCTTCGCCGGAACCCTTCTTCAGCACCTTGGACTGGGTCTTGTTGATCGCCCACGGGTGCTTGAAGGAGATCGTCGGCTTGTCGCCGTAGTCGCCCTTGACGGTGATCCCGTCGAGGTTGCTCGACGGCTTGACCGACGCCGACGGGCTGGCGCTGGGCGAGGCTTTGGTTGCGGAGCTGGTCGGCTTGGCCGACGCGCTGGGACTGCCCTTCGGTGCGGGATCGTCCTTGCCACAGGCCCCCAAGACCGTCAGGCTCGCGGCGACCGCGGCGGTGACCAACAGTTTTGCCAGCTGACGCGGTCGGGTCGGGGTTGTCAGCGTTCTCACGCGCTTAGGCCTCACTTCGTAGTTCCTCGGGATCCGGACCAGACCCTACCTGCTCCCCGAGCCCACCTTCACAGCCCTTCGACAAGCTCAGGGCTCCACTCCCCTCCTGCACGAGCGAGCACGCCCGAAGCAACCACGCCCGGGGGCCCAAGGGGGTCGTCCCCCGTGCTCATGACACGCCCCCGTGCTCATGACTTGTGCATGCTGGCGATCAGCCGATCGACGCGTTCGTCGGAGGATGCGAACGGGTCCTTGCAGAGAACGGTCCGCTGCGCCTGATCGTTCAGTTTCAGGTGCACCCAATCGACGGTGTAGTCGTTGCGCCCCTCCTGGGCGCGTCGGATGAAGTCGCCGCGCAGCTTGGCCCGGGTGGTCTGCGGCGGCACCGACTTGGCCCGGAAGATGGCCGGGTCGGTGGTCACCCGGACCGCAGAACCGCGCCGCTCCAGCATGCTGAACACACCCCGCCCGCGGCGGATGTCGTGATAGGCCAGATCCAGCTGCGCGATCCGCGGGTCGGCAAAGCTCAGCCCGTGCTTGGTGGAGTACGCGTCCAGCAGCTTGAGCTTGATCGCCCAGTCGATCTCGGTGTCGATCAAGGACAGCTTGTCCTCCTCGATCGCCCGGATCGCCCGCTCCCACAGATCAAGCACCCGCATCGTGGTGGTGGTTTCCAGACCGCGGGCGGAGACGAATTCCGACACCTTCTCCAGGTAGGCGCGTTGCAGGTCCAGAGCGCTGATCTTGCGGCCGTTGGCCAACGCCACCTGGACCCGGCCGGTCCGGTCCCGGCTGATGTCGCGGATCGCCCGGATCGGGTTCTCACAGGTCAGGTCGCGCATCGGCACGCCGGCCTCGACCAGTCGCAGCACCAGCTCGGTCGCCCCGACCTTGAGCAGGGTGGTGGCCTCGCTCATGTTGGAGTCGCCGACGATCACGTGCAGCCGGCGGTAACGTTCCGGGTCGGCGTGCGGCTCGTCGCGGGTGTTGATGATCGGACGGGACCGGGTGGTGGCGCTGGAGACCGATTCCCAGATGTGCTCGGCCCGCTGGGAGACCGAATACTCCGCTCCCCGTACGGTGGTCAGCACCTTGCCGGCACCGCAGATCAGCTGCCGGGAGACCAGGAACGGCACCAGCACGTCGGTGATCTTGGAGAAGTCGCCGATCCGGCTGATCAGGTAGTTCTCGTGGCAGCCGTAGGAGTTCCCGTGGCTGTCGGTGTTGTTCTTGAACAGGTAGATGTCGCCGGTGATGCCCTCGGCGGCCAGCCGCTGTTCGGCGTCGATGATCAGATCCTCCAGGATCCGTTCGCCGGCCTTGTCATGGGCGATCAGCTCGGTCAGGTTGTCACACTCGGCGGTCGCGTACTCGGGGTGCGAGCCGACGTCGAGGTAGATCCGGGAACCGTTGCGCAGGAAGACATTGCTCGACCGGCCCCAAGTGACCACCCGTCGGAACAGGTAGCGCGCCACCTCGTCGGGGGTCAGCCGCCGGCTCCCGCCGGAGGTGCAGGCGACGCCGTACTCGGTCTCCAGACCGAAGATCCGTCGATCCATCTGGATGTCCCGGTTACCGCTCGATCAGATCGAGCAGCTTGCCCAGCTCGTCGGATTCGAGTTCGCGGAGTTCCCCGGGCCGCAGGTTGCCCAACTTGACCGGGCCGATCGAGACCCGGGACAGCCGTCTGACCGGGTGACCGACGGCATCCAGCATGCGTCGCACGATGCGGTTTCTCCCTTCGTGCAAGGTAATGGTGACCATGCTACGTTCCGCGGTGGCCGATACCAGGCGTACGTCCTCGGCGCGTACCGGTCCGTCTTCCAGGGTCAACGGTTTGCGCAGCTTGCTCAAGGTGGCCCGATCCACGCTGCCGACCACCTCGGCGACATAGGTTTTCGGCACCTCGTAGGACGGATGGGCCAGCCGGTGGGCGAACTCGCCGTCGTTGGTCAGGATCAGCAGGCCCTCGGTGTCGGCATCCAGCCGGCCGACGTGGAAGAGCCGTTCCTTGCGACCCTCCAGATACTGCGCCAGTGTCGGTCGACCCTCCGGATCGTCCATCGTCGACACCACGCCGCGCGGCTTGTTGAAGACCAGGTAGACGTGTCGGCGGGGCGGCGGGATGCGTTTGCCGTCGACCCGGATCGCGTCGGTGTCGGGGTTGACCCGCATCCCCTGGACGGTGACGATCTTGCCGTTCACCTCGACCCGACCCTGCGCGATCAGCTCCTCGCTGCCCCGTCGGGAGGCGATCCCGGCGGCAGCGAGCACCTTCTGCAGCCGGACGCCCTCGGCGTCCCGACCGGCCTCACCGTTGTCGGTCACGCCCGATTCTCCTCGTCCTGATCAACGGCGTCTCCCTGGTCCACGCTGCTCTCCTGGTCCACGCCGTCCTGGTCCACGCCGTCCTGGTCCACGCCGTCCTGGTCCAGGTCATCCGGGGCCAGGTCATCCGGGGCCAGGCCGAGTTCCGGCTCGTCGGGCAGCGCATCGTTGTCCGCCGACGGCTCCGGATCGGGGACCACGGCCAGCTGACCCAACTCCGCCTCCAGCTCGGTGGCTTCCGGCAGGTACGGCGCGATCTCGGGCAGCTCGTCCAGCGACTGCAGGCCCATCCGCTCCAGGAAGTAGTCGGTGGTGGCGAACAGCGTCGCTCCGGAGTCCTCCGACCCGATCTCGGTGATCAGGTCGCGGGTCAGCAGTGTCCGCATCACACCGTCGACGCTGACCCCGCGCACCCCGGAGACCCGGGAACGGGAGACCGGCTGCAGATACGCGATCACGGCCAGCGTCTCCAACGCAGCCTGCGACAGTTTGGCGTGCTGACCTTCCAGCACGTAGCCGCTGAGCAGTTCGGCGTGTTGCTCCCGGGTGTAGTAGCGCCAGCCGCCGGCGACAGCGCGCAGCTCGAACCCGCGACCGGTCTCGTCGTAGAACCGGACCAGCTCGCCCAGCGCTTCGGTGACGTCGGCGGTCGGCGTGTTCAGCGTCGCCGCCAGCGCCGTCTCGCTGATCGGCTCGTCGGCGACCAGCAGCAGGGCTTCCAGCGCGCTCTGCAACTCCTCCGGCGTCCGCGTCGGCTCCGCGGCGATCATCGGTTCCTCGGGCCGGGATGCGTCGTCGGCTTCGGTCCCTTCGTCCGGCGCAGGGTTCTCCGACGCAGGCACGTCGGGCCGCTCAGCGGGAGCTCCGTCGGATCCTTCGGTCGGCGTCTCGACCGACTCCTCGGTGGGCACCCTGTCGGATTCCTCGGTCGGCACCTCGCCCGGTTCCTCGGTCGGCACCTCATCTGGGACCTCGGCAGCGACGTCACCAGGGCCCTGAGCCTGTCGAAGGGCAGGGTCCCGTTCCTCGGTGATGTCCTCGTCGTACTGGTCAGTCATCGCTGCCTTCGTTCTCGGTGGTGCTGTCATCATCGTCCGGTTGCTCAGGTGGCGTGTCGAACTCGTCGGAGATCGTGACCTGTTGATCGGCGCTTCCGGTCCACCGGATGGTCAGCGCATCCAAGGGGGTCGGCTGTTCGAAGCTGATCGCCTTCTCCCGGAACAGTTCCAGCAACGCCAGGAACCGGCAGACGGTGGTGATCCGATCCGGGGAATCCTTGGTCAGCTCGGCGAAGGTGAGCTGCCCGGTGATCTTCAGCCGGTCGACGATGATGCCGCCCTGTTCGCGAACGGTGACCGCCGGGCTGTGCAGGTGGGCCAGCGACACGACATCGGCCTGCTTCGGCGTCATCGCCCGGGCGGCGAGCTCGGCGAACCGTTCGAGGCTGATCTTGATGGTGATCTCGGGCAGCAGCTTGGTCAGCCAGTCCTCCAGGCCGGCGGTGCGTGGCCGCCGCCGGGCCTGGACCTCCAGTTGTTCGCCGAAGCCGGCGGCGATCTGCTTGAAGGCGCGATACTGCAGCAGCCGGGCGAACAGCAGGTCCCGGGCCTCCAGCAGCGCCAGGTCCTCGGGATCGGTGACCTCACCGCTGGGCAGCAGCCGGGCGGCCTTCAGATCCAGCAGCGTGGCTGCGACCACGATGAACTGGCTGGTCTGTTCCAGGTCCCAGTCGTCGCCGGCGGCCTTGATGTGGGCGATGAATTCGTCGGTCACCCGGGACAGGGCCACCTCGGTGATGTCCAGCTTGTGCTTGGAGATCAACTGCAGCAACAGGTCGAACGGGCCCTCGAAGTTGGTCAACCGGACGCTGAAGCCGCCGTCGGTCCGACCGTTGTCGCCCTCATCGATCTCGAGCTGACCCGAAACCTCCTGGCCCGAAACCTCCTGGCCCGAAGCGTTCTGGCCCGCGTCGTTCGGCTGCAGGTCGATCTGGTCGGGGTCGTCCTGCATCGGGCCACTGGAAGCCGTCACGGTTGGGACAACCTTCGGACGAGCTCGGATTCGGGGCCTCGCTCGGCCAGGTCGCCGAGCGCCATCGCCAACGCTGCCCGGACGATCCGACCGCGGTCGACCGCCATCCGGTGCTCCGCCCGCAACGACAGCCGGGCGCGTTCGAGATCCAGCAACTCGTCATTGCTGACGTAGACGGTGATCTTCTCGTCGTGTCGGACCCGTCCACTGCCCGAGCGGCGACCGGTTCGCTGCTCGGGGGTGATCGGCGACCGTGCCGGCGATGTTGCGGGGCCGGACTCGGACGGGGATTCATCGGACGGGGATTCATCGGGCGGGGATTCTGCGGCCGTCGGCCGGGGCTCCGGCTGCTGTCGCCCGCCGGCATCCTGACGGCCCTCGGCCTGCCCCGGGTTCCCGACCTGCACCGAATTCGCGGGCTGACCAGATCGGTCGGCCTCGACCGGTGCGCGTTCGGGCTCGGCGTCGGCGACCCGTTCGTCGACCCGTTCGTCGTCTCGGCGACCGGAACGACGCTCCGCCGGCGTGGTACGGAAGAGTTCGGCCGCCCCGGGAAGGCTTACCCGACGAGGCATCGCGCGAGTACCTCTCGGGCGAGCATCCGGTAGGCGCCGGCACCGGGCGAGTCGGACGCGTAGGTGGTGATCGGTTCACCGGCGACGGTGGTCTCGGGAAATTTGATCGTGCGCCGGATGACCGTGTGGAACACGGTGTCACCGAAGGCCTGCACCACCCGTTCCAACACCTCGCGACTGTGCAGGGTCCGCGGGTCGTACATGGTGCCCAGGATGCCGAGCATGTCCAGGTCGGGGTTGAGCCGCTCCTGCACCTTCTCGATCGTGTCGGTCAACAGCGCGACCCCCCGCAGGGCGAAGAACTCGCACTCCAACGGGACCAGCACCTTGTCCGCCGCGGTCAGGGCGTTGATCGTCAGCAGCCCCAACGACGGCGCGCAGTCGACCAAGATCACGTCGTAGTCGCCGCGGACCTTCTCCAACACCCGCAGCAGGGTCTGCTCGCGAGCGACCTCGGACACCAGTTGCAGCTCGGCAGCGGACAGGTCGATGTTGCTGGGCAGGATGTCCATCCCGTCCACCGAGGTCGGTTCGATCACCTCGTCGGGGGTGACGTCGCGTCCGAGCAACAGGTTGTAGACACTGACCTCGAGATTGTGCGGATTGACCCCGAGCCCGACCGACAACGACCCCTGCGGATCGAAGTCGACCAACAGCACCTTGCGGCCGAGTTCGACCAACGAGGCACCCAGATTGATCGTCGTCGTGGTCTTGCCGACGCCGCCCTTCTGGTTACACATCGCGATGATCATCGCCTTGCCGCCGGTCGGTGGCGGAAAGTCGGTCGGCAGCTCCGGCCAGGGCCGACCCGTCGGTCCCAACTCGGGCTCCGCCGGTTGCGGGAACAAACCGCCGTCGGAGTCACTGCCCGCCGGGTGCTGACCCGGCGGCTGCGGTTCCTCGGCCTGTCGTGCCACCGGATCCTGCTGCTGGGGCGGCTGGGGCTCGCGCGAGCCGGGGTCCTCGGGAGTCCGATCGGTTCCGGTCCCGCTCTGCTGCCCCGGTGGGTTCTGCACGGGTGCACTCGATTCGGATGCATTCGATTCGGGCGCACTCGGCTCAGCTGTGCCGGACGGTTCTGGCGGCACCACGAAAGTGGCACCGGAGTGTCCATCGGTGGCCGGGTCGTACAGCGCCTGCGTGGGGCGGACGAACGGGTTGCCGTCCGGTTGGGCCGACGGCCGATCGGCAGGTCGTCCGTAGGACGAGTCGGGTTGCGGCGGCTGTCCGTCCGGCTGTGTCGGGTGTTCGGTGTCAGCGGATTGGGGTCCCGCGGTTCCTGCCTCGCGTGGATCCTGCGATTCCTGCACCGATCCTCCTGTTCCCCGCCCGGCGGCATGGCTGCGACACACCGCGACCGTTCGATCTCTCTGGCAACGTTCCGGCAGAGCCTAGTACGAGCCCACCTCCCGCTGCAGCCCGCGCCGATCGGCGGCGCTGCCTCCGATCGGCCGACGATCCCACAGATGTCGAGGTTCCGGTGCGTCGGGCGGCCATCGACGAAGGCAAACCTGACACCGTGCTGCGCCCGCATGACGAGATTCCCCATCCGGGCGCTGTCGATCCACTCGATCACGACTCGTGTCAGAGGTGACCGGCCGCACCTGCGGACCCGACCGAACAGGAGCAGACATGCGCACGATCCACGTCACGATGAGCGTCACCCTGGACGGCGTCGTCCAGGGGCCCGGACGAGCCGATGAGGACACCCGCGACCGCTTCCGCCACGGCGGCTGGGGTACCGGCTACACCGACCAGGTGATGGCCGAGGAGATAGCCACCGGTATGAGCCGCCCGGGAGACCTGCTGCTCGGCCGCCGCACCTGGCAGGACTTCAGCACCGCCTGGGGCGGACGGCAGGACGGCAATCCGTTCAGTGCCCACCTGGACAACGCCACCAAATACGTCGTCTCGACCACGCTCGACGATGCCGATGCCTGGCAGAACTCGATCCTGCTCCGCCCCACCCGCCATCGGCCCGACGGGAACGTGACCAGCACGATTGCGGCCCTGAAGGCGGAGCCGGGGCCGGACCTGTCGGTGATCGGCAGCGCTTCGCTGGTCCGCACCCTGCACAGCGCCGGCCTGGTCGACCGTTACACGCTGCTGATCCATCCCCTCGTCCTCGGTGCCGGCAGCCGGCTCTTCGACACCTCGGGCCGGTACGCCGAGCTCAGCCTGACCGACAGCACCGTGACCACGACCGGCGTGATCATCGCCCACTACCGGGTGGCCGGGCACGGCGACGTCTGAGACCCTGACCTCACGTTCGCCGCACCCGGAGCGTCTACCAGGTGATGACCATGACAGAACCGTTCGAGCAGGTGGTGCAACGCCACGGCGCAGCGGTGTTGCGGATCTGCCGCGCCCTGCTCGGCCCGGGCCCCGACGCCGACGACGCGTGGTCGGAGACCTTCCTGGCAGCTCTGCGAGCCTGGCCCGACCTGGACCCGGCGACCAACGTGCAGGCCTGGCTGATCCGGGTCGCCGGACGCAAGGCGATCGACATCACCCGAACCAGAGCCCGACACGCGGTGCCGACCGACGCACCACCGGAACGCGAGTCCCGGCTCGGAAATCCGGACCCGGAGGCCACCGAACTGTGGGCCTTTGTCGGTGCCCTGCCCGAACGTCAACGACTCGCGGTCGCCTACCACTACCTCGGCGGGCTGCCGCACACCGAGACCGCCGAACTGATCGGCGGCACACCGCAAGCCGTTCGCCGCGCCGCCGCGGACGGGATCAGAGCGCTACGCACCAAGTACGGCGACCCGACCCGGACCAGCGGCAAGACACCGAAGAGAGCACCCTGATGAACACAGCAGCAGAACGCAGCACCCTGACCGAACAACTACCGATCGACCCGGCACAGCTGGCCGCATTGCACGAACGACTGGTCGCCCGCGCCGACCATGACAGCCTGATCGCCATCGCCTACCGCACCATCGACACCCCGGTCGGCGGGCTGCTGTTGGCCGCCACCGAGCAGGGCCTGGTCCGGGTGGCCTACCAGCAAGAAGGATTCGACACCGTGCTGGACGCGCTGTCGACCAAGATCAGCCCGCGCATCCTGGCCGCTCCGCAACGGCTCGACGTCGTCGCTCGCGAACTGGACGAGTACTTCGCCGGCGACCGACACAGCTTCGACGTTCCCCTCGACCTGAGCCTGTCGACCGGCTTCCGACAGACCGTGCAGCGCTACCTGCCCAAGATCGACTACGGCCGGACCCAGACCTACCAACAGGTCGCTGAACGGGTCGGCAATCCGAAGGCCGTTCGCGCGGTCGGCACGGCCTGTGCGACCAACCCGCTGCCGGTGGTCGTTCCGTGCCACCGGGTACTGCGCACTGACGGCACCCTGGGTGGCTACATCGGAGGCGAGACGGCGAAATCGACCCTGCTCGACCTCGAGCGGGCGGCATGATCAACGGGCTCGGGGATGCGCGGTCAGGTAGACCTCGCGCAGATGATCAACGGTGACCAGGGTGTAGATCTGGGTCGTGGTCACCGAGGCGTGCCCGAGCAGCTCCTGCACCACCCGGACATCGGCACCGCCGTCCAGCAGATGGGTGGCGAACGAATGCCGCAGGGTGTGCGGAGAGATGTCGATCTTCAGATCGGCCCGCTCGGCGGTCTGCTGCATGATCAACCACGCACCCTGCCGGGACAGTCGACCACCGCGGGCGTTGAGCAACAACCCGGGTGTACCGCGCCCCCGCCGGGCCAGGTCCGGGCGGCCACGGACCAGATAGTCGGTGACAGCCTTCTTGGCGTAGCGGCCGAGCGGCACGAAACGTTCCTTGTTGCCCTTGCCGATCACCCGCAGGCCGCCGACCTCATCCGGTTCGGACAGCAACCCGGAGAGCTCGTCGACATCCAGCCCGACGACCTCGGAGATCCGGCCCCCGGTCCCGTAGAGAAGTTCCAGCAGCGCGGTGTCCCGCAGCGCCAACGGCGTCTCGGTGCCCGGGGCGGCCAACAGGGTCTGGACCGCGTCCAGCGGCAACGCCTTGGGCAGCCGCCGGGCCGGCCGTGGCGGCTTCAGCTGCGCCGCCGGATTCTGCTCGGTAACCCCTTCCTCGGCCGCAAACCTGTGCAGCCCGCGGACCGCCGCCAACGCCCGGGCGGCGCTCGACTGGGCGAGCGCCGGATAACGATCGGGTACCCCCTCGGCCAAGCTCACGGCGTAGCCGGTCAACGTCGACGACTCGATGTCCCGCGGCTCGGTGATTCCTTGATCATCGAGGTAGGCCGCGTACCGGGCAAGATCACGCCGATAGCCGGCGACGGTGTGCTCGGACAGGCCACGTTCGACCGCCAGATGATCAAGGTAGGAGTTGATCAACCGCTCGGTCCTGCTGGTCGGGCGCACGCGGGCCGTCAGCCGAGCAGCTGCTCGATCGGCAGCACCGGCAGCTCGTGCACATCGGCGACCGACGGATAGGTCACCTGACCGTCGTAGGTGTTCAGCCCCTTGGCCAAGGCCGGATCGGCGCGGAGGGCCTCCCGCCATCCCTTGTCCGCAAGGCTGATCGCGTACGGCAGGGTCACGTTCGTCAACGCGAAGGTCGAGGTGTTCGGCACCCCGCCGGGCATGTTCGCCACACAGTAGAACACCGAATCGTGCACCGTGTAGGTCGGTTCGGCATGGGTGGTCGGCCGGGAATCGGCGAAGCAACCACCCTGATCGATCGCGATGTCGACCAGGACACTCCCGGGCTGCATCCTGCTGACCAGCTCGTTGCTGATCAAGGTCGGTGCCTTGGCACCCGGCACCAGGACAGCCCCGATCACCAGATCGGCATCGAGCACCGCTCGTTCGATCTCATAGGCGTTGGAGGCGACGGTCTGCAGATGGCCACGGTAGATCTTGTCGGCCTGCCGGAGTCGTTCGATGTTCTTGTCCAAGATCAACACCTCGGCGTGCATCCCGAGTGCGATCGCGGCCGCGTTCATCCCGGAGACACCGGCCCCGATCACCACCACCTTGGCGGCGTAGACACCCGAGACGCCACCCATCAGCACGCCACGGCCACCGCCGGATCGCATCAGGTGGTAGGCACCGGCCTGCGGCGCCATCCGGCCCGCGACCTCGCTCATCGGTGCCAGCAGCGGCAGCGAACTGTCCGGCAACTGCACCGTCTCGTAGGCGATCCCGGTCACCTTGTGGTCGAGCAAGGCCTGGGTGCACTCCCGGCTGGCGGCCAGGTGCAGATAGGTGAAGAGCACCTGCCCTTCCCGCATCCGGTGGTACTCGTCCTTGATCGGCTCCTTGACCTTCAAGATCAACTCGGAGTCTCCCCAGACGTCGTCGGCACTCTCGACGATCTTGGCACCTGCCTGCGCATACTCCTCGTCGGTGATCGACGAGCCGGCACCGGCACCTGCCTCGACCAGGACGTCATGGCCGTGCGTGGTGAACTCCTGGACGCCGGCCGGAGTGATCGCGACCCGATACTCCTGGCTCTTGATCTCGGTGGGTACGCCAACCTTCATCCCAGTTCCCTCCGCTCGCCATCGACACCCGGTGAGGCGAGCATATCCACCGCACCGGCCGATCCACGAAGGAATCCCCAGTCGCGACCCCGCCGGGACGCGAAATCTGCCGGTCCGCGGCACGGCGCGACCGCAGCACGGCCGAGAGGTTCGAGACCGCGTTGGCCCGGGTGCACCGCAAGACCACCGGCGGATGTGTGTCGGTCAGTAGCGGGTCTGGCGCTGGAACATCTGCTCCCGCGCCGGCCACGGAGCATCGGCTGGGCGCAGGTTCTCGAAACCGCCGCGGGTCTTGGCGGTCCAGGCGGCGAGCACACCGACCACCAGCGTCGGGCTGTGCAGTCGGCCGGCCAGCACGGCATCGACCAGATCCTCCAACGCGGCCCAGACGATGTCCATGTGAGCCTCCTCGCCGTGCTTGACGAAGCCTTCCGGGGCCGGCGCCGGGGACAGACCGCGGGCCAGGTACATCCGCATGCTCTCGCTCAGCCCGCCGGGAGAGGTGAACTCCTCCACCAGCACCCGCCAGTCGTCGGCCGCCAATCCGACCTCCTCGGCCAGCTCACGGGCGGCGCCGGCGCGGTAGTCCTCGCCGTCGACGTCGAGCAGTCCGGCAGGGGGTTCGATCAGCCGGTGGCGTACCGGGTGCCGATACTGCCGGACCAGCGCGACACGTTCGTCGGCGTCCAGGGCGATGATCCCGACCGCTCCCGGATGCAGGGTGAACTGGCGTTCCAGGACGTCCTCGTCGGGGGTCAGCACCTGCTCCTGGACGAAGGTCGACACCGCGCCCGCTGCCAGTACCTCCGCGGAACGGACCGGCCAGGACTCGGCCGTGTCCACCAGTTCGTCGGCGGAGATGATCACCTGGTCGGACGGGACGGCCGTCACGCCTTGTCCCCGTCCACCGGGAGCCTGGTTGCGAGCTTGCGCTCCAGGGCGGCCTCCACCAGGCCGACGAACAGCGGGTGTGGCTCGGTCGGACGGGACTTCAATTCCGGGTGTGCCTGGGTGGCGACGAAGTAGGGGTGCAGTGCCTTGTCCAGCTCGACGAATTCGACCAGCGTCGAGTCCGGCGAGGTGCCGCTGATCGTCAACCCCGCCTCTTCCAACTGCGGACGGTAGCTGTTGTTGACTTCGTAGCGGTGTCGGTGCCGTTCGCTGACCTCGGTGGAGCCGTACAGCTTGGCCACGATGCTGCCGCCGGCCAACTGCGCCGGGTAGGCACCGAGCCGCATCGAACCGCCGAGATCTCCGTCACCGGAAACGATCTTGATCTGCTCGGCCATCGTCGCGATCACCGGATACTCGGTGTCGGGCGTGAACTCGCTGGAATCGGCGCCGGTCAGGCCTGCCAGATTGCGGGCCACCTCGATCACCATGCACTGCAACCCGAGGCAGAGCCCGAGGATCGGGATCCGTTGGGTGCGGGCGAACTCGATCGCACCGACCTTGCCCTCGACACCGCGGATGCCGAAGCCGCCCGGCACACAGATGCCGTCCACGTCGCCCAGCGCGTGGGCCGCACCCTCGGGGGTCTCGCAGTCGTCGGATCGGACCCAGCGGACGTTCACCTTGGCCCGGTTGGCGAAGCCGCCTGCCCGCAGCGCCTCGACCACCGACAGGTACGCGTCGGGCAGGTCGATGTACTTGCCGACCAGCGCGATGGTGACCTCCTCCTTCGGGTTGTGCACCCGGTCCAGCAGGTCGTTCCAGCGGGTCCAGTCGACGTCCCGGAACCGCAGGTCGAGCTGCCGCACCACGTAGGCGTCCAGCCCCTGTCCGTGCAGCACCTTGGGGATGTCGTAGATGCTCGGGGCGTCGATGTTCTCGATCACGCCCTGCTCGTCGACGTCGCACATCAGCGAGATCTTCCGCTTCACCGAGTCCGGGATCTCCCGGTTGGCGCGGCAGACGATCGCGTCGGGCTGGATGCCGGCCTGCCGCAGCGCGGCCACCGAGTGCTGGGTCGGCTTGGTCTTCAGCTCCCCACTCGGACCGATGTACGGCAGCAGCGAGACGTGCAGGAAGAAGACGTTGGTCCGACCGACCAGGTGTCGGACCTGACGCGCCGCTTCCAGGAACGGCTGGGATTCGATGTCGCCGACGGTACCGCCGATCTCGTGGATCACGACGTCGATGTGACCGGAGGAATCGCTCCGATCGGCCGCATCCGGGGTCCGAGGGGTCTGCGCGTGACCATCCCCGGCCATCCGCAGCATCTGATCCATGATCTCGTTGGTGATGTGCGGGATCACCTGGACGGTGTCGCCGAGGTAGTCGCCACGACGTTCCTTGGCGATCACGGTGGAGTAGACCTTGCCGGTGGTGACATTGGCGTCGCCGGACAGGTTGCGGTCCAGAAAGCGTTCGTAGTGGCCGACGTCCAGGTCGGTCTCCGCGCCGTCCTCGGTGACGAACACCTCGCCGTGCTGGAACGGGTTCATCGTGCCGGGGTCGACGTTCAGGTACGGGTCGAGCTTCTGCATCGTGACCCGGAGACCGCGAGCGACCAACAGGCTGCCCAGACTGGACGCCGTCAGGCCCTTGCCCAGAGAGGAGGCGACCCCTCCGGTGACGAAAACGTGCTTGGTCGGCGAAGGAGTATCCACGGAGTTCCAGCCTAAGTCTCGATCGGTCATTTCGGCGAATCAACACGTTTCGCAGCGGATCGGTCGTGCTGGGCTGATTCTGCCATCGACAGCGGCTCCTGACATCGTCCGATCACCGCCGAGCCGGAGTCAGGGGCGCCCGGTCTGCCGGCCGACCCGACGCCGTCGCAGCACGGCAAGCACGACGAGGATCATCAGCGCCCAGCTGACCGCCGGCGCCATCACGTTGCGGGCCACGTCGGTCAGCAGCTGCACCGCCGGCGGGAAGTAGTAGGCCGCGCCGGGGAGATAGCCGATCACCGAAGCGCCGGTCCTGATCACCAGCACCCGGTCGACGAGCCGGGCACCCGACGGATCGGTCGATCGCGCACCGTCGGCCCGCTGGTCGGTCAGGCCGCCGAGCAGCAACGCCACGGGTGCCCAGGCGACGACGTCGTACCACGGCAGGGTGTAGGCCGAGGTGAGCACCCACCCGATGCCGAGGGCGGTGATCACCGGCAGCATCGCCGCCAGCGGGTCGCCGGACTCCTCGACCGCCGCGGTGATCGGACGACCCTCGACGGTCCGGCTGCCCGGTGGCACCAGCAGGCGATAGAACAGCCAGCCGAAGACCAGCATCGACAACCAGCCGACGATCACGATCACCCGGACACCGGGGGCGAGCCCGATCAGGTCGCTGAGCGGATAGAGCGGCCAGCGCCACGGGCTGGCCGAGGCGTATTTGGTGCCGGCCAGCAGCGTCGACCTGATCGCCTCCGGGCCGACGATCAGGTAGCAGATCGCGCCGGTGAGCAGGCCGCTGACGATCACCAGCGCCAGCTTCTTCGGCAACCGTCGCAGCACGATCACCAAAGCCAGCACGTAGATCCCGAAGGTGATCTTGACCGCGCATGCCGCGGCGACCAGGACGCCGGTCAGGATCCAATGCCGGCGAGACAGGGATACCAGCGCAGCCACCGCGAAGACGATCCCCCAGGTGTCGGCGTGACCTGAGTTGACCGCGATGAAGAGCAGGATCGGATTGATCGTCCAGAGCAGCGCCACCCGGGCCTGCCGGAGGTGATCATCGCCGGCCAGCCGGCGCAACAGCACCCCGGTGATCAGATAGGCCACCGCGCCCAGCGCTGTCATCACGAACACCGTGGTGTGCACCGAGCCATTGCCGATCCAGGCCGCCAGGGTCTGCAGCCAGGTCGTGATCGGCCCGTACACCGAGGTGGTGTCGACCCAGCGGATCCCGCCGTTGGCCAACCCGATCGGATCGCCGCTGTTGATCAGCTCACGGACCGTGTCGACGTACGGGCTGCGTCCGGTGGCGGCCAGCCGGCCGTAGCCGGCGTAGATCAGGACGTCGGTCGAACCCATCGGACCGACCAAGATCATCAACACCGTCAGGGCAGTGCCGATCCGGGTCAACCGTCTGACATCGGGCCGCCACCCGCGGTTCAGTGCGCGCAGACCGACCAACAGACCGGCCATCCCGATTGCCATCGCACCGATCAGCAGCAGCGTCACCGCCATCGGCCCGGGGTCGATCCCCAGCCCGTACGGCGGCAACCACACCGGGCCACCCGGCAGCTTCGCCTGGGCGGCGGTCGGTCCGAACGAGCCGACCAGCAGCACCAACACCATCGACAAGGCCGTCAGCAGTAACGCCGGACGCCCCGCCCGGGTGAGGTTCGTCGACGGTCCCGGTGACGTCGACGGTCCCGGTGACGTCGACGGTCCGGGGGCGGCGGACGGCGGAACAGGCATAGCGACGGATCGTACCTGCGCCGGTCAGGCGTGCTCCGCCGACCGGCTGCGCCAGAGTTCGGTGAGACCGGTCAGCGAACGGCGGTCCAGCAGCCAGACGCCGCCGGCGAAGAGCAGCACGCAGCCGACTCCGGCCGCGAGGCAACCGATCAGTGCGCCGACCACCCCGGTGTCGATCAGCGGCCGGCACAGCAGGCAGACGCCGACGCCGGCGACGACGCCGATCGGGATGTCCCGCAGCGCGGGTCGCAGCATCCCCAGCGGGACCGGTTCGGTCCGTGATCGGAGCAGCATCACCCAACCGATCACCGCGCCCACCACCATCCCGAACGAGTTCGCCGCCGCGATCCCGGTGACGATCTGCTCGGCCGGCACGACCAGACCGACGACGACCAACCCGGCGATCACCGAACCCCAGGCGATCGCGGTCGCCGTGCCCGCCTGCCGCGCGCGATGCTCGGCGAACAGCGCCCTGGTCGCCAAGCCCATCAGGGAGAACCCGACCACGGCCGGCGCATAGCCGATGACCGGCCAGCCGACCGCCATCGTCTCCCCCGAACCGGGGCCGAGCACCAGCAGCCGGGCCACCGGGATGCTCTCGGCGATCAGCAGCCCGGCGCCCAGCCCGGCCAGCGTGCAGACCGCCGGTCCGATCCCGGCCAACACCCGAGCGATCGCCCGTTCCCCCTCATTGGCGGCAGCACTGAGCCGCGGAAAGATCATCTGATGCAGCGGATTGATCAACACCGCATACGGCAGCAGATAGACCGCCGCCGCCCAGGTCGCCCGGGTCCAGGCACCGGGGATCTGCGAGCCCCGCGCGGTCAGCATGCCGGCCATCACACTCAACTGCTGCATGATCAGTCCGGCCAGGCTGGCGCCCGCGATCGAGATGATCACTGCCGGCACCCCGGCCGGGAACCGTAGCGTCGGCCGCAGCCGGAGCGGCGACCGCAACAACGGGATCAGCGTGGTCAGGGTGAGTGCCGCGACCCCGGCAGTGGTCCCCCAGCCGAGCACGGCCAGGGCCGACGACTGCAGCTGGGCAGGATCGTCCCGGCCCGCCGGAACCGCAACCACCGCGAAGATCAGATAGGTCGCGATCACCACAACGCTGGAGGCCAGCGGCGCAGCGATCGCGGCCACGAACCGGTTCTGTGCCTGCAGCAGGCCGCCGCTGACGACGGCCAGCCCGTACAGCCAGATCTGCGGGGCGAAGATCACCACCAATGCGGCCGCGGTCTGCCGACCGCCGACGCAGCCCGGCTGGGTGAACGCCTCGGCGTACACCGACGAGAAGATCATCGCCGCGATCGCCACCGGGGTCAGGATCAGCAACGTCCACGCGATCAGGGCCGAAGCGGTCCGGGACGCCTGTTCGTGGTTCGCCCGGTCACCGGCGAGCTGACGGCTGACCACCGGCACGACGACGCTGGCCAGGATGCCACCGGCGGCGATCTCGAAGAGCACGTTGGGCAATTGGTTGGCCGAGTTGTACGCATCCCCCAGGCAGGTGTCCCCCACCGTCTTGGAGAACACCAGCCAGCGCCCGAAGCCGACGATCCGCGATGCCAGCGCGAGCGCACCGACCCCCGCCGCGACCTGTGCGAACCGACGCCCGCCCTCACCCATCGACAACGGGTCCTGAGCCTGTCGAAGGACCTGAGCCGCCGCGGCCCCAGCGGTCGAGGGCGTCCAACACCGGGTTGTCGGCGATCACCGCGGTGAAGCTGACCCGTTCACTGGCCAGATTGAGCCCCACGACACCGGCCAGCGCGGCCAACCGGACCGGCAACGGCAGCCGGGCCGCCGATACCGCCAGTCCCGCACCGAGCGCGTTGGCGCCGCAGTCACCCAGCATCGACCGGCCGGCCAGGTCATCGGTGATCACGCCGGCGGCGGCGCCGGCGATCGGCCAGGCACCGGCCGGCACGCCGAGTCCGATGATCATCTTCGCCGCACGCCCCGGCCGCAGATCGAGCAGGTTGATCAGGTTGGCACTGCCGGCCGTCAAGGTCGTGTTGATGATCACGTCGGCGACCTTGCGGCCGGCCCCCGCCCTGCGGCCCGGCAGGATCACGCCGGCTGCCGAGGCGGCCGCCCCGACGCCGACGATCTTGATCATGCCGCTGGTGATCACACCCTTCCGTAGGGCGCCGAGGTGGCCGCGGAATCCCTTGGCCTGCGTGGATCCCAGCAGATCGTCGTAGGCTCCGACGGCCGCTGCGCCACCGATCGCCACCGTGGCTGCCCAGGCCGTCCGGGATGACCCGGGAGCCCCGTCCAGCAGCTCGGTGATCACCGAACCGGCGACGGCGCCGACGGCGGCGGCCGGCCCTTCGGTCAGGGTCACCGGACGACCGGCATGGTTGTTGCGGCGCCAACGGGCCGGGTCGCCGGCGATTCCGATCCGGGTGCCGACAGCCGAGACGATCGCACCGGCAGCCGCACCGAGCAGGGCGGCAGGCAGTCGCCTCATCGGAGCGGGAGCTCCGGCGCCGGCGCGTCGGCGTTGGCGGCACCGTAGTGGCCCTGGTCCCCGTTCAGCTGCTCCCGGCCGGCCATCACCACCGTACTGACACCGCTCGGCAGGTCCGCGACATCGACACTGCTGAGCTCGGTCCGTGCGTCGGCGTCGGCGCGGGCGGTGGCCACGTCGGTGCCCTCGGTGCCGGTGCTGTTCGGTCCGGCCAGGACCGTGCCACCGGCCCGCTCGGCCACCGCCAGTTCGAGCTGCAGGTGCCGATCCAGCGTCTGGGCTCCGACCGGTGGGTCACTGGTCGGTGCGGTCACCACGATCGCCAGCCGAGCAGTCTGTTCGGAGGACCGATCGAGTTTGATCACCTTGCCGTTCAAGGCGTCGCCGATGTCGGTCGCGGTCTTGTCCGCGACCTCGTCGTTGCGGCCCAGCAGTGCCCGACCCAGTACGCTGCCGACCTTGGTCTGGGTGGAGTCGTCGGGCTGGTAGAACCGGCTGAACGGGGCCACGGCGTCGAGCACGTCGGCATTGCGTTCGGTGTCGAAGACCTCGGCGTTGATGGTCGTCGTCGAGGCGACTGTCCCACCGGCGTCGGTGACGGCCTGTTGGATGTCCCGGACGGTTGCGCGCGGAGCATTCGGCATCGCGATCACGGCGACCGGAGTGCCGCTCAGCATCCCGGCGGTCACCTGCTTGCCGACAGCGGTGGCGTAGGCGTCCCGATAATCATCGAGCTTCTGCTGGCGGGACAGCTGGTCACGGTAGAGCTGGACCTGCCGCCGGTCCTGCTCGGCCTGGGCGGCCAGTCCCTTGTTGGCCTCACCGCTGACCAACGTCACACCGAGGGTGATGCCAACGGCCAGAGCCAGGAACACCGCCATCAGCGAGACGATGTGATACCGGAAGTTGATCAAGTGAACAGTTCCTTCACCCAGTAGAGGACGTCGTTCCAACGGGCCAGCAGCAGGTCACCGACCTGGCGTCCGAAATCGGTGAAGGCCATCGCCGTGACCAACGCCAGCAGGGCCGACAGCACCAACAGCACGATGTGCCAGCCCTTGACCTCACTGCGATAGATCCGGGAGACCCCCTTGGCGTCGACCAGCTTGGGGCCGACCCGTAGCCGGGTCAGGAAGGTCGATGCCATCCCGGACCGGCCCTTGTCCAGGAATTCCACCAGCGAGGCGTGGGTACCGACCGCGACCAGCAGCTGCGCACCCTTGGAATCGGCCAGCAACATGGCGGCGTCCTCACTGGTGCCGCCGACCGGGAACGCGATCGCCTCCAGACCGAGTTTCTCGGTCCGTTCCAGACCGGGGGCCCGACCGTCGCGGTAGGCGTGCACGATCAGTTCGGCCCCGCAGTGCAGCGCCTCGTCGCTGCAGGAGTCCATGTCACCGAGGATGATGTCGGGTACGTAGCCGTTCTCCAGCAGTGCGTCGGCTCCGCCGTCGACGCCGATCAGCAGCGGACGTTTCTCGCTGATGTAGGAGCGCAGGGTGGCCAGATCCTCGCGGTAGTCGTAGCCGCGGACCACGATCAGCACCTGCCGACCCTCGAACCGGGTCTTCACCTCGGGCACGCCGACGCCCTCCAGCAGCAGATCCTTCTCCTCCCGCAGGTAGCTCATCGTGTTCTCGGTGAAGGCGACGATCTGGTCACTGAGCCCGGCCTGGGCCTGCGCCAGTTGGGCGTCCAGCGAGTCCTGGTCCAGCAGTTCACCCTTGCCGACGGTGCGCCGGTGGTCGTCCAGCACCGCGCCGTCCTCGATGATCACCCGGTCGCCCTCGGTCAGCACCGCGAACAGATCGCTGCCGGCGCCCGCCCGATCGCCGTCCGGCACCGCCCGGTCGATCAGCGGGATGCCGGCGTCCAGCAGGATCTGCGGACCGAAGTTCGGATATCGGCCGGTCACCGACGTGGCGACGTTGACGACCGCGCTCACCTGACTGTCGACCAGCGCCTCCGCGCTGACCCGGTCCAGGTCGGCGTGGTCGATGACGGCGATCTCGCCGGCCTTCAGCCGCTTGGTCAGATCCTTGGTCCGGCGATCCAGACGCACCACACCCCCGAGATCGGCGGACTGCGCACGACGGCGCAGCAGGGGCATCCTCATCAGTCCATCCTCCCATGGCGGCACAGTGCCCGGCCGAAGCCGACACGGGGCGCTCTCAGGCGGCGGTGACGGCTGGTGTGTCGAGCGGCTCGGGCTCAGCCGGCGCGGTGCGAGGCGGCCAGCGCCAACAGTTCCTCGGCATGCGCGATCGAGGTCTCGGTCTCGTCCAGCCCGGCCATCATCCGGGCCAGCTCGGCGGACCGCTGGCCGTCGACGACGTGGGTCACACCGCTGGTGGTGACCTGGCCGTCGCTGGCCTTGGCGACCACGTAGTGCCGATCGGCGAAGGCGGCGACCTGTGCCAGGTGGGTGACCACGATCACCTGGGCGTGCTCGGCCAGGGTGGCCAGCCGGCGGCCGATCTCGACGGCCACCTTGCCGCCGACCCCGGCGTCCACCTCGTCGAACACGAAGGCGCTGGTGTCTGCCCCGCCCCGCGCGTCCTGGCCGGCCAGCACGACTTCCAGGGCCAGCCGGACCCGGGACAGTTCACCGCCGGAGGCGGTCCGGGCCAGCGGGCGCGGCTCGGTGCCCGGGTTGGCGCTGAACAGCAGGTCGACCTGGTCGGCGCCGTAGGGTCCGCGGTCGGCCGGCTGGACGGCGAATTCGAGCCGGGCATGCGGCATCGCCAGCGCCGACAGTTCGGTGAGCACGGCGGTGGCCAGCTTCTTGGCCGCTGCCCTGCGCTGCTTGCTGATCCTGCCCGCCTGATCGGTGAGCCGAGCGTCCAACGTCGCGATCTCGGCCGTCAGGTCCTCGATCCGGTCGTCACCGGTCTCCAGCTCGGACAGTTGCCGGGCGGCATCGGCTCCCCAGGCCAGCACCTGATCCACGGTGTCGCCGTACTTGCGGGTCAGCCCGGCGAGTTCGGAACGCCGGGCGGCGATCTGTTCGAGCCGTCCGGGCTCGACCTCCAGGCCGTCCAGGTAGCGGCTCAGGTCAGCGGCCACATCGCTGAGCAGGAAGTCGACCTCGTTCACCCGGCCGGACAATTCCCGCGCGTCGGCGTCCAGTCCGGCCAGCTGTTCGGCGGCCTTGCGGGCCACTCCGAGCGCGGACAGCGCACCGGCGGCACCGGTCGGATCGTCGTCGTCCCCGGCGATCGCCACCATCGCCGACGTCGCGGTCAGCCGCAGGTCGTCGGCGGCCTGCAGCCGGGTGGCCTCCGATGCCAGGGCATCGTCCTCCCCCGGCTGCGGGTCGACCGCGGAGATCTCGTCCAGCCCGAACCGCAGCAGGTCGATCTCCCGGGCCCGTTGCTGGGCGTTGCTGCGCAGCTCCTGCAGTTCGGCGGTGGCCCGCCGGTGCTCGGCGTAGTCGGCGCCGTACGAGGTCAGCAGCTTGGCCAGTTTCGGCCCGGCGAACCGGTCCAGGATCTCCCGCTGCCGATCGGCCCGACTCAGCCGGACCTGCTCGGACTGGCCGTGGACGGCGACCAGCTCGCCGGTCAGCTCACCGCACAACGCCGCGGTCACCTGGGCCCCGCCCAGATAGGCACGGCTGCGCCCGGCCGCGGTGATGTGCCGGGCAACAAGCAGGTCGCCGTCCTCGATGCTGCCACCGGCCTCGGTGACCTGCTCGGCCAGAGCATCGTCGGCGATCCGGAAGACGCCCTCCACCCGGGCCCGGTCGGCACCGTTGCGGACCACCCCGGCATCGGTCTTGCCGCCGAGCAGCAGACCGATGCTGCTGACGATCATGGTCTTCCCGGCACCGGTCTCACCGGTCACGACGGTCAGTCCGGCATCGAGGTCGAGGGTCGCTTCGTTGATCACGCCCAGATCGGTGATCCGCAACTCCGACAGCATGAGTGTCTAGTCCTCTCTCTTGCCCCGCCACCCCTCGACCCGGAGTCCGAACTTGTGCACCAGCCGGTCGGTGAAGGGGGCCTCGGACAGTCTGGCCAACCGCAGTCGATGTCGACCCTGCACCACTTCGACCCGCATTCCGCGTTGCAACACGGTCGATCGCCGGCCGTCGCACCAGACGACCGCCTCGGGGGCCATCCCGTCCAGCATCTCGATCATCACCCGGGACTTCGGGCTGAGCACCATCGGTCGGGCGAAGAGGGCATGGGCGCTCAACGGCACCACCTGCATCGCATCCACGCCGGGCCAGATCACCGGCCCGCCGGCGGAGAATGCGTACGCCGTCGAACCGGTCGGGGTGGACACCAGGACGCCGTCGCAGGACCAGCGGGACAGCGGCCGGCCGTCGATCTCGACCATCAGTTCGAGCATCCGCTCCCGGGCTGCCTTCTCGATGGTCACCTCGTTGATCGCGAACGAGGACCACAGCGGGTCGCCGCCCTCGTCGCCGGGCGGCAGGATCCGGACGTCGATCGTCGACCGTTCCTCCACCCGGAAGGTGCGGTTGACGATGGTGTCCACGATCAGGTCGATCTCGCTGGACTCCGCCTCGGCCAGGAATCCGACGTGTCCGAGATTGACGCCGAGCAGCGGGACGTCGGAGGCCAACACCCATTCCGCGGCCCGCAGGATCGTGCCGTCACCGCCGAGCACCACGATCAACTCGATCTCCGGCACGTCCGGGGTGTCCAGGCCGATGATCGGATCGGCCTCGGGCAGCACCTCGATCAACGCGTCACCGGTCGACAATCGCAACTGGGCGATGTCGGCCTGGGGCAGCACGCAGACGATTCCGGCGGCGCCGAGACCGGAGATCAGTCGACTGGCCGCCTTGATCGCCTCGTCCCGCCCGGTATGGGTGAGGACGGCGATCCGTCGTTCTGCTTGGCCCAACACGGGGACAGCATAGGCGCCAGTCGGCCGGCACCGACGATCAACAGCCGGCGAACAAGGCTGCGAGCACGTCGACTTCGGTTCGGTCGGTGCCGAACAGTACGAAGTATTCGATATTGCCGGCGGGCCCCGGGAGCCTGCTCCGCGCGGCAGTCTGCGGGTGCCAACCGAGTTCCGCGGCGCGGTCGACGACGGCTGCGACACCGGCCCGTCGGGAGGCGTCGGAGCGAACCACCCCACCCTTACCGAGCAGTTCCCGGCCGACCTCGAACTGCGGTTTGATCATGGTCAGCAGACTGCCGTCCGGGCCCAGCACTGCGATCAGCCGATCGAGCAGCAGGGTGAGCGAGATGAAGGACACATCGGCCACCACCAGGTCGACCGGCCCGTCGGTGATCGCCGGATCGAGATCACGCAGATTCAACCCCTCGTACGCGATCACCCGCGGGTCGGCCGACACCCGCGGGTGGAGTTGATCATGACCGACGTCGATCGCGTACAGCTGTCGACAGCCGCGCTCCAGCAGCACCTGGCTGAATCCGCCGGTGGACGCACCGGCGTCCAGCACCCGGGCCGGTACCTCGACGGCAAGATCATCCAGCGCCCCGATCAACTTGTACGCCGCCCGCGACACGTACGGGTCGTCACGTACCAGCGCCAGCCGATCGTCCGATTCCACCGGCAACGACGCCTTGCTGGCAACGGATTCGTTGACCAGCACCGTGCCGGCGTCGATCAGTTCACGGGCATGGCTGCGAGATCTGGCCAGACCGCGCCGGGCCAACGCAACGTCGAGTCGGCTCCTGCCAGACGGGGCCGTCATGCCGGCTCGGTCATTCAGAGTTCAGCGCGCGATGGAGATCCTCGTGCACCCGGGCCAGTCGATCATGACGCTCGTCCAGCGGAGCGTCGTCCAGATCCTGCAATCCGTCCAACGCCTGGTCGACGACCGGCTCACCGGTCCGCGGCAGGCTGCTGTCCGGATGATCGACAGCGCCACCCTCCGGCTGACGTGCCGGATCGGTTTCGACCGGTTCGGTTTCGGGGAATTCCTCGGTCATCGGTCAGCCTGCCTTCTTCGCCGTCTTCTTGGCCGCCTTCTTCGCTCCGGCCGGTCCGGTTGCGGTCTTCGCTGCTGTCTTCTTGACTGCGCTCGCCTTGGCCGGGGTCGTCTTGGTCGCGGTCTTCTTCGCAGTGGTCTTCTTGGCCGCCGTCTTCTTGGCCGTCGATGACGGCGCCTTCGCGGCCGGGCGGGTGCTGTTGATCTTGAGTTCGGCAAGGTCTGCGCGCAGCCCGGCTACCTCGTCCCGCAACGCGGTGACTTCCTCGGCACGAGCAAGACCGAGCCGGGTCAGGGACCTGTCCAGGGTCTTGTCCAGTTCGGCGGCCACGGTTCGCTGCAGCAGTTCGCGGTTGGCCTTGCGGGCAGCCATGATCTCTTCGGCGAGCTGATTGATCCGTGCACCGGCCTCGGATGCGGCCTCACCGAGATCGACCTTGCGCGGATCGACCTTGCTGAGATCCATCCTGCTCAGATCGATATTGTCCAAGCCGGTCTGGCTGAGCATCTTCTCGGCCAGCTCACGGGCCCGTTCCCGGGTCATCCGGGAGGCACCGTCGATCGCGGCACCGAAGACCTCGGCCAACGCCGACAGGTTGGGAGCGTTCACCGCTGCTCGGGGCAGGCCCGGCCGAGCCGCGCCCGCCCCGGTACGACGGGTGGACGTGCGGTCGGTCGGAGAATCGTCGCTGTTCATCGGGCGCCTCTCGTCGAACATGCCGTCGGGTTCGACCTCGGGGCGCAGCGCTGCCACCCCAGGTGTTCTGGAGTCAGCGTAACGGCGACAGCGGTCGCTGCGGCGATCAGCCGGCCGTCTGCAGCCGATTGGCCAGCTGAACCGCCAGGTCGAGGCCTCCGACCGGCAGTTCGGCGTCGGCGCACTGCCAGGCCAACTTGGTCGCCGCCCAGGTCGCGTCCAGCAACTCCTCGTCCTTCGGCTCGCGGGACAGCATCAGCTGCTGGCGCTCGACGTAGGCCTCGATCCCCCCGACGGCGATCCGTTCCTCTCCGGTCTGCCTGGTGATCCGTTCGGGCTGCAGCAGGGCACCCGCATCGCGACCGAGATGGGTCGGTCGTTCGATCCCGACTGCGGAGAACAGCTGGACCGGGCCGTGCGAGCCGGTCAGCACCAGCATGCTGTCCATGTCGAGATTGCCGGCACCGGCGATGTCGGTGTCGATCCGATCGCCGACGAAGATCGGCCGGTCGGCGGACAGCCGGCGCACCGTTTCTTCCATCAGCGGCCGGTACGGCTTGCCCGCGACGATCGGATCGGTGTCCACTGCCGTTCGGACGGCGGCCACCGCTGCCCCGTTGCCCGGGACCAATCCGCGTTCGGTCGGCCGCGTCGGATCGGTGTTGGTCGCGACCCAGGTGGCGCCCCGCCGGATCGCCAGCGCCGCCTCGGTGATCATCTGCCAGCTGAGTTCGGGGTAGTAGCCCTGGATCACCGCGACCGGGTTGTCGTCGGCGCTGTCGACGGCGACCAGACCTGCCTCGTCCAGCGCGACCCGCAGCCCTTCGCCACCGACCATCAGTACCGGCACACCGGCGCCGAAGCGGTCGACGAGTTCCCGCACCCCGGCCTGCGCGGAGGTGACGACGTCGGCCTCGTCGCAGCCGATGCCGAAGCTGCGCAACTGATCGGCCACCGCCTTCGGTGTCCGGGCCGCATTGTTGGTGACGAAGCCGACCCGGATGCCGAGCTGCTGGAGTCGATCGACAGCCTCCGGTGCACCCACGACCGGATCCGGCCCGAGGTAGAGCACGCCGTCCAGATCGAACAGGGCGGCGTCATAGCGGTCGATCAGCACGGGCGTTCCTTCATCATCGGTAGGTGTCGTCGGTATCGGTCCGTTCAGCGGTGTCAGGCTCGTCGACGTCGAGCCCTGCCCCATCCGCCAACCCGGATTCGTGATCGGGTCCGGACTCGTCGTCGTGACCGGACTCGTCGTCGGAGTCGTCGAACTCGATGTTCATCCCGTCCAGCTCGTCCACCCGTTCCTGGGCGTCGGTGTCGCCCTGGTCGTCCAACCCGGCCGCCCGGACGAACTCGACGTAGGCGTCGGCCCGGTTGCCCAGGGTCAACAGGACGTCGGCCAGCGCGTAGCGCAGCCGGGCGACCGGGAGTCGCATCGCACGCGACGGCGGCCGGTTGCCGGCCACCTCGGCGATGGTCGCCCGCAACAGCCGGGCCGCCTCGGCCGTCTGACCGAGATCGTCCCGGGCACCGGCCTCGACGATCTTCGCCTCGACCGAGGACGCCGGTTCCATCGGCTGTCCGGCCGCTTCGCGGAGGAGCCGCAACGCCTGCTGCGGACGGCCGAGCGCTCGTTCGCAGTCGGCCATCACCGGCAGGTACTCCGCGGCACCGGTCATCCGACGCAATGCCCGGTACTCTCCGAGAGCGACGTCGTATTTGCCGGCCGCGTACGCCGTCTCCGCGGCCCCTTCACGGACGATCGGCAGTCGTGCTGCCCGTCGCCGCGCTGCCTCGGCATGGGCGTAGGCGAGTTCGGGATTCTCGTCGACCAGCTCGCCGGCCAGCAACAGATGGCCGGCAACGATCTCGGCAAGGTCCTTGGGCAGGCTGCGCAGTTCGGCTCGGACACCGCGGTCCAGCCGGCGGATGTCTGTGCCCGCCGGGATCGTCGGTTCGACACCCTTGGGCTGCAGTCCCGGCGGAGTACGGCGTTCACCCCGATCCGCAGACGGCGCCCGGTCTCCGGCACCCCGGGTCCGCGCACCGCGGCTGCGGTCGCCGCCATCACGACCCCTGCCGTCACGCTCTCCGCGCCCGCGCTCCCCGTAACCTCGGCCCGAACCACCGCGACCGGAACCACCGCGGACCGAGTCACCCCGACCCCTGCCGGACCAGCCTGAACCGTCCCTGCCACCAGCCCGGCCCGAACGCCCGGCGCCGTCCGCTCGCGAATCGTCGCTGCGCCAGCCGCGTCCGGCTCCGTTGTCCCTGGATCTGTTGTCCCTGGATCTGTCATCGCCGGATCTGTTGTCGCCGTGCCTGTTGTTGCCGGCGCTGCTGCCGTTACGACCTCGGCCGCCTCCCCGACCGGAATCCCAGTCGGCACGACCGCCACTTCGTCCACCCGAGTCCCGCCCGGCCCCGCCGCGTCCTCCGGCGTCGCGGCCGTTTTGACGACCGCTACTTCCGCGTCCGGTGCCGCCCCGTCCGCCGGAACCCCGTCCACCGGAGCCCTGTCCAGCGGCCCCGCGCCCGGGTCGCCGCCCGCCGGAGCCCCGTCCATCGGAACCCCCTCCGTCAGAACCCCGTCCGCCGGCACCACCGGTCGGCCGGCCCGACGAGGGACCTCCGGACCGCCCGCCCGGGCGACCCTGTCGCCCGTCGCCGGATCTACCCTCGGAGGAGTCGTCGCCGCCGTACCGCTTCTCAGTCACCGCCCAATCCTCCTGCCACACCGGCATTACTGGCAAACCGCACCCCGTGATCGGACGGTCACCGCATCGGCACGACCCGTACCTCGGGCCCGTTCGCCCGCAGCTCGGCCAGCAGTTCGGCGTCGGCACCGTCGTCGGTGACGACGGTGTCGACCTCCTGCACCGCGGCAAAGCTGCAGAAGGAGTTGCGACCGAGTTTCGCCGACACCACCGGGACCAACCGACGGCGGGCACACAGCAGCATCGCCCGTTTGACCGCCGCCTCCTCGGGATTGGTCGTGGTCAACCCGAGCCCGGGCGACAGACCGTTCACGCCGACGATCGCGAGGTCCGCGCTCAGGCGCTCCAGCCGACGTGTCGTCCAGCCGTCCACGGAGGCCTGGGTCAGGCCACGGATCATCCCGGGCAGCGTGATCACCGTCAGGGCCGGACGGTTGATCAACAACGCGGCGGCGGGCAGGTTGTTGGTGACGATCGTCAGCGGCCGGTCCGCCGGCACCCGGGAGGCGACGACATAGGTCAGCGAGCCCGAATCGATCACCACCACGCCGTCCGGTGGAAGCTCCTCGATCACCGCCGCGGCGATCAGCTGCTTCTCCGCCCGCTGGTCGGCATGACGGGCGGCGAGAGCCTGCTCGAACGGCACCGACTCGACCAGCTCGGCCCCGCCACGGACCCGACGGACCAGGCCACGTCGGACCAACACCTCCAGATCCCGGCGAACGGTCTCGGTCGCCACCTGCAGCCGCTCAGCGATCATGGTCACGCCCGCCGACCGCGATCGCTGTTCCAGCAGGATGTCGGTGATCGCTCGCTGACGCTGCGGCGGATACATCGCCCCGCCGCGCTGCGGGCCCTTTGCCATGACGCCCTCCTCACGCGAGATTTTCACACATCCGGGCACCACAGTGTCCGAATCGGGCAGAAATTCTCTCGATTTGAACCGTTTTCCCTCTGGACCGGGCATTAGAGTGTCAAGTACTGTCCGTTCGCACGGAAGTTCACACCTCACCGCGGAGGTCTGGAACGAGAAGGGGCCGCCATGATCACCCGTCGACCGAACGGCCGCAGGATCCCCCGACCACCCCGAAGACGCCCCGGCGTCCTCGCGGTAGCGATCGCACTCTGCCTGGCGCTGTCCGTCTCCGGCTGCGCGGGTTTCGGCAACCTCGGCAACAAGCCGGGCGTCACCACGATCACGCTGGCCAGTGTCAACAATCCGCAGATGCAGGACCTGGCCCAGTTGCTCCCCGAGTTCAATCGGACCCATCCCAACATCAGGGTCAACGTGATCATGATGGAGGAGAACGACCTCCGCAACGCCACCACCAAGGACGTGGCGACCCGCGGCGGCCAGTACGACGTGATGACGGTCGGTGCCTACGAGGTCCCGATCTGGGCCAAGAACAAATGGCTCACCGACATCACCGACCGGACCACGGCCGACAGCAGCTACGACGTCGAAGACTTCTTCCCACCGGTCCGGGCCAGCTCGACCTACAACGATCGTTTGTATGCCGCCCCGTTCTACGGCGAGTCCTCGTTCCTGATGTATCGCAAGGACCTGTTCGAGAAGGCCGGGCTGACGATGCCGGACCATCCGACCTGGCAGCAGGTCGCCGACCTGGCAGCCAAGGTGAAGAAGCCGGCCGACGACCGCGCCGGCATCTGCCTGCGCGGCAAGCCCGGCTGGGGCGAGATGTTCGCTCCGCTGACCACGGTGGTGAACACCTTCGGCGGCCAGTGGTTCAACACCAACTGGGACGCCCAGGTCGACAAGCCCGGATTCACCGACGGCGTCCAGTTCTACGTCGACACCATCCTCAAATCCGGCGAACGCGACCCCGCCTCGTTCGGCTTCACCGAATGCCTGAACCTGTTCCAGCAGGGTCGGGCGGCGATGTGGTACGACGCGACCTCCGCCGCCGGCACGCTGGAGGCCGACGGCAGCCCGGTTGCCGGCAAGGTCGGCTACGTCGCCGCGCCGACCGACAAGACCGAGGAAGCCGGTTGGCTGTGGTCGTGGAACCTGGCGATCAACGCCGAGTCCCAGCACAAGGATGCGGCCTGGGAGTTCGTCAAGTGGGCCACCTCGAAGGACTACCAGCAGCTGGTTGCCGACAAGTTCGGCTGGACCCGGGTGCCACCGGGGACCCGCCAGTCGCTGTATGAGAATCCGCAGTACAAGAAGGCGAGTTCGGCGTTCGCCGGCATCACGGCCGAAACACTGAGCAAGGTCAATCCGACTCAGCCCGGCCTCGAGCCGCAACCGTGGACCGGCATCCAGTTCGTCGGCATCCCCGAGTTCCAGGACGTCGGAAACCAGACCTCGCAGGAGATCGCCGACGCACTGGCCGGTCGGCAGACCGTCGACGAAGCCTTGGCCAAGGGCCAGGACATCGCCCAGATCGCCGGCGACGTACAGAAGAGGGAGGCAACGCGATGACCACGGCCGCCCTGGATGCGGGCAGCGCCAAGGCGACCCGCAAGAAGGAGATCAAGCTGACCGGCCAGGAGCAGGGCGAACGGAAGTTCGCCCGCAAGCTGGTGCTGCCGGCCTTCATCGTCGCGATCGTCGTCACCCAGGTGCCGTTCCTGATCACGATCTTCTATTCCTTCCAGAACTGGAATCTGGCCCGGCCCGGCGCCAGATCCTTTGCCTGGTTCGACAATTACGTCGCCGTGGTCCGCAACGGTGCCTTCCTGCCGGCGCTGTTGAACACGGTGGTGATCGTCGGCTCGGCGGTGATCGTCTCGCTCGCACTCGGTCTGTTGTTCGCAGTCCTGCTGGACCGCAAGTTCCACGGTCAGGCCGTTGCCCGCACGCTGTTGATCACTCCGTTCCTGGTGATGCCGGCCGCCTCGGCACTGATCTGGAAATGGTCGTTGCTGGACGCCAACGTCGGCATGATCAACTGGGCGCTCGGCCTGATCAACATCCCGCCGGTGGCTTGGAACACCGATCACCCGGGGATGACGATCATGTTCGTGCTGACCTGGCAGTACACGCCGTTCATGATGCTGATCCTGCTGGCCGGACTGCAGTCCCAGTCCGCCGAGGTGCTCGAGGCGGCGAATGTCGACGGCGCCGGACCGTTGCGGATCTTCCGCAGCATGACGTTGCCGCATCTGCGCACCTACGCGGAGTTGGCCACCCTGCTCGGCACCGTGTTGATGATCCAGGTCTTCGACCCGGTGAACATCATGACCAAGGGCGCCGGCAACTCCAAGACCCTGCCCTACCTGCTCTATGAACGAGCCTTCATCGGCCAGCAGGTCGGCGAGGCTGCCGCCTACGGTGTGGTCACCGTGATCGTCACGATCGCGGTCACCACGGTCGCTCTGCGCACCCTGTTCAAGGTCTTCACCGAAGAAGGAGGTGGCGGACGATGAGCACCGCCGTCGAGACCGCAGCCGCCGGCGAGTCGACAACGGCTCCGATCAGGCGTTCGGGCAGCAGCCGGTTCACCCCACGCAAGATCCGGGGCGTGATCGTCACCGGCATCACCTGGGTACTCGTCTTCCTGTTCTTCTTCCCGGTGTTGTGGATGGTGTTCACCAGCTTCAAGAGTGAAGCCGCCGCGGCGCAGTTCCCGCCGAGCTTCATCACCCAGCTCTCCTTCGACCGCTACGCCGCGGTGTTCGAACGCGGGATGGGTCTCTACCTCGCCAACTCGGCCGCGCTCGCGGTCGGGTCGACCGTGGTGGTGATGCTGCTGGCGATACCAGCGGCGTACGCGCTCTCGGTCCGTCGGGTCGGCCGCTGGCGGGACCTGCTGTTCTTCTTCATCAGCACCAAGTTCATGCCCGTTGCCGCGTCGATCATCCCGGTCTTCCTGTTGCTGCGGGTGCTCGGACTGCTGGACAACCTGTGGGCGCTCGGCGTGCTCTATCTGGGGATGAATCTGCCGCTGGCGATCTGGATGATGCGATCGTTCTTCGCCGAGGTGCCTTATGCCGTCGTCGAGGCGGCCCAGATCGACGGCGCGTCCTACAGCCGTGAACTGTGGCGGGTGTCGTTGCCGATCGTCGCGCCCGGAGCCGCGGCAGCGGCATTGATCTGCTTCATCTTCGCCTGGAACGAATACTTCCTGGTCAACCTGCTGACCGCCGTCGTGGCCCGTACGACGCCGCCCTTCCTGGGCAGCTTCGTCGACGGCCGCGGCCAGTTCCTGGCCGTCCTGTCGGCAGCCTCGACGATCGCGGTGTTGCCGGTGATCATCGCGGGTTGGGTCGCCCAGAAGCGGCTGGTCCGCGGTCTGGCCATGGGGGCGGTGAAGTAGACGGACAGCGATCGCACCACCCGACATGACCGCATTGCCGGGTGGCTGGCGGCCGACGGGCGGGTCCAGGTCGTCGACGCCGCGGGCCGGCTCGGCGTCGCACCGGAGACCGTCCGCCGCGACCTGCGACAGATGGAATCGGTCGGCCGGCTGCAGCGGGTCCACGGCGGTGCGGTCCCGGTCCTGACCGAGCCGGATCCACCGCGCACCGACGGCGCATCGGACTACTCCGACCTGGGCCGACGGTTGTGGGGCCGGCTGCCTCGATCCGGGACTCTGTTGATCGGCACCGGCAGGCCGGCACTCGGACTGGCCGACGCCATCAGCGCCGACCCGCCGACGGCAGCGGGACTGACCATCGTGACGAACTCCTTGGACGTCGCCATCGTGTTGTCGAAGATTCCCACCATCGGGGTCTACAACATCGGCGGCACGGTCAGCCCGCAGTCGCACGGCCAGGAAGGCGACTGGGCGCTCAGCGAGCTCGACCGGCTCCGGGTCGACGTCGCCGTGGTCTGCCCGGCAGGCGTCGACGCCGAACGGGGGTTGACCGACCCGACGCCCGGTGGCGCCGCCGTCAACCGTGCCGAGACGCTGGTCGGTGGCCGAGTGATCGCGATGGTTGACGCAGCGTCGGTCGGCGCCGCCGCGTTCGTCCAGTTCGCTACCATCGACGAGATCGATGAGCTGGCGATCGCCGGCGACGTGGCGGCCAAGCTGCTGCAGCACTTCATCGATCGCGGAATAGAGCTCACAGTTGCGCCTGCCGACCAGGCCGAAGGGAGACCGGATCGATGACCCTGGTTGCCGGAGTCGACACCTCGACCCAATCGGTGAAGGTCGTCGTGTGCGACATCGAGACCGGACAGGTGGTACGGACCGGCAGGGCCTCCCATCCCGACGGCACCGAAGTCTCCGCCGCGGCCTGGTGGGACGCCTACCAGGAGGCGACGGCTGATCCGGAACTCCTCACCGACGTCGAGGCGATGGCCGTCGGCGGGCAGCAGCACGGCATGGTCACGCTGGACGACAACGGCGACCTGGTCCGCGATGCCCTGCTGTGGAACGACAACCGGTCCGCCCAGGATGCGCTCGACCTGATCGAGGAACTCGGTGGGCGGTCGGCCTGGGTGAGCAAGGTGGGTTCGGTTCCGGTTGCGTCGATGACGATCACCAAGCTGCGCTGGCTGGCTCGGTGCGAGCCGGACCATGCTGCTGCGACCCGGTCGGTGATCCTGCCGCATGACTACCTGACCTGGAAGATCGGCCAGCAGTCGTTCGCGCCGGTCACCGACCGTGGCGATGCCTCCGGCACGGCGTACTTCGACCCGGCCGGTGACAGCTATCTGCACGATCTCGTCGAACGGGCGATCGGCCACGATCTCGAGCTACCGAGAGTCGCCGGACCGCACGAGATCATCGGTGAGAATCCCGACGGGATCCGACTCGCCCCGGGCACCGGCGACAACATGGCAGGCGCCCTCGCGCTGGACAACGGCCCGGGCGAGGCGATCATCAGCCTCGGCACCAGCGGGACCGCCTATACCCGGGCGGACAGCCAGAGCCACGAACCGACCGGGACGGTGTGCGGATTCGCCGACGCCACCGGACGGTTCCTGCCCTTGGTGTGCACACTGAACTGCGCCCGCAACCTGGAGGCGACGGCGACCATGCTCGGCGTGGATCTCGCCGAGTTCAGTCGACTGGCGGCCTCCGCCCCGGCCGGAGCGGACGGCTTGGTCTTCATGCCCTACCTGGAAGGGGAACGCACTCCCCCGCTGCCCGAAGCGACCGGCGAACTGTTGGGGATGACCCGGGCGAACATGACCCCCGCGAACGTGGCGCGGGCCGCGATCGAGAGCGTGCTGTGGAGCCTGGCCTACGGCGTCGACGTGCTCGCCGAGCAGACCGGCGCGATCACCTCGATCACGTTGACCGGTGGCGCGGCGCAGTCCAGCGCGGTCCAACAGATCGCACCGGCGGTCCTCGGCAGACCGATCACCATCACCGAACCGTTCGAGAGCGTCGCCGTCGGCGCCGCACGGCAGGCCGCCTGGGCGCTGACCGGTGAGCTGCCGTCCTGGAAGATCCCGGTGGTCCGGGAGATCGAACCGACAGCCGCCGATCTCGAGGCCCATCAGGTGATCGCAGAACGCTACCGCAGCGCGCTGGCCGAGCACTACATTTCCTAGTGGGCTGGACGCCGGATCGGGTCAGCGAACGGTCCGCGAGCCCACCGAACCGCCCGCGCCGATTGTCCACCCGGGATCCTATGCCGGCCTGCAGGGAGCCTGGAACGTCGACGAAACGACGCCGGCTGTCGCCGTGTTTGTCCGATGCCATCCCCACGCCGATCTCTCCTCGCCCTGCGAAGGGTCCTGAACGTAAAAACACCTCATGGGTGGCCACGAATGGCCACCCATGAGGTGTTATTGTCCGGCGACGTCCTAGTCTCCCACACGGTCTCCCGTGCAGTACCATCGGCGCTGAAGGGCTTAACTTCCGGGTTCGGAATGGAGCCGGGTGTTTCCCCTTCGCAATGATCACCGAAACTCTATGGAGATGTAATCGGATCGAGGCAGAGCTGATCAATTCAGCCCGCCGATCTACGACCGTATCTCGGGAACTGCACAGTGGACGCGTAGCATCTTTGTATAAACAAGCCCTCGGCCTATTAGTATCGGTCAGCTCCATGCATTACTGCACTTCCACATCCGACCTATCACCCAGTGGTCTGCTGGGGGCCTTACCAGGTTAACCTGTGGGAGCCCTCATCTTGAAGCGTGCTTCCCGCTTAGATGCTTTCAGCGGTTATCACTTCCGAACGTAGCCAACCAGCCGTGCTCTTGGCAGAACAACTGGCACACCAGAGGTTCGTCCGTCCCGGTCCTCTCGTACTAAGGACAGCTCTTCTCAAGACTCCTACGCGCGCAGCGGATAGGGACCGAACTGTCTCACGACGTTCTGAACCCAGCTCGCGTGCCGCTTTAATGGGCGAACAGCCCAACCCTTGGGACCGACTCCAGCCCCAGGATGCGACGAGCCGACATCGAGGTGCCAAACCATGCCGTCGCTATGAACGCTCGGGCAAGATCAGCCTGTTATCCCCGGGGTACCTTTTAGCCGTTGATCTCCGGCGCTTCCACATGCCGCCGTCGGTTCACTAGTTCCGACTTTCGTCCCTGCTTGAGATGTCTCTCTCACAGTCAAGCTCCCTTGTGCACTTACACTCAAAACCTGATTGCCAACCAGGCTGAGGGAACCTTTGAGCGCCTCCGTTACCTTTTGGGAGGCGACCGCCCCAGTCAAACTACCCACCAGGCACTGTCCGTGATCCGGATAACGGACCTACGTTAGATAACCAGAAGAACCAGAGTGGTATTTCAACGTTGACTCCACAACCACTGGCGTGACTGCTTCAAAGTCTCCCACCTATCCTACACAAATTCATCCAATCACCAATACCAAGCTATAGTAAAGGTCCCGGGGTCTTTCCGTCCTGCTGCGCGTAACGAGCATCTTTACTCGTAGTGCAATTTCGCCGAGTCCGTGGTCGAGACAGCGCCCAAGTCGTTACGCCATTCGTGCAGGTCGGAACTTACCCGACAAGGAATTTCGCTACCTTAGGATGGTTATAGTTACCACCGCCGTTTACTGGCGCTTAAGTTCAAAGCTTCGCCCGAAGGCTAACTTCTCCCCTTAACGTTCCAGCACCGGGCAGGCGTCAGTCCGTATACATCGTCTTTCGACTTGGCACGGACCTGTGTTTTTGGTAAACAGTCGCTTGGGCCTGGTCTCTGCGGCCTCTTCCGCCTACCGGGAGCAAGTCCCGGGACAGAATTGGCCCCCCTTCTCCCGAAGTTACGGGGGTATTTTGCCGAGTTCCTTAACCACGGTTATCTCGATCGCCTTGGTATTCTCTACCTGACCACCTGTGTCGGTTTAGGGTACGGGCGGCTAACAACATCGCTCACGAAGGTTTTCTAGGCAGCATAGGATCACCCACTGCAACGGATAAATCCGATACAGGCGTCATCTCTCAGGCATATGGGATGCGGATTTGCCTACATCCCGCCCTACAGATTTACCCCGGGACAACCATCGCCCGGGTTGGGCTACCTTCCTGCGTCACTCCGCAGCTTGCCTAATACGAGTTCGGGTCGCAGAGTCAGTCAACATCACCCCGAAGGGATCCGAAGACCTTCCGTGCTTAGCATCACTCGCCTCGGCAGGGTCGTTGTTTCGCCGGTACGGGAATATCAACCCGTTGTCCATCGACTACGCCTGTCGGCCTCGCCTTAGGTCCCGACTTACCCAGGGCAGATTAGCTTGACCCTGGAACCCTTGGTCATTCGGCGGACGGGTTTCTCACCCGTCATTCGCTACTCATGCCTGCATTCTCACTCGTGTGCTCTCCACAGCTGGGTTACCCCGCTGCTTCCTAGCGCACACGACGCTCCCCTACCCATCAACGCGCCTGGACACTGACCGAAGTCAGAGCCGAGCAGTTGCGTCAATGACACAGCTTCGGCGGATTGCTTGAGCCCCGCTAAATTGTCGGCGCAGAATCACTTGACCAGTGAGCTATTACGCACTCTTTAAAGGGTGGCTGCTTCCAAGCCAACCTCCTGGTTGTCTCCGCAACTCCACATCCTTTTCCACTTAGCAATCTCTTAGGGGCCTTAGCTGGTGTTCTGGGCTGTTTCCCTCTCGACTACGAACCTTATCGCCCGCAGTCTCACTGCCGCGCTCTCACTTACCGGCATTCGGAGTTTGGCTAATTTCGGTAAGCTTGTGGGCCCCCTAGACTATCCAGTGCTCTACCTCCGGTAAGAAACACGCGACGCTGCACCTAAATGCATTTCGGGGAGAACCAGCTATCACGAAGTTTGATTGGCCTTTCACCCCTATCCACAGCTCATCCCCCAGGTTTTCAACCCTGGTGGGTTCGGGCCTCCACGACGTCTTACCGTCGCTTCACCCTGGCCATGGATAGATCACTTCGCTTCGGGTCTAGAGCATGCGACTCATTCGCCCTATTTGGACTCGCTTTCGCTACGGCTTCCCCACACGGGTTAACCTCGCCACATACCACTAACTCGCAGGCTCATTCTTCAAAAGGCACGCCGTCACTCCGAAGAGCTCCGACGGATTGTAGGCAATCGGTTTCAGGTACTATTTCACTCCCCTCCCGGGGTACTTTTCACCTTTCCCTCACGGTACTGGTCCGCTATCGGTCACCAAGGAGTATTTAGGCTTAGCGGGTGGTCCCGCCGGATTCGTACGGAATTTCACGGGTTCCGTACTACTTGGGGTGACGCCCAACAGTGCTCATCTTACGTCTACAGGAGTATTACCTTCTTTGCTGCGCCTTCCCAGAGCGCTTCGACTTCAATGAGCATTTCTGACTGTTTGATCGATTGACAGTTCGATCGGGGCGGCCCCACAACACCATGCTTGCAACGCCTGTCAGCTATCACACAAGTATGGTTTGGCCTCTTCCGCGTTCGCTCGCCACTACTGACGGAATCACTTTTGTTTTCTGTTCCTGTGGGTACTGAGATGTTTCACTTCCCCACGTTCCCTCCCTCTGCCCTATGTGTTCAGGCAGGGGTCGCCGGACATGACTCCGGTATCTTCGAGGTTTCCCTATTCGGAGATCCCCGGATCGAAGTTTGTTTACCAACTCCCCGGGGCTTATCGCAGGTTACAACGTCCTTCATCGGCTCTTGGTGCCAAGGCATCCACCGATTGCCCTTAGTAGCTTGTTATTACTACAAAGATGCTCGCGTCCACTGTGAAGTTCTCAAAATACGGGCGAGATCCGTGAACCTTCCGTTTCCGGCCGGCCCTCGGTCCGCTGAGTTGTTGGTTCGCTGACTTTCGTCTGTGCGACCGACCCCTCAGGACCCAACAGCGTGCTTCAGGTCTTCAGCTCACTCACTCGAGGTTCCACTCCGCCAGGCGGTTGTACTAACGAGTGCGATGAGTCATCGGACTTAATGGTCAATGTTCCACATTCCGGTGCCTGCTCAGCCGAGAACGTGCGTCTCGGGACTGAGCGCATGGACGAGCAAGCTCGCCATATGGCTCCTTAGAAAGGAGGTGATCCAGCCGCACCTTCCGGTACGGCTACCTTGTTACGACTTAGTCCTAATCGCCAGTCCCACCTTCGACAGCTCCCTCCCTTGCGGGTTGGGCCACCGGCTTCGGGTGTTACCGACTTTCATGACTTGACGGGCGGTGTGTACAAGGCCCGGGAACGTATTCACCGCAGCATTGCTGATCTGCGATTACTAGCGACTCCGACTTCATGGGGTCGAGTTGCAGACCCCAATCCGAACTGAGGCCGGCTTTTTGAGATTCGCTTAACCTTGCGGTTTCGCAGCTCTTTGTACCGGCCATTGTAGCATGCGTGAAGCCCTGGACTTAAGGGGCATGATGACTTGACGTCATCCCCACCTTCCTCCGAGTTGACCCCGGCAGTCTCCTATGAGTCCCCACCATTACGTGCTGGCAACATAGGACGAGGGTTGCGCTCGTTGCGGGACTTAACCCAACATCTCACGACACGAGCTGACGACAGCCATGCACCACCTGTATACCGACCTTGCGGGGGCTACATCTCTGCAGCTTTCCGGTATATGTCAAACCCAGGTAAGGTTCTTCGCGTTGCATCGAATTAATCCGCATGCTCCGCCGCTTGTGCGGGCCCCCGTCAATTCCTTTGAGTTTTAGCCTTGCGGCCGTACTCCCCAGGCGGGGCACTTAATGCGTTAGCTTCGGCACGGAACTCGTGGAATGAGTCCCACACCTAGTGCCCACCGTTTACGGCGTGGACTACCAGGGTATCTAAGCCTGTTTGCTCCCCACGCTTTCGCTCCTCAGCGTCAGGAAATGCCCAGAGAACCGCCTTCGCCACTGGTGTTCCACCTGATATCTGCGCATTCCACCGCTCCACCAGGTATTCCATTCTCCCCTGCATTCCTCTAGTCTGCCCGTATCGGAAGCAGGCTCGGGGTTAAGCCCCGAGTTTTCACTTCCGACGCGACAGACCGCCTACGAGCCCTTTACGCCCAATAATTCCGGACAACGCTCGCACCCTACGTATCACCGCGGCTGCTGGCACGTAGTTGGCCGGTGCTTCTTCTGCGCCTACCGTCACTTTCGCTTCGTCGGCGCTGAAAGTGGTTTACAACCCGAAGGCCGTCATCCCACACGCGGCGTTGCTGCATCAGGCTTGCGCCCATTGTGCAATATTCCCCACTGCTGCCTCCCGTAGGAGTCTGGGCCGTATCTCAGTCCCAGTGTGGCCGGTCGCCCTCTCAGGCCGGCTACCCGTCGAAGCCTTGGTGAGCCGTTACCTCACCAACTAGCTGATAGGCCGCGAGCCCATCCCTGACCGCCGGAGCTTTCCACCTCAAGCGATGACGCCCGAGGTCGTATCCGGTATTAGCGGCTGTTTCCAGCCGTTATTCCAGAGTCAAGGGTAGGTTGCTCACGTGTTACTCACCCGTTCGCCACTCGTGTACCCCCGAAGGGGCCTTACCGTTCGACTTGCATGTGTTAAGCACGCCGCCAGCGTTCGTCCTGAGCCAGGATCAAACTCTCCGTTGAAAAATATCGGTGTCGATACTTGCGTATCGATTACCGTCAACTAGTTCGATCGCTGACCTCGATCTCCAAAGAGATCGTGTCAATCAATCAAAGGAATCCGCATCCAAGTCACATCGCAAAAGTGATGTGCTCAGCTTACGGGGTATTACTTGTGCATAAACTGGCATTGACTTTTAGCACGCTGTTGAGTTCTCAAGTTTCGGGCGCACACCGCGCGGTTTTCTTTCGATCTCCGCTTGGGGCAACTCGACTTACTTTAGTGATTCGCTTTCCGCCTTGTCAAATCGAGGCTTTCGGCTCTTCACTTTGTCGTTTTGCTCCTCTTTCAGGCTTTTATTCCTGTCCGAGACAACCCGACTTAATTTACCAGATCTCCGCTCCGAGTCAAACTCGGAAGTTTTGCTCCGGTGCTTGGTTTTGCTGCCGTCTTCAGGCCCTCTGGGCCTCGTTGTGGCAACTCGATCAAGCTTACCGAGGTGGTGGGCCCGAGTCAACTCGAGCTTTCCCTCCTCCCCGCGGGCATCGAGAGCTGCCGTGGTTTGGCTTTCGCGCTCGGAGCGCACGCCATCACGGCTGCTTCGTTACCGTTGGGTTCCGCACGGTCCGGCCGCGTTCTGCCTCTCGGCTTCCCGCGTCCCGCTCCCCGGCGGCTCAGAGAACATTACGCGTGAGCGAGTTGGGGGTCAAATCGCGGGGCTGTGACCGTGGTCACATCCTGTAGACCCGATGCTGACTAGGCCGTATCCGATCGGATCGTCAACATCCTGACGTCTGCGCCGCGATCCGGGCGGCCCCCACGGTCTTCTTCCCCCGGCGCAACACCACGTACTCGCCGGCCAACAGGTCGGATTGCTCGAGCCGTCGGTCGGGGTCGCTGACCTTGGTGTTGTTCAGATAGGCACCGCCCTCGGCGATCGCCCGACGGGCTGCCGACTTGCTGGCGACGACGCCACTGGCCTCCATCGCGTCGACGAAGGTCGGTAGTTCACCGTCGCTCTTCACCGCCGGAGCACCCAGTTCCTCGGCGACGTCCCGGATGGTCTCGTCCCCCAAAGCCTGGAGTTCGGAGCGCCCGAAGAGAGCCGCGGCCGCGTCGTTGGCCGCCTTGGTGTCGGCCGGCGAGTGCACCAGGTCCGTCACGTCGTCGGCCAGAGCGTGTTGGGCTGCGCGCAGCTGGGGCTTGTCCCTGGTCTGCTGTTCCAGCTCGGCGATCTCGTCCTGGCCGCGAGGGCTGAAGACCTTCAGGTAGTCGATGACCTTCTCGTCCTCGGCATTCAGGAAGAACTGGTGGAAGGCGAACGGGCTTGTCATCCCCCGGTCCAGCCACACCGTTCCGCCCTCGGTCTTACCGAACTTGGTGCCGTCGGCCTTGGTCAGCAGCGGCGTCGCGATCGCGTGCACCTTCGTGCCGTCCGACCGGCGGATCAGCTCGACGCCGGCGGTGATGTTGCCCCATTGGTCGCTGCCGCCGAACTGCAGCGTGCAGCCGTACTGTCGGTACAGGTTCAGGTAGTCCAGCGCCTGCAACAGCACGTAGGAGAACTCGGTGTAGGAGATCCCGGCTTCCAGTCGCTTCTTCACCACATCCCTGGCCAGCATCCGGTTCACCGGGAAGTGCTTGCCGATGTCGCGGAGAAAGTCCAGCACCGGCAGGTCGCCGGTCCAGTCCAGGTTGTTGACCAATCGAGCAGGATGCGGGCCGTCCATGTCGACGAAGCGTCCGACCTGCTCGCGGATCTTCTCCACCCAGCCGGCGACGGTCTCCTTGGAGTTCAGCACCCGCTCGGCCGAGTCCTTCGGGTCTCCGATCAGTCCCGTCGAACCGCCGACCAGGATCAGCGGATCGTGACCGGCGGCCTGCAGGTGTCGGGCGACGATCAGCTGCACCAGATTGCCGAAGTGGATGCTGGGAGCTGTCGGGTCGAAGCCGATATAGAACGTGACCGGTCCCGCGTTCAGATGCTCGGCGAGTGCTTGCTCGTCGGTGCAGTTGTCCAGCAGGCCACGCCACTTCAGTTCATCGAGTACTCCCACAGCCGCCAGCCTATCGGGCCGAACTACCGACGCAGCTTCGCCAGCTGTTGGGTGATCTCGGCGAGTTGTGCGCGGACCTGCTCGGTGGCGGTACCGCCACGGCCGTTCCGGGCGTCGATCGAGCCCTGCACGGTGAGCACGTCTCGTACCTGCGGAGTCAGTCTCGGGTCGATCGAGGACAGTTGCTCGGCGGTCAGGTCGGACAGTTCCATCCCCCGTTGTTCGCAGTAGCGGACACAGGCACCGGAGATCTCGTGTGCCTCCCGGAAGGGAACCCGTTGCCGGACCAGCCAGTCGGCGACGTCGGTGGCCAACGAGAAGCCCTGGGAGGCCTGGGCCGCCATCGCCTCGGTGTCGAACGTGAGGGTTCCGACCATCCCGGTCACCGCCGGGATCAGCACCAGCAGCTGATCGATGGAGTCGAAGAGCGGCTCCTTGTCCTCCTGCAGATCCCTGTTGTAGGCAAGTGGCAGCCCCTTGAAGGTGGCGAGCAGCCCGGACAGATTGCCGATCAGCCGGCCGGCCTTGCCGCGAGCCAGCTCGGCGACGTCGGGATTCTTCTTCTGCGGCATGATCGAGGACCCGGTGGACCAGGCGTCGTCGAGCTCGGCGTAGCCGAAGTCGTGGGTCGCCCAGAGGATGACGTCCTCACTCAACCGGGACAGATCGACGGCGATCTGTGCGAGCACGTACGCCGCCTCGGCGGCAAGATCACGGGAGGCAGTGGCGTCCATCGAGTTCGCCGCGCTGCCGGCGAAGCCGAGGTCGCGGGCCGTCGCCTCGGGATCCAGCCCGAGGGAGGTGCCGGCCAGTGCCGCGGACCCGTACGGGCTGATGGCCAGCCGCTTGTCCAGATCCCGCAGCCGGGACAGATCCCGCAGCAGCGGCCACGCGTAGGCCGCCAGGTGATGGGACAGCAGCACCGGCTGGGCATGCTGCAGATGGGTCCGGCCGGGCATCGCCGCACCGAGGTAGGTCGTGGCCTGCGCGTGCAGTGCCTTGATCAGGTCGGCCACGTCGGCACCGACCGCGCCGAGCGTGTCACGCAGGTACATCCGCAGCAGGGTGGCGATCTGATCGTTGCGCGACCGGCCGGCGCGGAGTCGGCCACCGAGCTCGGGACCGGCGAATTCGAGCAGGCCCCGTTCCAGTGCACCGTGCACGTCCTCGTCGGTGTCGGCCGGACCGAAGCTGCCGTCGACGACGGCGGCCTCGAGTCGGTCCAACGCGGTGATCATCTCGGCGTGCTCGTCGTCGGTGAGCAGGCCGGCTCGATGCAGTGCGCCGGCGTGGGCACGCGATCCGGCGATGTCGTAGCGCGCCAGCCGCCAGTCGAACTGGGTCGACTTGCTCAACGCGAACATCGCCTCGGCGGCACCTCCGGAGAAGCGCCCGCCCCACAACTGACCACTAGCGGTCCCGGTCATCTCTTCCTTTCGGTGTTCAGCGCGAGCTGAGACGGATGAATTCCTCGGCCAGAGCCGACCCGCCATCCGGTTCGCGGGTGATCACCATGATGGTGTCGTCGCCGGCGATGGTGCCCAGGATGCTGTTCCAGCTCGCCCGGTCGATCGCCGAGGCGAAATACTGCGCCGCTCCCGGTGGGGTCCGGATCACGACCAGATTGGCCGATGCCTCCGCCGAGACCAGGATCTCCGCGCACATCCGGGCCAGTCTCTCGTTGAAGGCCGCCTGCTCGCCGACGATCGGACTCCGGTCGCCACCCTCCCCCGGCACGGCGTAGATCAACTGACCACCCTCACCGCGGACCCGCAGCGCCCCGAGATCGAGCAGGTCGCGAGACACCGTGCCCTGGGTGACATTCACACCCTCACCGGCAAGCAGCTCTGCCAACTCGGCCTGTGAGCGCACCTGATGATGTTCCACCAGCGAAATGATCTTGGCATGACGGGCCGATTTGGTGATCGGCCCGCCGCTGCGGCGGTCAGGGTCGGACATTCTGGGCCTGCCGGTAGAGCCAACTCAACACGGCCTTCTGCGCGTGCCGACGATTCTCTGCCTCGTCCCAGACGACCGACTGTGGGCCGTCCAGCACTTCGGCGGCGATCTCCTTGCCGCGATAGGCGGGCAGGCAGTGCAGCACGATGGCGTCGGGGTCGGCCAACCCGAGCAGGTCCTCGGTCACCGCGTACGGAGAGAAGACGGCCTCCCGGGCCGCAGCTTCATCCTCCTTGCCCATCGACACCCAGGTGTCGGTGATCACCACGTCGGCGCCGGTCGCCACCGCAGCCGGGTCATGATCGACCTTCACCGAACCGCCGGTCTGCTCGGCGATCTTGGCCGCCCGGTCGAGGATGTCGCTGTCGGGGAAGTAGCCCTCGGGTGCACCGAACCGGACATTGATCCCGGCCGATGCACCGGCGAGCGCCCACGAGTTGCCCATGTTGCAGGCCGCATCACCGAGGAACGCGGCCGTCAGGCCCGCGAGCTCGCCCTTGTGTTCGCGGAGCGTCAACAGGTCGGCCAGCAGTTGGCAGGGATGGTAGTCATCGGTCAGCGCGTTGACCACCGGGACGCCGGCGTAGGCCGCCAACTCCTCGATCTTGGCCTGCTCGTAGGTCCGCCAGACGATCATGCCGAACTGTCGACCGATCACCCGGGCCACATCGGGAACCGACTCACGGACACCGATGCCGGCGAGCTTGCCGTCGACCTGCATCGGGAATCCGCCGAGCTCGGCGATGCCGGCGGCGAAGGAGGATTGCGTGCGCAGCGTCGGCTTGTCGTAGATCGTGGCGACGCTGACCGGTCCGGCGAGCGGTTTGGCACCGTACGGGTCGGCCTTCAGGTCGGCTGCCAGATCGAGGATCTCGGCCTGCTCGGCCGGCGTCAGGTCGTCGTCGGCGAGGAAATGCCGAAGCGACGCGGGCTGGGTGTCGGTCATGCTGCTCCTAGGAACGTCGGCAATGCCTCGATGAAGGTGTCGATCTGCTGGCTGGTGATGATCAACGGCGGCGCGATGCGGAGCACATTGGGTCGCGGCGCGTTGATGATGAAGCCACCGTCCAGGGCTGCGTCGGTGACGGCCTGAGCGATGTCGGAGGTCAGGACGACGCCACGCAACAGCCCCTGGCCGCGGACATGATCGACAGCGGGATGATCAAGAGCGGCGATCCCTTCACTCAGACGAGCACCCTGCTCGGTGGCGTTGGCCAACAGATCGTCGCGTTCGATCACCGACAGCACGGCGAGTCCGGCGATGCACGCGACAGGATTGCCGCCGAAGGTGCTGCCGTGGGACCCGGGCGCCAGCAGGTCGGCCGCCGGCCCGATCGCGACGCAGGCGCCGATCGGGAAGCCGTTGCCCAGGCCCTTGGCGACGGTGACGATGTCGCCGACGACGCCGGAGCGCATCGACTCCAGCCAGTACCCGGTGCGGCCGATCCCGGTCTGCACCTCGTCCAGCCAGAGCAGGGCGCCGTGCGCGGAGGCGAGCTTCCTGGCCGCGGTCAGATAGCCGTCCGGTGGGACCACGACGCCGTTCTCCCCCTGGATGGGTTCCAGGACGACGGCAGCGGTCTGGTCGTCGATCGCCGCCTCCAGGGCCGCGATGTCGCCGTACGGGACGAACTCGACGTCACCGGGCAGCGGCTCGAACGGCTTGCGGTACTTCTCGTTGGCGGTGATCGCCAGGGCACCGATCGAGCGTCCGTGGAACGATCCCTCGGTCGAGATGATCTTGGTCTTGCCGGTCAGCCGGGTGATCTTGAACGCGGCCTCGTTGGCCTCGGTGCCCGAATTGGCGAAGAACACCCGCGCCGGGGCGTCCGCAGCAACCAGCGACGTCAGTTTTTCGGCCAGTGCGACCTGGGACGGTGTGGCGAAGAAGTTCGAGACGTGACCGAGCGTGGCGATCTGCCCGGTGATCGCGGACAGCACCGTGGGGTGGGCATGGCCGAGGGCGTTCACGGCAAGGCCGGACAACAGGTCCAGATGCTTGGTCCCCTCGGTGTCCCAGACATAGCATCCCTCGCCGCGGACGAACACCCGCTTGGGGCGGCCGAAGGTGTGCATCAGGTGTTGGTCGTAGCTGTTCAACAACGCCGCCGACCCTCGGTCGGTCGGGGACGACAGTTGATCACTGACAGCTGTGCTGTCGCCGATCCGGGCCTGGAGCTCGGTCATGACTTCTTCTCCTCTGCGGCGTACTCACCGTTGGCCAACTCTTCGGGCGGTATCCCGGCGGCAGCGGGAAAGACACGGCTGCCGAGCCGCACCAGGCCGTCCTGGGTCACCATGGTGCCGATTCCGGCATTGGTGAAGACTTCCAGCAACAGGGCATGCGGCACCCGACCATCGGTGACCGTAGCGCGGGTCAGTCCGCCCTCGACGGCCTTCAGGCAGGCCTCCATCTTCGGCACCATCCCGGACTGCAGCTCGGGAAGCATGGTGCGCAACTCCGAGGCCGGCAGTTCCTTGATCACGTCGGTGCTGTTCGGCCAGTCGGCGTACAGCCCTTCGACGTCGGTGAGCATCACCATCCGGTCGGCCTGCAGGGCAACCGCCAATGCCGCCGCAGCTGTGTCGGCATTGACGTTGTGGACCACCCCGTGCCGGTCCGGAGCAATACTGGCGACCACCGGGATCCGACCGGCGCTGATCAGTCCGTTGATCGCCTCGGTCCGCACCATGCTGACCTCGCCGACCAGACCAAGATCGACTTCCTCGCCGTCGATCCGCGCCAGCTTCTTGGTGGCGGTGAACAGTCCACCGTCCTCGCCGGACATGCCGACGGCGAGCGCGCTCTGCCGGTTGATCAGTCCGACCAGGTCGCGGCCGACCTGGCCGACCAGCACCATCCGGACGATCTCCATCGCCTCCGGGCTGGTCACCCGCAGACCGCCCTTGAACTCGCTGGTGATGCCCAGGCGATCCAGCATCGCCGAGATCTGCGGACCGCCGCCGTGCACCACGACCGGATGCACACCGCAACGCTTCATGAACACGATGTCCTGGGCGAACGCAGCCTTCAGGTCCTCGTCGATCATGGCGTTGCCGCCGTACTTGATCACCACCGTCTTGCCTGCGTAGGTCTCCAACCAGGGCAGCGCCTCGGTGAGGATGGACGCCTTCTCCACCAGGGAAAGCTTCTCGGCCTTGCGGATGATGCTCACGATACGTACTCCGCATTCTCTTTGACGTAGTCGTAGGTGAGGTCGTTGGTCCAGATGGTGGTCTCGTGGTCGCCAGCGTGCAGATCGACGTCGACCGCGACCTCCCGAGGACCGAGATCCACCAGTTCGCGGGGTTCGCCGATCGAACCACCGACGCACACCTTGATGCCGTTGAACGAGACGTCGAGCTGGTCCGGATCGAAGTCCGCGTCGGTGGTGCCGATTGCTGCCAGGACCCTGCCCCAGTTGGGATCCTCGCCGAAGATGGCGCACTTGAAGAGGTTGTTCCGGGCGATCGTCCGGCCGACCATGATCGCGTCGTCGGCGCTTACCGCGCCGTGGATGTTGATAGCAATGCGATGCGCGGCCCCCTCGGCATCTCCGAGCAGCTGTTGGGCAAGTTCGTGGCAAACGGCTGTCAGTGCCGCTTCGAACTCCGCCCGATCCGCCGCCTCACCTGATGCACCGCTGGCCATCGCGATCACGGTGTCATTGGTGGACATGCAACCGTCGCTGTCCACCCGGTCGAAGGTCGCCGCTGTCGCTTGGCGCAACGCCGAGTCCAGTTCGGCAGCATCGATCACCGCGTCGGTGGTGATCACGACCAGCATCGTGGCCAGACCGGGAGCGAGCATTCCCGCGCCCTTGGCCATGGCGCCGACGGTCCAACCGGAGCCCGAGGCCGTGGCCTGTTTGGAGTGGGTGTCGGTGGTCATGATCGCCTCGGCAGCATCGTCGCCGCCGTCGGTGCTCGACTGCTGGACAATGGCCGGTATTGCACCGGTGATCTTGTCCATCGGCAGCCGAGTGCCGATCAGCCCGGTGGAACAGACAGCGACATCGATCGCGCCGATCCCGAGGGCGTCGGCGACGGCCTCGGCGGTGGCGTGGGTGTCGGCGAAACCGTCGGGACCGGTACAGGCGTTGGCACCTCCGGAGTTCAGGATGACGGCCTGCAGCTTGCCGTCCTTGATCACCTGTTCCGACCACTGCACGGGTGCGGCCTTGACCCTGTTGGAGGTGAAGACCGCGGCGGCGGTGAAGTCAGGACCGAGGTTGCGGACCAGAGCAAGATCGGCTTTGCCTGTCGCCTTGATGCCGGCAGCCAGTCCGGCAGCGGTGAATCCCTGCGCAGTCGTGACGCTCACGGTGCGACTCCGATCGTGGTCAGGCCGAGAGTCTCCTCCAGGCCGAGGGCGATGTTCGTACATTGAATGGCACCGCCGGCGGTGCCCTTGGCCAGGTTGTCGATCGCGGCGATCGCCACCAGCCGACCGGTGTGTGGGTCGACGGTGGCCTGCAGATGGGCGGTGTTGGCGCCGATGGTGGCCTGGGTCTGCGGCCACACGCCCTGGGGCAGCAGGTGCACGAACGGCTCCTCTGCGTAGCTGCGCTGGTAGGCCGCGTACACGTCCTCGGCGCCGATCGACGGGTCGCTCAACTTGGCGGTGCAGGTGGCCAGGATGCCGCGAGCCATCGGCACCAACATCGGGGTGAACGAGACCTTGGGGTCGTCGGCGCCACAGGCGGCGAGATTCTGCTCCATCTCCGGCGTGTGCCGGTGGATCCCACCGACCTGGTACGGCGTCGCCGATCCCATGATCTCGGCAGCCAGATAGGTGACCGCGAGCTTCTTGCCGGCCCCGGACGGTGCGGTTGCCAGGGCCACGACGACGTCGTCGGTGTTGATCAGACCGGCCCGGACGGCCGGCAGCAGGGCAAGCGTCGAGGCGGTCGGATTGCAACCGGGAACGGCAATCCGCTTGCTGCCGGCGAGCTTCTCCCGCTGTCCGGGCAGCTCAGGCAGGCCGTACGGCCAACTGCCGTGGTGGTCCGATCCGTAGTACTGCTGCCACTTGGCCGGATCGACCAGCCGGTGATCGGCAGCGCAGTCGACGACCAGGATGTCATCGCCGAGTTGTTCGGCTATTGCACCGGACGCGCCGTGCGGCAGGGCCAGGAAGACGATGTCGTGACCGGCAAGGTGATCGGCGTCGGTGGGCTCCACCTCGCGCTGGGCCAGCGGCACCAGGTGCGGGTGATGTTCGCCGAGTCGACTGCCGGCACTCTTGGCGGCCGTCACGGCACCGATCTCGATCTGCGGGTGGTTGAGCAGCAGCCGGAGCAGCTCGCCGCCGGCATATCCGGTGGCTCCGGCCACCGCCGCTGTGTACTTCGTCACGGCATGATCATGCCATGGTCTGCATAACTATTCAAAGCCAATGGTTGGACGCCCACTCCCGATCGGCCTCCCGCGGCTCGATCCGGCGGCCACAATCGCGGCACCAACCGCGACCAACGGCGCCCGAACCGTCCCGGTCCGCGTCGCTCCATCGCACTGCCCCGCTCCACCTGCTCCTGTCGTACCACCCGGAAGCGACCCGCCAGTCAGGTTCGTCTCGCGACCCCGGCTCGTCGGGCCACCCCGGCTCGACCGGCCACCCCGGCTTCTCGTCCCACCCGACCCGTTCGTCCGGCTTCGACCTCCTGCGGTCGGACGCGCGGCGATGGCCCTCGGCGACCCGATGCCGCGCGCTCCCCCAGCTCGCAACCTCGCGGGGGCCGAGGATGTCGACGAACCAGCCCTGTTGCAGGGCAGGGATCCAGCGGCCGACGGTCCGCCCATCCTCGGTCCGCCCATCCTCGATCCGCCCATCCTCGGTCCGATCGGTCCAGTGATCGAGCCGGTCATCGCCGAGCCGGTTGCCATCGGGTCGGTCGTCGTCGGGCTCGAGAACGGCCGCGTACCGCACCGCCGGATCGGCAAGGTCGAACTCGATCCGCCGTCCACCCTCGGCGAGGATCGGCAGCCTCAGCTCGGGGTCCGGTAGGCCGGCCCGGATCCAATGCATCCGGAGCGCGGAGGCCCCGAGGCTGTCGGACCGGGCGTCAGCGAGGGGCACCAGTTCTCTGAGTTGCGCGACGCCGGAACGACCACGAAATCGGGGGACCTGATCGCGGAGTTGATCATGGCAGAAGTCGCCCAGCCGCAACAGCGCATCCAGGGCGCCGAGCGCCACATACTCGGACTCGGTCCGCCCGAGATCGCACGCCGTGCGCAGTGGCGTCGTCACGCAGCAGCCGTCGATGATGCGGAGATCGTCGGGTGCATAGCGATGCAGGGAGCGATTCCAGCAGAGTCGGCGCCCGATCGAATAGCCGGCGGTCTGTTGATCGAGGTCGACGCCGTACAGCCAGGCCGCGGTACGTCCGGTGACGACCGCCGAGTCCCCGACGGCTAGAGCGAGGGCACGGGCACGGTCGATCGTCGAGCCGATCGGCTGCGCGGCGAACACACCACGGAACAGCCGATGCAGCCCACCGGACCGGATCAGTTTGCCCAGGTCGGCCGAGCTGACTCCGTGGCGTCGCGCTTCGGCCAGCGTGAACGGTCGATCGGACGGCAGCTGGGCATCGTCGAGCGAGATCGGGGGTTTCGCAGCAGGCATGAAGCCATCCTGCTGGCCCCAGCGGATCGGAATCGGTTCAGAGCGGACGGCCTGTGGACAGCTTCAGCATCGGACAACACCCGATCCCGCCGGACACCACTGCACCGGCAGCAAACCGGCACCGGACCACGGATCCGGGCTCAGCGCATCGGGCTCAGTGCATGTAGAGGCCACCGTCGACGTTCAGGGTCTGTCCGGTGACGAAGCCGGCGTCCTCGCTGATCAGGTAGGCGATCGCCGCGGCGATGTCGCGAGGCGTACCGATCCGCGGCAGGACGCCGTCGGCAGCCATCGCCTGCTTGCGCTCCTCGGTCAACGTCCCGCCCATGATGTCGGTGTCGATCGGACCCGGCGAGATCACGTTCACCGTGATGCCCTGGCCACCGAGCTCACGAGCCACGCTCCGGGACAGGCCGATCACGCCGGCCTTGGCCGCGGAGTACGCGGTCTTGCTGTACGTGCCGCCGCCGCGCTGGGCCGATACCGAGGACAGGCTGACGACCCGGCCGACACCGTTGCGCACCATGGATTCCGCTGCCCGACGGGTGGCGTAGTGCACGCCGTTCAGATTGGTCGTGATCACCCGGTCCCATTCCTGTGGCGTCACCTCGAGGTACGGATCGGGTGACGAGACGCCGGCGATGTTGACCAGCGCGACCAACTGCGGAAGTGCCGCCTCGAGGGTGTCGAAGGCCGCCCGGACCTGGCTCTCCTGCGAGACGTCGGCACCGGCTCCGGCGGTCTGCACGCCGTGCACGGCCCTGATCTCCTCGGCGACCTTGGCGGCGGCGTCGGCATCCAGGTCGATGATGCCGACATTCCAGCCGCGCTCGGCGAGGTAGTACCCGGTGGCTCGGCCGATGCCACGGGGCGAGGCGGCGCCGGTGAGGATGACCGTCGGTGAGTCGGGAAAGGACGTGGCAGTAGTCATGGTCGTGCGGTACTCCTCGAGGCGTGGCGATCCGACCGTCGAACCGCAGGAAAATCCTATAGGAAACGAAGTTCGTGCTCCGACCGGCCCGTGGGATCCGGGCCGCTGCTCAGATCACGCGCTGTTCGGCTCCGGTCGCCGCGGCGGCCGCATCGACGGCGGCTTGCCGGACCTCGGCGACCTCCGCATCGGTCAGGGTCCGGTCCGGCGCACGGAACCGCAGCGCATAGGCCAACGATTTCCTGCCGTCACCCAGTTGGTCACCGGTGTAGATGTCGAACAACCGGACCTCCTCCAGTAGCGCTCCGGCTCCGGCACGCAGGGCCTGTTCGACGGCAGCGGACGGCACCGAATCGGCGACGATCAGTGCGAGATCCTGCTTGACCACGGGATGGGTCGAGATGTCGGCGACCCGGCCGATCTCCGGCGCCGCCGCGATCAGCGCATCAAGATCAACTTCCACCGCAACCGTGTTCTTCGGCAGGCGGAGGTCATCGATCACGGTCGGGTGCAGTTCGCCGGCGTAACCGATCGACGTCCCGGTGCCGTCCGGACCGACCACGACCACCGCCGCACATCGACCGGGATGCCAGGGCGCGTGTTCGGCCTGCTCGATCCTGATCGTCGCACCGACGGCACGTGCGGCGATCTCGGCGACGGCGACGGCGTGCCGCCAGCTCACCGGTTCCGCCCGTCCGGTCCAGCCGTTCGGGCGGGCGTGCCCGGTCAGCACCGCCCCGAGCATCCGGGGTTGATCGCCGATGGCGGCGTCCATCGCTGCGAGCTCGTCATCGGTCGGTCGATGTTCGACCCCGACCCGCGGCGCGACGCCGGAGCCCTGCGGCGCAAGGAAGACCGAGCCGATCTCGTACAACGCCAGATCGTCGATGCTGCGACTGGTGTTCCGGTTGACCGCGGCGAACAGTTCGGGCAGCAGTGTGCTGCGCAACGCGGCCTGCTCCTCCGACAGCGGGTTGGCCAACCGCAGCAGCCGTCGGCGTACGTCGTCGGTCGGGACGCCGAGTTGATCAAGGACCGTCGGCGCCATGAACGGGAAGGTCAGCACCTCGACATGGCCGGTGTCGGCCAGCGCGGAACCGATCCATCGGCGAAGTCGCTGCCGTCGACTGAGACCGCGGCCCGGCGGCGGGCTCGGAACGACGGGCTCGACCCGCTGGTAGCCGTAGATCCGGCCGACCTCCTCGACGAAGTCGTACGGGTCGGTCAGGTCGGGCCGCCAGCTCGGTGGCGTCAGGGTGAGCCGCTCGCCGTCGTCGGCGACGGCCACGCCGACCCGCTGCAGATGGTCGACCACGGTGCCGTGGTCGATCGGGGCACCCATGATCCGGGCCGGAAGTTGATCATCGATGCCGACCTGCGGTGCCGCGGGGACGGCACCGGCCACGGTCTCCTCGGAGCTGAGCCGGCCGTGCCCCAACGCGACCAGCAACTGCGCTGCGCGATGCGCCGCAGAGTAGGTGGCTGCCGGGTCTGCACCACGCTCGAACCGGCGGGACGCCTCGGAGATCAACTTGTGTCGGCGAGAGGTCCGAGCGATCCCGACGGCCTCGAAGTTCGCCGCCTCGATCACCACCGTATCGGTCCTGTCGTCGACCTCGGTGTCCGCACCACCCATCACTCCGGCGAGGCCGATCGGTCCGCGGTCGTCGGTGATCAACAGGTCCGCCGGATCAAGATCACGGGTCACGTCGTCGAGCGTGATCAACTTCTCCCCCGGCTGCGCATTCCGGACCACGATCGGTCCCGACAGCTTGGCCGCGTCGTAGGCGTGCAACGGCTGCCCCGACTCCAACATCACGTAGTTGGTGATGTCTACCGCCAGCGAGATCGACCGCATCCCGGCTTGATGCAGACGGCGCTGCATCCAGCGCGGACTGGGCGCGGTCGGGTCGAGATCGGTGATCGTCAGCGCGACGAAGATCGAACAGCCGTCGGAGTTGATCGTGACCGGGTAGCCCGCCGATCGAACCGCGGACCCTTCGACAAGATCAGGGATCTTCGAGACAGGGTCGGTGAAGTCGACGTCCAGCGCGAGGGCGGCCTCGCGAGCGATGCCGCGGACCGACCAGCAGTAGCCGCGGTCCGGGGTGACGGCGATGTCCAGGACGTCGTCGCGGAGGTAGATCGCCGGGGCGGCATCCGCTCCGACGGTCAGTGGGGCTGGTGGTCGGTGCCGGATGATTCCCGGCCCTTCGACGAGCTCAGGGCCCTGGGTGTCCGGGGTGAGCACCATGATGCCGGCATGATCGTCACCGACGCCGAGTTCGCGTGCCGAGCAGATCATCCCGTCACTGAAGTGACCGTAGGTCTTGCGGGAGGCGATCTCGAAGCCGCCGGGCAGCACCGCTCCGGGGAGGGCGACGACCACCAGGTCGCCGACGGCGAAGTTGCTGGCGCCGCAGATGATGCCGCGGCCGGGACGAGAGAAGTCGGTCGGCTTGCCGCCCGCGTTGTGCTCGCCGACGTCGACCCGACACCAGCGGACGGTCTTGCCGTTGGAGTGCTTCTCCTCCTGGAACTCCTCGACCTGGCCGATCACCAGTGGCCCGGTGACGTCGGCGCCGGTCTGGTCGACGGTCTCGACCTCCAGGCCGACCCGGATCAGGGCGTCGGAGATCTCCTGCGCGGTGACAGTCTCCGGGACTGCGGCATAGCTCCGCAACCAGCTCAGCGGAACCCTCATCGTGCACCTCCGACCAGGGAGCGGCTGAACCGGACGTCACCCTGCACGGTGTCGCGCAGGTCGGAGAGGTTGTTGCGGAACATCAGCGTGCGATCCACACCCATCCCGAAGGCGAAGCCGGAGTAGATCGAGCTGTCCACCCCGCAGGCCTCCAGCACTCGCGGATTCATCACGCCACATCCTCCCCATTCGATCCAGCCCTCGCTCTTGCAGGTCCGGCACGGGTTGTCCGGGTCCCCCACCGAACTGCCGTGACAGACGAAGCACTGCAGGTCGACCTCGGCCGACGGTTCGGTGAACGGGAAGTACGACGGTCGCCAACGCAGCACCATGTCCGGTCCGAACAGCGACCGGGCGAAGTGCTCCAGCGTCCCGCGCAGGTGACCGAAGGTGATGCCCTTGTCGACGGCCATGCCCTCGATCTGGTTGAACACCGGGAGGTGGGTGGCGTCGTACTCGTCGGCACGGAAGACCCGGCCCGGACAGACGACGTAGACCGGCAACTCACGATCGAGCAGTGAGCGGGCCTGAACCGGTGAGGTGTGCGTCCGCAGCACCCGGTTGCTTTCCGGCGGATCGACGAACAGGGTGTCCTGCATGGTCCGGGCAGGATGGTCCCGCGGGATGTTCAGCGCATCGAAGTTGAGCCACTCGGCTTCCAACTCGGGACCTTCGGCGATCTCCCAGCCCATCGCCACGAAGATGTCGCTCATCAGGTCGATCAGTCCGGTGATCGGATGGATCGCCCCGTGCCCGACGAGCTCGGTCGGCAGCGTGACGTCGACCCGTTCGGCGGCCAGCCGCTGCTCCAGCTCGGCCGCGGAGATCTCCGCCTCGCGCGCCTTCAATGCCTGACTGACCCGGCCCCGGGCCTGCCCCATCCGCTTGCCGACCTCACGCTTGGCCTCCGGCGGCAACGCTCCGATCTCCCGATTGGCCAGGGCCAACGGCGACCGATCGCCGGAGTGGGCGATCCGGGCCTGCTTGAGCTCGGCGACCGTGGTCGCCGCGGTAAACGCCTGCAACGCCTCGGCCACCATGGCGTCGACGTTCTCCGCGCTCAACGACGCGACCTGGACGGGGTCATAGCTCTTGTTCGGCCCGGACATCGGACTCCTCACGCGGTCAGCACATCAGTTGCGGCCCACCCGACGGCGAGTCGCGCCAGCACAGTCTAGAAAGGTCCGGCAGACAGCAGCCAATCGGTTGTCCACCGACACCACCCGAGCAGGTCCGGAGGTGACACCTGCCCACAGTTCCGATCCGCCGAGCCGGCGACCCGACAGCACAGCGCCGAGGTGCCCGCCGGCTGACACGGCCGGCCCGTCCGGAGTGGGTTCTTCGCGCGGATGACTCCAGGAACGAGGCCCAGTCCGTTGGCGTCGACAACCCGACCTCGAACAACGTGGTTTCCGCTCCGCCCGACCGGAACGCAAGGATCGTTCCGCCGTCCGGATCCATGATCATCTGCCGCTGGGATCATCCGCAGCTGGGTGGCCGCGGTCGAGTGCCCGCAGGTCGGGTGGATGGACCGGCGGCAGCACGCGCGGAGGCGGCGAGCAGCGGCAGCACGGACGACCGGCTGACAACCAAGCCTGCGCCAGGCCCCGGGCCCGAGCCCAGCATCCCGGCCCGAAACATGGACGACTGTCCAGAAATCGGAGCCGAGATCGCGATCCGCCACCGAAACACGGACGAGTGTCCAGAATTCCGGTTCCGGTCCATCGAGTGGAATCACGAACGGTCACCCAGGGCGCGAGGCTGTCAGGCGGGAGTTGTCAGGTTCGTTGGGCGAAGGCGGAGGCGTACAGGCAGACGGCGGCGGCCGTGCTGAGGTTGAGGCTCTCGGCCCGGCCGTAGATCGGGACGGCGACCGCACGATCGGCCAGCGCAAGATGATCTTGATCCAGCCCGTGGGCTTCGTTGCCCATCAGCCAGACCGTCGGCGCGGCCAGCTCGCCGGCGCGAACCAGTTGATCGAGGTCGGCGTCACCACCGCCGGCAGCGGCGAGGATCTGCATCCCGGCCGTACGGCATTGCTGGAGCACCTGCTCCAGGTCGACGTCGACGACGATCGGCAGATGGAAGATGCTGCCGGTGCTGGCGCGTACGGTCTTGGGGTTGTAGAGATCGACCGAGGCGCGGGACAGGATCACCGCGTCTGCACCGGCGGCGTCGGCACAGCGGATCACGGTGCCGGCATTGCCCGGGTCGCGGATCTCGGAGCAGCAGACGATCAGGCGGGCCTCGGCAGGCACGGCATCGACCAGGTCGACATCAACGGTCCGACAGACCGCGATGATCCCTTGTGGCGTTGACGAATCGGTGAGTGAGCCGAGGTCGGCTTCGGAGACGCCGACTCCCGGCGCCGACGGATCGATCCGACCGTCGACCAGATCCGGATGCCGACCGGCGGCTCGGTCGGTGCACAAGATCAATTCGGCCGCACCGGCGGCCAGCGCCTCCCGTACGGCCTGCGGTCCTTCGGCGAGGAATCGACCACGAGCAAGGCGTTCCTTGCGGCGGAGCAAGCGACGAGCCGACCGCAGCTGCCCCTGACTGGCCGGTGGTAGTCCGGCGGGTGGCAGCGCGGTCGGCTCGTGGTTGCTCAACGGCGGGTCGGATCGGGTGGCGATCAGGCCGCGGCTGCGGTGTTGCTGTTCTCCTTGGCGACCTTCACCAGAGCGGCGAACGCGGCGGAGTCGGTGACGGCGAGATCAGCGAGGATCTTGCGGTCGACCTCGACACCGGCGGTGCGCAGGCCGGCGATGAACCGGTTGTAGGTCATGCCCTCGGCGCGGACGGCGGCGTTGATCCGCTGGATCCACAGCTTGCGGAACTCGCCCTTGCGCGCACGACGGTCGCGGTAGGAGTAGGTGAAGGAGTGTGCGAGCTGTTCCTTGGCCTTGCGGTACAGCCGGGAGCGCTGACCCCGGTAGCCGGAGGCCTGCTCGAGGACCTCGCGACGCTTCTTCTGCGCGTTGACGGAACGCTTGACGCGTGCCATGAGAAATCTCCTTGATTCGTTCTGGGTGTTGCGGGAGGTTCAAGGTCCTTCGACCAGCTCAGGACCCCTGGCACGCCCTACTTGCGGAGCAGCTTCTTGATCTTCTTGGCGTCGCCGCCCTCAAGGGTGTCGATACCGTCGACGCGGCGCAGTCGCTTGCTTGGCTTGTGCTCGTTCAGGTGGGTCTTGCCCGCCTTGCGGTGCACGATCTTGCCCGAGCCCGTCGTCCGGAAGCGCTTCTTCGCACCGGAGTGCGTCTTCATCTTCGGCATGGCGATGCCGCTCCTTACCTCGTCGACGTCCACCCCCCGGCCGGGGGCAGACTTCGTTACTTCACTTCGTTGGTCCTGCGTGAGTCCGGCCACGCCCCCGACCTCGCTGTTCGGGGCGCAACCGTGCACCTGCGCCGGCGGCGGACTCAACTCCGCGGCGCTTCGTGAACCGTGTCGGCTCAGATCTGATCCGGATCGAACGCGGCCAGCGCGTCCTTCTTCCTGGTGGTCGGCTTGACCCGATCCTCCTCGGCCAGCTCCGCCCCGTCACCGTTGGCGTTGGCGGCGGACGTGCCCGCCTGCTTCAACGCGGACCGGTTCTTGTGCGGGCCGAGCACCATCAGCATGTTGCGACCGTCCTGCTTGGGAGAGGACTCGATGAAGCCCCACTCCTCCACGTCGGTGGCCAACCGCTGCAACAGGTTGTACCCCAGCTCCGGTCTGGACTGCTCGCGCCCCCGGAACATGATGGTGATCTTGACCTTGTCGCCCTCCTTGAGGAAGCGGACCACGTGACCCTTCTTGGTCTCGTAGTCGTGTGCGTCGATCTTCGGACGCAGCTTCATCTCCTTGATGACGGTGTTGGTCTGGTTCCGTCGGGACTCACGGGCCTTCTGGGCGTTCTCGTACTTGAACTTGCCGTAGTCCATGAGCTTGGCGACGGGCGGGCGCGCCATCGGCGCGACCTCGACCAGATCGAGTTCGGCCTCGCGGGCAAGCCGCAGGGCGTCTTCGATCCGGACGATCCCGACCTGCTCGCCGGCGGGTCCCACCAGGCGAACTTCGGGAATGCGAATTCGTTCGTTGATTCGCGGTTCGGTGCTGATTGCTCCTCCAGAGTGTTGAGCTGATGTTTCGGTTCGTGCGGTGCAGACCGCTTCCGTCGACCGTCCCGGGTCCGCGGCGAGTGCCGAACATGACGAAGGGCCCTCGCCGACGGCGAAGACCCTGGATGGTACGAACGACCACACCGGCTCTACCGGATCCACTCGGACGCGCCGAGTGAGGCGTTCGTGACCGACCCGACAACTGCCGCTGAGGCGTCGTACGGGTGGGAGATCGGGTCTCCGCTTGGCGGACTCGATGACGGATCACCGAATCGGTCGCACAAAGTCTAACATCAAACGGCGGTGAACCTATTCCGCGCGGGATGCGGCCAGGCCTGACCGTCCGAGACGACCGGCGGCGGCGCAACCGGCACCGGAAGACTGTTTCCTATACGATATCTGCTCCTGTCAGATCCGCACCGACGAGGAGACGACGATGTCCGATCGGTTCGAGCTCAGCGAACGCGCGACCAAGAAGGTGTTCAAACGCCTGGTCCCCTTCCTGTTGCTGATGTACGTGATCGCGTTCCTGGACCGCAGCAACGTGTCCTTCGCGCAGGAAGAGTTCGAGGTCGACTTCGGGATCAGTGCGGCGGCGTACGCGCTCGGTGCCGGCCTCTTCTTCGTCGGCTACGCGATCTTCGAGATCCCCAGCAACCTGCTGCTGCACCGGGTCGGTGCCCGCTGGTGGCTGGCCCGGATCATGGTCAGCTGGGGCATCGTGTCCAGCCTCTTCGTCTTCGTCCAGGGGCCGGTCAGCTTCTACATCCTGCGGTTGCTGCTCGGGATCACCGAGGCCGGCTTCTTCCCCGGCGTGATCCTCTACCTGACCTATTGGGTGCCGGCCCGACATCTGAGTCGAGCGCGTGGCTACTTCTACATGGGCATCGCGCTGGCCGGGATGATCGGCAATCCGCTGTCCGGTGGGCTGCTGGAACTGAACGGCGTGGCCAACCTGCGCGGTATCCAATGGATGTTCCTGGTCGAGGGTGTGCTGGCCATCGCGGTCGGAGTCTGGTCCTACTTCTTCCTCACCGACCGGCCGCGGAACGCGACCTGGCTGCCCGACGACGAGCGCACCGCGTTGGCCGACACGGTCGAGCAGGAGGACAACACCAAGGCCGCGGGCGAGGGGCCGCAGAAGGTGCTGCTGGCGTTGGCCAACTGGCGGATCTGGTATTTCGCCGCGCTCTACTTCTGTATCCAGATCGCGGTCTACGGGATGACCTTCTTCCTGCCCACCCAGGTGACCAAGATCACCGGGCAGGAACTCGGCTTCGCGGCGGCCCTGGTGACCGCGATCCCGTGGGTCTTCGGGCTGGCCTCGGTCGCCTTCTTCCCCGGTCTGGCCGACCGGACGCGGCGCCATCGCACCATCGGGACGGTGCTGCTGCTGGTCACCGCGGTAGGAATCTTCCTCTCCGGCCTGCTCAGCGGCACGCCGGTGTTGGCAATCGCCGGCCTGGCCCTGGCAGCGATCGGATTCGTCGCGGTGCAGCCGATCTTCTGGACGCTGCCGACGGAGTATCTGACCGGGTACGCCGCAGCCGCCGGGATCGGCTTGATCAACTCGTTGGGTAACCTCGGAGGGTTCCTGGCGCCGATCATGCGGAGTTCCTTCGACGACAGCGTCGGCGGCAACGCCGGCCTGAACGCCCTGGCATTGGGGGCGGTGGCCGCGGCAGCACTGCTGGCACTGACCACCTTCTTCCCGAAGGCCAACGACATCGAGACCGGGGCGGCTGAGACGATGGTCCCGCGCTCCCGCTGACGAGAGGAACCCGATGAAGGCCGGCACCCGATGAAGGCACTCGTCCTGAACGGTGACTACGACATCTCCCTGCAGGACCGTCCCGAGCCCGAGCCCGCCGCCGGCGAGGTGCTGGTGGAGGTGATCGCGACCGGGATCTGCGGATCGGACTTCCACGGCTACTCCGGGGAGAACGGCCGGCGGCATCCCGGTCAGGTGATGGGGCATGAGACCGTCGGCCGGATCGTCGCCCTCGGCGCCGCTGTCGATGATCATCAGATCGGCGAGCTGGTGACGGTCAATCCGGTGCTGAACTGCGGCGATTGCGATGCCTGCCGCGCCGGCCAGCAGGCCTGGTGCCCGAATCGGTCGTTGTTCGGCGTCACGCCGGAGATCTCGGCCGCCTTCGCCGAACGCTTCGTGATCAGGGCGTCCAACGTGATCACCCTGCCCGCCGACCTGCCTCCCGAGCTCGGTGCGCTGGTCGAACCACTCGCGGTCGGCTACCACGCTGCCCGTCGCGGCGGCTGCGGACCGCAGGACCGGGTGCTGGTGATCGGCGGTGGCCCGATCGGCCAGGCCTGTGTGCTGGCCGCGCACCGGCTCGGCGCCTCGCGGGTTGCGGTGTCGGATCCGAAGGACACCCGACGCGCGATCTGTGCGCGGCTGGGTTCCGAGACGATCGACCCCGCGGCTGGTGAACTGACCGACGCCGTCGAGAACGCACTGGGCGGTCGCCCGAATCTCGTGCTCGATGCGGTCGGGGTCTCGGCGACGGTCGCCGACGCACTCACCGTCGCCGGGCTCGGCGCCCGGATCGTGTTGGTCGGGATGGGGTCGCCGCAGCTGGAGCTCTCGGCGTACGCGGTCAGCACCGAGGAACGGACGCTGTTCGGCTCCTTCACCTACACCGCCGAGGAGTTCGCCGCGACGGCCGCCTGGGTGGGCAGCCGGCCCGCCGGTCTGGATGCCCTGATCGACGGCCGGGTCGGCTGGGAGGACGCTCCGCAGAGCTTTGATGATCTTGCTCGCGGGGCCAGCGCCGCCAGCAAGATCCTGGTGTTTCCCGGTGGTGCACCGACCTCGTCGGCGGTCCGATCATGACGGCGCGAGCGACGACGGCGAGGATCGCCCAGGTCCGGGCGTACACGGTCGGTTCCGGCGGCGGCGCTGACTACCATGATCAACAGGGCTACCACTGGATCGATGATCACATCTCGACGCCGATGGCACGCTATCCCGGATATGCCGACAGCCGCCGCAGTTTCGGTTTGAACGTGCTCGGCACCCTGGTGGTGCAGATCGAGGCCGACGACGGCACCGTCGGCTTCGGTGTGACCACCGCCGGCGAGCCCGGCGCCTGGATCGTGGAGCGTCACCTGTCGCGCTTTCTGGAGGGCAGGCCGGTCACCGAGATCGAGAAGATCTGGGACCAGATGTACGCCTCCACGTTGTTCTACGGCCGCAAGGGCCTGGTGTTGAACGTGATCAGCGCGATCGACCTCGCCCTGTGGGATCTACTCGGGCGGCTCCGGCAGGAACCGGTGTACGCGCTGCTCGGCGGGCCGGTCCGCGACGAGTTGATCATGTATGCCACCGGTGCCCGTCCTGATCTTGCTCAGCAGCTCGGCTTCGTCGGCGGCAAGATGCCGCTGCACCACGGGCCGTCCGAGGGTGCGGAAGGGTTGCGGGCCAATCTGGCGGAGCTGGCGGCGATGCGGGAGAAGGTCGGAGACGACTTCTGGCTGATGTGGGACTGCTGGATGTCGCTGGATCTGGACTACGCCACCCGGCTGGCCGACGGCGCTCATCGGTACGGCCTGAAGTGGTTGGAGGAGGCGCTGCCCCCGGACGACTACTGGGGTTATCGCGATCTTCGACGCGCCGTCCCGCGCGGCCTGCTGGTGTCCACCGGTGAGCACGAGGCGACCCGATACGGGTTCCGGATGCTGCTGGAGATGGGCTGCGCGGACATCCTGCAGCCCGATGTCGGCTGGTGCGGCGGGATCACCGAGCTGATCAAGATCTCCGCATTGGCCGATGCGCACGGCGCGCTGGTGGTGCCGCACGGATCGAGTGTCTACAGCTATCACTTCGTGATCACCCGGACCAACAGCCCGTTCTCGGAGTTCATCATGATGGCGCCCGAGGCCGACGAGGTGGTGCCGATGTTCACCCCGCTGCTGGTCGGCGAACCGGTGCCGGTGAACGGCCGGCTGCGGTTGCCGGAGACCCCCGGCTTCGGTGTCGAGCTCAATCCCGAGGTCGAGCTGATCCGGCCCTACTCCGGTCGGGAGTCCTGAGCGGGCACGGCCCAACCGAATTCGTCGTTGCCGGTGTCGACCAGCCGATGGCCGGCGGCCAGCTGCTGCAGGATCTCGCCGTCGATGGCCAACGGATGCGGCCCGTTGACGTCGATCAGCAGGGCTGTCGCGCCCTCCTGCAGTGCCGAGGCGGCGGCCAGGTCGAGGGTGACCGGCACCGGGCGGGCCTCGGCGTTCCAGACGGTCAGCGAGTCGTTGCCGGTGAAGGCCACCATGGCCCGGGAGCCGTCGCCGGCCTGCAGCAGGACGACGGCCATCTCGGCCTCTTTGTCACTGCTCAGCCCGGCAGTGGTCACGCCCTCGACGGTCGTGGTGGCGACGACCGGGACCAACAGCCGTACCGTGCACAGCTCGGCGACGGCCCGCAGGTAGTCCGGCAACTCCCCCGACACGGTCGCGGCGAGTCTGGCGCGGGCGGTGGCATCGGCCTGCCCGTCGTCGCCGGGGAACGGGGTATCGGCGAGGGAACGTTGGTGAGTCATGACCGGTTCAGCGTAGTGCCGTTCGATGTTTTGAGGGCTCGGTGGGGGTGGTCACCGATCGGCAGCGACCCCGGCGGCGTGGCAACCTTGAGGTATGCCCCAAGCCGATGCCGTCCTGCTCCCGATCTGTGTCGCCATTGCCCTGATCGGTGTGATTCTCGCGGGCCTCGCCTGGCGGCGTGGTCGCAAGGGCCGGGTGCTGCAGGCCGCAGCACTGGTCATCATCCCGTTCGGTCTCTATCTGACCGGCTTCCTGCGGGTGCTCTGGGATGCCGTGGTCGACATCGTGCGCTGGGCGTTCCGGCTGGTGATCTCCCCGAGCCTGTGGATCGGCGTCAGTCTGATCGGGCTGTGCGTGGTGTTGTTCGTGATCGGGCTGTTGGTGAACAGGTTCGGCGCCGATCCGAAGCCGAAGGAGAAGCCGGTGAAGGGCGGAGCGGCCGGCGCCAAGCCGGCGGTCGGAGCACCGAAGGCGGCCGGCGCCGCCAAGTCGGGCAAGCAGCAGCCGGAGTCCGATCCGGAGATGGACGAGATCGAGGCCCTGCTGAAGTCCCGCGGGATCGAATAGTCCGACGGCCCCGTCGACCGAGAGCCTTCAGTGGGCCCGGCCGGCGGACATCAGGCGACGAAGCTCGGCGACGGCCCGACCGGCGCGGGCTCCGTCACTGCGCTGGATCCCCAGCAGCATCTGCCGACGCGGGTCATCCGGATCACCGACCTGCAGGGTCGGCCACGGATCGCCGTCGCGATAGACGACCCGATGGACCTCCGACCAGTCGAAGCGGCGCACGCTGAGACCGTTGCGCAGCCAGACACCCTGCCGATCCGCTCGTACGGTGCTCAATGCCAGACCGGTGATCATGCCGACGATCACCACCAGCACCCCCAACAGCGTGATCAATTGGAACGGTGTGAACAGCGCCTTCAGGTGAGGCGGGAGGGCGATCCAGCCGATGATCACCACGATCACCAGCGCACCGGCGAAGATCGCGCCGACGATCCGCAACCGGCGAGGGTGAAAGGTCAGCTGCCCCGATCCGTCGGTGTCGGTCGGTTCATGGTCCTTCGACAAGCTCAGGACCCTTACAACCGGCTGGCCGCGATGTCGGTGACCAGGATCGCACGGGCCCCGACCTGCCACAGGTCGTCCATGATCTGCTGAGCCTTCCTGCGCTCGACCATGGCGCGGACGGCGAACCAACCCTCCCGGGACAACGGGGCGATGGTGGGCGACTCGAAGCCGGGAGTGATCGCACTTGCCGCGTCGAGATGATCTTGGTCGACGTCGTAGTCCATCATCACGTAGGTGCGGGCGATCAGCACTCCGTTCAGCCGGCGGACCAGCGTCTCGAAGCCGTCCGGCATCTCGGCTCGGTCGGCCGGCTTGATCAAGATCGCCTCGGACTGCAGGATCGGGTCACCGAACATCTCCAGTCCGGCCTGCCGCAGGGTGGTACCGGTCTCCACCACGTCGGCGATCACGTCGGCGATGCCGAGCCGGATGGCGATCTCGACCGCACCGTCCAAGTGGATCAGCCGCGGAGAGACACCGCGCTGCGCGAGGTGCTGTTCGACCAGTCGCGGATACGAGGTCGCCAGTCGGGCGCCGTCCAACTTGTCCTCGGTCAGGTCGCTGCCGGTCGGACCGGCGAATCGGAAGCGGCTCCGGGCGAAGCCCAGACCGAGCACCTCATCGGCGGCTGCGCCGGACTCGATCAGCATGTCGCGGCCGGTGATCCCGACGTCGACGGTCCCCTCGCCGACGTAGGTCGCGATGTCCTTCGGACGCAGGTAATAGAACTCGATGGCGGTCTCACCGTCGAGGTGGACCAGTTGCTTGGTCTCGGAGCGCTGGGTGTAGCCGGCCTCCCGGAGGATGGCGGCGGCGCCCTCGGACAGCGCGCCCTTGTTGGGCACGGCGATCCGCAAGGGTGTGCGTTCGGTTGGCATCGGTACAGATCCTCACACGGGCAAGTCGGTGCGTGGGCGGGACGACGGGGTCTTCTCGGATCACAGATGTCGATACACGTCGGTCGGCTCCAGGTCCAGCGCCAGCATCATCACCTGCAGGTGGTAGAGCAACTGGCTGATCTCCTCGGCCGCCCGGTCCTTGTCCTCGTGCTCGGCGGCCATCCACACCTCGGCGGCCTCCTCGACGACCTTCTTGCCGATCTCGTGCACGCCGGCGTCCAATCGCGCGACCGTGCCGGAACCGGGCTCACGCAGCCGTGCCTTCTCGGCCAGCTCAGCGAACAGGTCGTCGAACGTCTTGGTGGAGCCGGGATCGGTCGAGGTCACGCCGACAGCGTAGTGCCGGCCGTCCGGCCTTCCCCAACCTGTCCATCCGGCCGCGGCGGCTCGGCGCCCCGATCACGTTGGATCCGCCACCAGGAGACGAAGCCGACCACGACCACCGCGGCGTAGATGATGTACATGATCGCCGACGGGTACAGCTGGGCGGCGAACAACAGCGGGACACCGACGGCGTCGACGGCGATCCAGATCAGCCAGAACTCGGTCCAGCCGCGGGCCATCCCGTACGTGGCGAGCACCGATCCGGTGAGGATCCAGGCGTCGCTGGCGGGGCCCCACGAATTCAGCGCCCGCAGCACGAAGTAGAAGACCACCCAGAGCACGACCGCGCCGCCGAGCAGTTGCAGCCGCTCGTTCCGGTTGGCCCAGCGTGGCTGCACCGCTGCCCCGGCATTCGCCCCCTGGTTGGCGCGGCGGAAGCGATACCACTTCACCCAGCCGTAGACGCTGACGATCAGGAAGAAGATCTGCCGTCCGGCCTGACCCCACAGGTTGAGGTCCTGCGGGGTGTGGAAGGTCGCGCCCAGGAAAACGGTGAAGAGGATGATGTTGCCGACGATGCCGATCGGCCAGGCGGACACCCGGCGAGCCATCCCGAGCAGGGCGCTGGCGACACCGAAGCCGTTGCCGATGATCTCCCGCCACAGGATGCCGGGGCCGATGTCGATCTTGGCGTTCACCAGCCGTGCCAGCAATTCGGAGACGTCCACGTTTCTGCTTCCTCCATATTCCGGATCCACCAGCGGACCCGGGGTATGGAGTCGCCCCCGCGGCGACCGAGGACGGCGCACACGTCGGCAGACCCGCGGTTCCTCCCATCCGGACTTTCACCGTCGGTCGTGGAGTTTCACCACATCAACCGAATCCGACCTGCTGATCGTCATCGGGTCGCGGACTGTCACCGCCGGCTCGGACTTTCACCGACCCCGGAACCACTCACTACACCCTACCGAACCGCCGATCGGCGGCCACTATTCCCCGAAGTTGTCAGAGTCGGCGAAGTTGTCAGAGCCGGATGCCGAGGAGTGCATCGACGGCTTCGGCGACCTGGTGCGGGGCGTCGGAGTCGGTGCCGTCCGCGGCGGCGCTGGCCCCGACCCAGGCGTCGACGGCGGCCAATGCGGTCGGGGCGTCGAGATCGTTGTTCAGCGCGGCCCGGAGCTGGCCGATCATCTCCTGGGCCGGCAGCCCGGCGTCCTGACCGACCGCCTGCCGCCAGCCGGCCAACCGGTGCTGTGCCGAGGCCAGCAGTTCGTCGGTCCAGGACCAGTCGGTCCGGTAGTTGTTGGCCAGCAGCGCCAACCGGATCGCCATCGGATCGACGCCGTCCTCGCGGAGTTTGGAGACCAGCACCAGATTGCCCAGCGACTTGGACATCTTCTCCCCGTCCAGACCGACCATGCCGGCATGCACGTAGGACCGCGCGAAGGGCTTCTCGGTGGCCACCCGGGCGCCGGCGGCGCACATCTCGTGATGGGGGAAGATCAGGTCACTCCCGCCGCCCTGGACGTCGAACTCGGTGCCCAGGAACTCCAACGCGATCGCGGTGCACTCGATGTGCCAACCCGGACGACCGGCACCGAACGGGCTGTCCCAGGACGGTTCTCCGGGCCGAGCCCGGCGCCACACCAGGCAGTCCAGCGGCTGTTCCTTGCCCGGCCGGTCGGGGTCGCCGCCGCGCTCGGCCGACAGTTTCAGCGCTTCGGCCTCCACCAGATGACCGACCTCACCGAAATCGGCGTCCCGACCGACCCGGAAGTACAGATCGGGATATTCCGGATCGTCGACGGCATAGATCGCGCCGCGCTGTTGCAGTTCCTCGATCAGATCGTTGACCAGGCCGATCGACTCCACCGCACCCTGGTAGCGGTCGGGCGGGATCACGTTCAGGGCTTCCATGTCGTCCCGGAAGAGCTGGATCTCCCGCTCGGCAAGGGACCGCCAGTCCTCGCCGGTGGCGTCGGCGCGTTCCAGCAGCGGGTCGTCGACGTCGGTGATGTTCTGCACGTACCGGACGTCCAGGCCGTTGTCCCGCCAGACCCGGTTCAGCAGGTCGAAGGTGACGTAGGTGTTGGCGTGCCCCATGTGGGTGGCGTCGTACGGGGTGATCCCGCAGACGTACATCCGAGCGGTCCCGTGCTTGGGTCCGAGATCGATGATCGCCTGCGCCGCGGTGTCGAAGATCGACACCTCGCTCGGGCCGGAGGCTCCGGCCGGCACGGACGGAAGGGACGGGGCTTTCCAGGCCTGCATACCCGCCACCCTACCGACCTGTCGTCGGGCCCGATCCGAACGGGGCCACCATCCGAACGGGCTGGATCAGTGGGAATCGGCCAGAAGGGTGGCCACGATCAGAAGGGCGGCCACGGGATGGTGTGCCAATCACCGTGCGGATACGGCATCCGTCCGGTGGTCAGCAATTCGTAGCCACGTTCCAGCAGGGCGTCGATCTCGTCGGTGTCGAGCAGGTCACCGACCTCATCGGCCGCTCCGTCCAGCACGGTGGTGATCATCGCCCGTTCGGTGTCGGACAAGGTCTCCCCGGACCATCCCCAGAGCAGGGTGCGCAGCTTGTTCTCGGTGTGGAAGCAGATCCCATGATCAACACCGAACACCCGGCCCTGGCTGGCCAGGATGTGACCGCCCTTGCGATCGGCGTTGTTGACCAGCGCATCGAAGACGGCCATCGTCCGCAGCCGCTGATCATCGGCATGGATCACCGCGATCGGGCTGTCGTCGGCGGCGTACCCCTCGACGATCGGGAACCAGCCCGTCGCCGGCACCTGATCGATGGGCACCAGGTCGACCACCCGGTCGACCTCGTCCTGGGCGGAGTCCACCCAGACCTGCATCGAGCCGACCCCGAACGGCCCGTCGACAAGGGTGGTCACCGGGACGACGTCGAAGCCGCCCAGCCGAGACACCCGGTAGGCGGCCACCTCGCGGAATCCCAACGTGTGCTCGGGAAAGTCCCACAACGGACGTTCGCCCTTGATCGGTTTGTAGACGCCCTGGAGTTGATGGCCGTCGTCACCGGTGATCCGGGCCAGGAAGGTCTGGTTGGACGCCTGACGGAGTCGTCCGATGATCTCCATCTCGCCGTCGCCGGGCTCACTGATCAACGCCGGATGATCAAGACGGGATGATGCAACCGGAGGATCCGGGACGGCTTCAGAAGAGCGGTCGGCGATAACCATTGGCCCTGGGGCAGATATGGCCATCGGCGTCGATGGGCTGCAGACAGAACGGGCAGGCGGGCCGGCCGGCGTCGACCAGTGCCTGGGCACGGGCGATGAAGTCGCGCGCGTATGCCGGGCTGATCTGGACCACGATCATCTCGTCGGCATCGACCTCGTCGTCGACCTCCGGGGACACCGGCTCTGCCGGGCCGCCCTCCTCGGCCTCCGGCTGGTCGACGTTGGAGAACAGCTCGATCACCAGCTTGTTCTCCCCCGGGTCCCAGGCGATCGTCATCGTGCCGACCCGGAACTCCTCGGTGATCGGCGCGTCCAGCGGTGAGATGTCCGCGGCCTGCTGGACCGGTGGCGGCACTTCGGCCTGCCCGCTACTGCGGCGCAGTACCTCGTCCAGCACCCGTTCCAGATGCTCGGCGAGGACGGAGACCTGCTGCTTCTCCACCACCACACTGGTGATCCGGTTGCCCTCGCGGGCCTGCAGGAAGAACGTCCGCTCCCCCGGCTGCCCGACCGTCCCGGCGACGAACCTGTCGGGCGAGTCGTAGCGGTGCACAAGAATCGCCATGGGATCTAGCCTATGCCCGGCCGGTCAAGCCAGGTCGTCGGCGCCCATTCCGCCGCCGACAGCGGCGTCGCTCGGCCGCGCCGCGGGCTGCCGGGCAGACTTCTTCTTCGCCGACTTCCGGCCTGGCTTCTTGGGGGCCGGTTTGGGCATCAGCGATGCCAGATCCTGACCGACGGTGTTCATCCGCAGCACGAACGGCCGGGACGCGGCGTAGTGGATCACCGAGATCGAGGCCGGATCGACCATGATCCGCTGGAAGCTGTCCAGATGCATGCCCAGCGCGTCGGCCAGGATCGCCTTGATGACGTCGCCGTGCGAGACGGCGACCCAGATCGCATCGTCGCCGTGCTCGGCGGCGATCTTGGCGTCCCAGGTCCGGATCGTCGCGGTGGCTCGGGCCGACATCTCCGTCATCGCCTCGCCGTCGGGGAAGCGGACCGCCGACGGCTGCTGCTGCACCGTCCGCCACAGGTCCTCCTTGGCCAGCTCCCGCAGTTTGCGGCCCGTCCAGCTGCCGTACCCGCACTCGATCAGACCGGCTTCGGCAATCACCGGCAGCCGCTCGGCGCGGGCATCGACGACGGCCTTGGCCGTCTGCCGGCAGCGGCGCAGCGGTGAGGAGACGACGGACGCGATCGGCAACGGCGCGATCCGCTCCGCCGAAGCGGCCGCCTGACCGATCCCGACATCGTCCAACTCGACGCCGGGTGTCCGACCGGCGAGCACGCCGGTCAGGTTGGCTTGGGTCCGGCCGTGCCGGAGGAGCAGCACCGTGGTCACGATGGGGACTGTACGTCAGCGCCCGCATCGGCTGCGGCTCGCCGGGTCGGTGTGTGTTCGGCGTGCACCTGGTCGGGACGCAGCGTGCGCCCGCGGTCGTCGGTGAACCGGACCGTCACCGGCCTGCCCTCGTCGCTGCGGAATTCGACGTACGGGTCGTCGCCGTGCTGCACGTTGACGTCGGCCCACTGCTTCAGAGCGATCAGGGCGACCAGCGAGTCGCTCCCGGCATCGGTCAGCCGGTAGCGATCACGGGCACGTTGCCCGGGCTCCCGGTAGGACTCCCTGGTCATCAGACCGGCGTCGACCAGTCGGGTCAATCGGGAGGTCAGGACGTCGGGGGCGATTCCGAGCGCGTCGCGGAAATCGGAGAACTTCGTCGCGCCGGCGAGCGCCTCCCGGAGCAGCAGCAGGGCCCACTTGTCACCCAGCACGGCAAGGCCGGCCGACAGCGAACAGCTCCTGCTCGCAGCCTCGACCCTGGGTGATCCGGTGTGTGCCATGTCTCAAGTATGCCCCTGAGTTGGAAAACCGGATTCAGGTGACCTAACTTGGTTTCACCTATTCAGCTCAGGCCTTGGAGGCACCCCCATGAAGATCGCTGGATCCACTGCACTGGTGACCGGAGCCAACCGCGGCCTCGGCCGCGTGTTCGCCGAGGAGCTGCTCGAACGCGGCGCCACCAAGGTCTATGCGACCGCCCGCAGACCCGAGTCGGTCGACATGTCGGGGGTCGAGGTGCTGCGGCTCGACATCACCGATCCGGACAGCGTGGCGGCCGCAGCCGCAGTCGCCGGTGACGTCGATCTGCTGATCAACAACGCCGGGATCGCCACGGCACAGAACGTCGTCACCGGCGATCCGGACGCGCTGCGGGCCGAGATCGACACCCATCTGTTCGGCACCCTGTCGATGGTCAAGGCGTTCGCGCCCGCCTTGGCCCGCAACGGCGGCGGCGCGATCGTCAACCTGCTGTCGGTGGTCTCCTGGCGGGCGATCGCAGGCAACAACGCCTACCACGTCGCCAAGGCAGCCGAATGGGCGCTGACCAACAGCATCCGGCTGGAGTTGGCCGAACAGGGAACTCTGGTCACCGGCCTGCACCTGGGTGCGACCGACACCGACATGATGCGCGGTTTCGGCTGGGACATCCCGATGAACGACCCGGCCGATGTGGTGTCAGCTGCCCTGGACGGCGTCGAGCACGACGAACTCGAGGTGCTGGCCGATGACTCGAGCCGACAGGCCAAGGCCGCGCTCGCCGAGGACCCCCGCTCGGTCTATCGGGAGTTGACGGGCGCGGATCCGCTCGACCTGGTCCGCCCCGGTGAACAGGTTCACCAGGACGGGAACTGATACCTGCCACGCAGGTAGCCCAGCGCCTGGTCGGCCTCGGTGAGGTCGGCCAGCACCACCTTCTCGATCCGGGCCCGGACCAGCAGTGCCCAACCGGCCCGTTCGGGTTCGCCGTCCAGCAGCCTGGCCCCGATCCAGGCGGGTGCGCCCTCGGCCACCGGGCCCCATTCGGTCTGCCCCCATCGTCCGGTGCGGAATTTGCCACCGGGTGATGGGGTCACGCCGGCGAAGACGTCGGCGATCTGACGATGCTGGCCGCCCAGCACGCTGATCGCCACTGTGCCGGCGTCGGCGATCGACTCCCCCAGACTCGATTCGGGATTCACCAGGCCGATCACCTCGCCGGGGTCGCCTTCGGCGATGATCATCGAGGAGACGGTCAACCCGGCACGGTCCCGTTCCGATCCACTGGCCCAGATCGTCACCGGCGCGTTCAGTCGACCGCGTGCACGGCGGATCGGGTCGCGGTCGGGTTCGGGGGTCAGGAACGGGTGCTCGGCGTGGATCGACACCACTCCTTTGTATCCGACACCGTTCGCCGATCCTCCGCTCGGTCCGCTCGTCGGTCGGTCCGGCGGTCGGTTCAGTGGTCCGAGCACGGTCGTACCGGCGTCGTACTGCGGGCCGAATTCCACGTCATCCGGCACCGGATCGGTGCGCCAGCTTGGGGCGAACGGCTCCGACAGGACAAGATGGCGAGCGCCGATGGACGGCGTACGTGGTGCGAAGGTGGGTAGCAGATGGGTTGGTTCGAGGCATTGGTTCTCGGCATCGTGCAGGGACTCACCGAATTCCTCCCGATCTCCTCCAGCGCGCACATTTCGATCATCGGTCAGTTGTTCGGCGATGCCGACCCCGGCGCCGCATTCACCGCGATCATCCAGATCGGCACCGAAACCGCGGTGATCGTCTACTTCCGCAAGGACATCGGCCGGATCATCAAGGCCTGGTTCCTGGCGCTGATCGGCAAGATCGACCGCAGCGACCCCGACGCCAGGATGGGTTGGCTGGTGATCATCGGCTCGGTCCCGATCGTGCTGCTCGGCCTACTGCTGCAGAACTGGATCGACAGCACCTTCCGCAATCTGTGGATCACCGTGGCGATGCTGGCCGGCTTCGGTCTGGTGATCGGGGTGATCGACAGCCTGAGCAGGCAGCAGCGCAAACTCGAGGACCTGACCTGGAAGCACGGCATCCTCTACGGTCTGGCGCAGTCGTTGGCGCTGATCCCGGGCGTCTCACGGTCCGGCGGAACGATCACCGCCGGTCTGGCGATGGGCTACACCCGTGAGGCCGCGACCCGCTACTCCTTCCTGCTGGCCATTCCCGCCGTGATGGGCGCCGGCATCTACCAGTTGTACGAGGCGCTCACCGGCTCGGCGGCCACCCAGGTCTCCTGGGGTCCGACCATCCTGGCCGGCGTCGTCGCCTTCGTGGTCGGTTTCATCATGATCGCCTGGATGCTGAAGTTCGTCAGCACCCACAGTTTCTGGCCGTTCGTGATCTACCGGATCGGCCTGGCCCTGGTGGTCGCCGCGCTGCTGCTCACCGGCGTGCTGGATCCGTTCGGCAGCGCGTAGATCACCCGCGGGTGCGATGCGTCGCAGACCGCGCCCTACAGCAGATTCGCGAGCCCCTTCAGGGTCGTCGATCGAGCCGGGCCTTGCGCACCTCGGCAGACTCAGCGCCCCGGCCAGGTTGCGCGCCCTTCGACATGCTCAGGGACCTCGGTCGGGAGCGTTCCCTTCGACCGGCTCGTGGACGTCGGTCACGTTCGATCGGCACCGGCGAGCAACGCAAGCCGTGGCACAGACTGCCGTTCGGTGCGGCTGAGGGGCGCTGGGTGGGTCGGGCGTTTGCAACTCAGCCCTGCGGGCTTGCGAGCAGGGGTGAGGCTGCGAGGGCGGGCGCCCCCTCAGCCGTACCGAACGGCACCCCCGCACCAAGATCGCGAAGACAACCGATCCATCGACGGGCTCAGGCGACGCCGGAGCGTTCGTAGGCGGTGGCGATGGTAGTGAGCGCGGCGAGTTTGGTCTCGACCGTCCCGTATGGGCTGACCGCACAGGTGGTCAGACCGGAAGCGGCGAAGGCCTGGAGGCGTTCGGCGAGCCGGCCGGTGTCACCGACCAGCGAGGTGTCGTCGATGAACTGCTGCGGCACCGCGGCCATCGCGTCGCGTTGCCGTCCGCCCAGATAGAGGTCCTGGATCTCGGCGGCCTCGGCCTCGTATCCCATCCGGACGGCGAGCCGGTTGTAGAAGTTCTGTTCCCGGCTGCCCATGCCGCCGATGTAGAGCGCGGCGTACGGCCTGATCGGGTTGGCGGCCGCTGCGGCGTCGTCGCCGATCACCAGCGGCACGGTGGCCATCACGTCGAAGTCGTCCAGGGTCTTGTTGATCTTGGCCCGACCGGCCTCGATGTGCCGGAGCTGCTCGGCGGCGAAGTCGGGCGCGTAGAAGATGCCGAGCCAGCCGTCGGTGAGCTCGCCGCAGAGCTCGAGGTTCTTCGGGCCGACGGCGGCGAGATAGCGCGGGATCCGTTCACTGACCGGCTTGATCATCAGCTTCAACGGCTTGCCCGGTCCGTCCGGCAACGGCAGCGGGAAGTGCTTGCCCTGATGGGCGACGGTTCTGCGGTCCAGGGCCAACTCGAGGACCTCCAGGTATTCCCTGGTCCGGCCCAACGGCGCAGCGAACCGGACGCCGTGCCAACCCTCGGAGACCTGCGGACCGGAGACACCGAGACCCAGCCGGAAGCGGCCGCCGGACAGCCGGTCCAGGCTGGCGGCGGTCATCGCGGCCATCGCCGGGGTCCGGGCCGGGATCTGCATCACCGCAGCGCCGAGTCCGATCGTCGTCGTCTGCCCGGCGAGCCAGGCCAGCACGGTCGGCGTGTCCGAGCCGTAGGCCTCGGCGGTCCAGACCGAGTCGAAGCCGAGGTCCTCGGCATGCCGGGTCAGCCGAAGTTGATCTTGAGGATCATCCGATCCGACCATGTATCCGAGATTGAGAGCGAGCCGCATGCAGCACACGGTAACCCGCACCAGCCCCCGTTCCCGCGCACCGTGGCAGTGCCAGCGCGCGGTACAGCATGCGCGGGGACGGCGAAAGTGCGCGGGAACGGCAGGGTTACTGGGTGAGGAGCCGGACGATGGCGGCCAGGCCGATGATCACGATGATCACCCGTAGTACGGTCGGCGGCAGCTTGCGGCCGATCTTGGCGCCGATCAGACCACCGATCGTCGAGGTGACGGCCAGGATGCCGACCACCGGCCAGCTGATCGGGGCGACGAAGGCGTAGATCGTCCCGGCCACCAGATTGACCACAGCGCTCAACACGTTCTTGAAGCCGTTCAGCCGTTGCAACGGCTCGGACAACATCAAGCCCATCACACCGACCAGCATGATCCCCTGGGCGGCGGTGAAGTAGCCGCCGTAGATGCCGATCAGGAAGATCAGGAAGTACAGCAGTGGCGCGTGCCGGGTCCCGGCATCGGGTCCGACGGGCACCTCTCCGGACTCTCGGCGTCGGCGGACCCAGCGGGTGAGGAACGGTTGCACCGCGACCAGCAGCACGGCCAGCCCTACCAGGACCGGGACGATGGCCTCGAAGGCGTCGGGAGGCAGTGACAGCAGCAGGATCGTGCCACCGATGGCGCCGATGAAGGAAGCGATGCTGTAGCGGATCAGCCGGTTGCGCTGGCCGGTCAGCTCGTGCCGGTAGCCCCAGGCGCCGGTGACGGTGCCGGTGATCAGGCCGATCGCGTTCGAGGTGGTGGCGGTGACCGGCGGGTAGCCCAGCGCGACCAGTACCGGGAACGTGACCAGGGTGCCGGAACCGACCACCGTATTGATCGTCCCCGCCCACAGCCCGGCCAGCGCGATCACCACGATCTCCCACCAACTCACAAGCCGCAACCTTAGGAGACTGCTGAACAATCTGCCCTGCTGGCCCGGTGCGCTGCACGCACATCGGCGGCGTTGCGCTCCTTCAACGTGCTGACGCACGCCCTCAGGCGCGCGCCGTGCCGCTGCACGCACATCGCACCGCTCGCGACGGGCACATTGTTCAGCACCCTCCTTGGGGTCGTCCAACGCGGAGATCGGGACCGGCAGGCGTTAGGGTCGTCTCCCATGGAGACCCGGCGTGTCGGCAGCAGCGGACTGGAGGTGTCCCGACTGGGGCTGGGCACCCTGACCTGGGCCCGGGACACCAGCGCCGAGGACGCCCGAGACCTGTTGACCGATTTCTGTGCCGCCGGTGGCAACCTGATCGACACCGCGGCCGCGTACGCAGCCGGTGACGCCGAGCGGCTGATCGGCAAGCTGACCCGCGATGTGGTCGACCGCGACGACCTGGTGATCGCTACCAAGGCCGGGTTCGCGATCCGCAACGGCAAACGGATCACCGACACCTCCCGGCGGGCGCTGTTGCAGGACCTGGAAGGTTCGCTGCGCCGGCTGGACACCGACCGGGTCGACATCTGGCAGGTGCACGCCTGGGGCGCGGCCCCGTTGGACGAGACGCTGTCCGCACTCGACCACGCGGTGACCAGCGGCAAGGCCCGCTACGTGGGCATCTCCAATTTCGTCGGCTGGCAGACCGCCCAGGCGGCGACCTGGCAGCAGGCGGTGCCGGGACGCGCGGCGATCACCAGCACCCAGGTCGAATACTCGCTGCTGGCCCGCCGGGCCGAGGTGGAAGTACTGCCGGCGGCCCGCGAACTGGGGCTCGGCATCTTTCCCTGGTCGCCGCTGGGCCGGGGTGTGTTGACCGGCAAGTACCGGACCGGGATCCCCCGCGACTCCCGCGCGGCCAGTGATCACTTCTCCTGGTTCACCGAACCGTATCTGCAGACCCGTTCCCGGGCGATCGTCGAAGCGGTCGCCAAGGCAGCCGACGGGCTGGACCTGGATCCGTTGCAGGTGGCCCTGCTCTGGGTGCGTGACGCGCCCGGGATCACTGCCCCGCTGCTCGGTGCCCGGTCATCAGCCCAGTTGAAGGACGCCCTGGCCGTCGAGGGCAAGGCGTTGCCGACGGAGATCGCGACCGCCTTGGACGACGTGTCCGGCGGCCGGATGGCCGCCCGGCCGACCAGCCCGTTGCGCTAGCCGAGCTCGACCACGATCCGCTGGGTGCTGCCGGCCTGCCCGGTGAGGCTGCCGAAGGTCACCGCCAGTTCGTTGCCGGTACGGGTCGCGGTCACGGTGTCGGGCGCTGAGATGACCCGGCTGACCTTGCGTTTCCAGATCAGGACGGCCGAGGTCAGCTGCCGACCCGGATCGGCCACGCAGATGGCAGCCCTGCCTCGCTCCTCGCTGATCAGCACCGAGGCCGGAGCGGACATCGCCAGGTCACCCAGCTGTCCGGCCTGCCAGAAGTTGATCGCCGTCACCTTGCCGGTCGGCATCGAGATCCCTTGCTGGGCAGCGGAATTGGCCAATACGCGGACCTTGCTGCGCAGCTCACGGGCGTAGGCCTCGGTCTGTGTCCGGCTCGCCCCCGGAAGTAGCAGGTAGCCGTACCCGGCATCGTCGGGTTCGACGCCGTGATCGGTGGTCAGGGTGAGGTAGCGACGGGTGATCGGATCGGTGCTGCCACCGTCGTTGATGTCGTGCCAGGTCCCGGTCCGTTCATCGCGGAGCGCGGTCAATACGGTCGGCTGCAGGAACACGTAGCCGGCGTGACCGTCCAGGTGGGCCCAGCCCGGGTGGTCGAAGGTCTTCGTCCAGCCCTGGGTTCCGGGCTGTCGGACTCCGTCGACGAGCAGGTCTGCTGTGCCCTGCTCGCCGAGTGCCCGATTGTCGATGATCGTCTCGGCGGGCTCGGCGTCACGCGAGCCGATGCCGGCGCCCAGGCAGACGATCGCGTCATCCAGGCAGAACCAGGATTTCCTTGCCTTCAAGGTGCTCTGGAAGCCGATCAGGTGCTGGCCGAAGGCGCCGAACGTGCCGTCACCGGTGCCGCCGACCCAGGCCGCGTCGGGTGTCGGATTGGTCCACGGGCCGCCGGCCTCGTCGGCGAGGCGTTTGGTGGACACCGTGGTGCCAGGCAGCCGATAGGGATCGACGGTCGGCCAATAGGCATCGGAGTACTGCCCGAGATCATCGGCGGTCCACCACTGCAACCAGCCAGATCCGGTGTGCCAGCCACGCTTGTTCTCGTGGTTGCCGGTCTCGTAGTAGGCGATCCGTTCCGAGGCCGCGGAGATCGCTGCGGCCCAGCCGGGTCGGCGGTGGGTCGCTCGGTCCATCTGGGCGAAGACCCGGTGCTCGACGGGTTCATCCCGCGGGTCGACGGAGTCGTCGTTGATCACCTGCAACATGTCGGCCAGTCCGACCAGGCTCAGACCGGCTCCGACCGCCTCGTCGTAGTCGTCCCGCTGGGCCCACCCCTTGATCATTCCGCGCCAGCGCCGGGCCTGCTCGGCGTCTGCGCCCTTGGCGATCAATGCGATCGACGGCAGCACCGAGTGCCCCTTGGCGTGATCACTGCTGGTTTGGCGGGTGATGCCTCGCCCGGAGACGCAGTCCATCATCAGACCGTTGTAGATGAACGGTGCCAACGCATTGTCGATGGTGTCCAGGAAGAGTGATCGATTCGGGTCGGTGATCTCGAAGCTGCTACCCCGCAACAGGGCGAAGAGCCGTCCGAGCCCGCTGACCAGGACGGCGCCGTAGCCACCGATATAGGGGATCTTGCTGTGCTGGATGAATGATCCGTCGGCGTAGTAGCCGTCCCCGGTGGTGACGTAGGGAAAGACCGGCGACAGCGCGTCCCGGGCCAGCGTCAGCCGATCGGCGTTGTCGGCCAGCAGGCTGCGCAGGATCACGCTCAGGCACAGGTCCACCCGGTTGGCGCCGGTGCTGGTGCCGGTGTAATGGTCAAAGGTCGAGTCCGGAACGTAGTAGTCGACCGCGGCGGCGTACCGGCTGCGTTGTTCGGTGGTCAGTTCGTCGAAGATCAGGATCGCCGTCGTCATGAGGTCCTGGGCGCCGCCGATCTGGAAGTTCCACCAGTTCCCGAACCGGGCCAGGCCGTCGGCGTACACCTCGGTGTTGAGCTGGTCGAGTCCGTCGATCACCGCCTGGGTCGCGGTGCTGTCTCCGGTCAGCCCGGTCCCCGGCTGGCGGACCGCCTCGGCGATCTGCCGCAACCGGGTGATCGTGGTATTCATCCGGGCCGAGTAGTTGAACGAATCGGTGTCGGTGTCCGGGTCCGGGTCGTGGTAGTTCAGGTCCGGCCAGAGCGAGCCCGCTGCCGGGGCGAGACCGTCCAGATAGCGCCGGGCGGTCTCGCCGACCGCTCGGAGTTTGCCGGCGAACGGCTCCGCGTCCGGATCGAAGCCGCTGCCGAGGAAGAGGTCGGTCCAGGTGCCGCGCAGGGTGCCGAACTCGGCTGGGTCGGCAACTGCCGGGATGGTGCTCCGGCTCGGCAGCACGACCAGTCCGGTGGCCAGTGCGCCACTGCCGGCCAGCACCGTGCGCCGACTCAGCCGCGGAGGTTGCTGATCATCACCGGAGACTGCGGCGTCGGGGGTCTGCATGTTCGCTGAACCTACCCGGACCGCCCGAACCGGGCCAGCCCTATACCGTCCCCGCCCCTCACCGCTGACCCGTCAGTTTCTCCCCGACACGCCGGGCGTGTCGGGGAGAAACTGACGGGTCAGCGGTGAGGGGCGGGTGGGTTCAGGAGCCGAGTAGGCGGTCGAGGTCGGGGTCGAGGGTGGATCGCACCTTGATGATCTTGCGGCGGATCCACACCTCGCGGGTGCCGTCGCGGTAGCGGCGCAGTCGGGTCAGCTCCCAGCCGCCGTACTCGGCCTGGTCGGTGAGCAGTCTGCGGACAGCACCACGGGAGAGATGGCGGCCCAACCGGACTCGCTCGACCTGGTACTCAACGGGCTGTTTCATTGCCGCTTCAGGCTAGTACCGAGATCAAGCGATCGCGAGGAACTTGTCCAGAACCCGGGCGCCGAATTCCAGCGAATCGGTCGGCACCCGCTCGTCGATGCCGTGGAACATGCCGACGAAATCGAGGTCGGCTGGCAGCCGCAGCGGCGCGAATCCGTAGCAGCGGACACCGAGCCGGTCCCAGGCCTTGGCGTCGGTGCCGGCGCTGAGCAGGTACGGCACCGCCCGCGCTCCCGGATCCTCGGTCAGCAGGCTGGCCTGCATCGCCTCGGTCAGCGCACCGGCGAACTCGGTCTCCACCGACGGCAGGTCGACGGCGTGTTCGTAGCGGACCTTCGGCCCGATCAGTTCGGTGATCGTCTCCAGGAACTCCTCCCGGCCACCCGGCACCGTTCGGCCGTCGATCGCCGCCGTCGCCTGCCCGGGGATGACATTGTGCTTGTAGCCGCCAGCGATCATGGTCGGGTTGGCGGTGTTGGACATGGTGGCGCCGATCATCCGGGAGATGCTGCCCAGCTTGGCCAGGGTCTCCTCGACGGTGTCCGGATCGAGTTCGATCTCCAGCGCCTCGGAGATCGCATCCAGGAAGGCCTGCTGGGCCGGAGTGATCCGGTCCGGCCACTTGTAGCTGCCGATTCGCGACACCGCGCCGGCCAGCTCGGTGACGGCGTTGTCGTCATTGCGCATCGAGCCGTGGCCGGCGGTGCCGTCGGCGATCAGCTTGAGCCAGTTCATGCCCTTCTCGGCGGTCTGGATCAGGTACAGCCGAAGATCATCCTTGATCGTCAGCGAGAAGCCGCCGACCTCGCCGATCGCCTCGGTGCAGTCCTTGATCAACTCCGGATGTTGATCAACGAGCCACTGCGATCCCAGCGAACCGCCGGCCTCTTCGTCGGCGGTGAACACCAGCCGGATCGGCCGCCGCGGCGCGACGCCGGCTCGGGCCCGAGCACGGACGACGCTCAACACCATCGCGTCGAAGTCCTTCATGTCGACCGCCCCGCGTCCCCAGACACAGCCGTCGGTCACCTCGCCGGCGAACGGATCGACCTGCCAGTCGGCGGCGTTGGCGGGGACGACGTCCAGGTGGGCGTGGATCAGCAGCGGCGGCGCATCGCGATCGACGCCGTCGGGTTCCCAGTTGGCCACCAGGCTGGTCCGCCGCGGCGCGGACTCGTACAGCTCGCTGGCGATGCCGACCTCGTCCAGTAGGCCGGCCACTCGTTCGGCGGCGTCCCGCTCCCCCGGTCCCGGCTCAGGACCGTAGTTGGACGTGTCGATCCGGATCAGGTCGCGACAGATGTCGACGACCTCGGCGTCGGGTGCGTACTGCTGTTCAACGGCCGGCTGGGAGGGTACGGTCATGCCCCGATTCTGTCATCGCCCTCAGGTTCGACCCGATCAGAGGGTGCCGACCAGTCGTCCGATGATGTAGGTGACCGTCATCGCGACCGCCCCGCCGAGGACGTTGCGTAGGATGGCTCGCCGAGCCGGCGCCCCACCGAGGCGGGCACTCACCAGACCCGTGCACGCCAGCGCGATCACCACCGCGGCGAAGGTCAGCGGGATGCGTACCAGCTCCGGGGTGAGGACGATCATCAGCAGCGGCAGCAATGCGCCGACGGTGAAACTCAGCGCCGACGCGAGGGCCGCCGTGAGGGGATTGGACAGGTCGTCGGCGTCGATCTTGAGCTCGGCGTCCAGATGGGCACCGAGCGCATCCTTGGCGGTCAGCTCTTCGGCGACCTGGCGGGCCAGCGGCTCGGACAGCCCCTTGTCCCGGTAGATGCCGGCGAGCTCGTCCAACTCCTCCTCCGGCATCTCGGCCAGCTCGCGCTTCTCCTTCTCGATCAGCGCCCGTTCGGTGTCGCGCTGCGTGCTGACCGAGACGTATTCACCGGCAGCCATCGACAGCGCGCCGGCCACCAGTCCGGCCAGACCGGCCAGGCCGATGGCGCCGCGGCCGACCGAGGCGCCGGCCACACCGACCACGATGCCGGCGACGGAGACGATGCCGTCGTTGGCGCCGAGCACACCGGCCCGCAGCCAGTTCAGCTTCTGGTTGATGCCGCTGCCCTGCGGCTCGGCATGCGTCGAGCGGTCCTCGCCGTCGAACGGCCGGCCGTGGTCCGCGGTGGGCATCGTCTGGGTCATGGGCGCCATTCTAGAAGCTTCTTTGGAATGATTCCAGAAAACTGAGCCTTGCCTAACTCGTCGCCCCGGCCGTACCGGTCCACCCGTCCGGCAGATCGTCGGCGAAGGCTGTCATCCAGTAGTGCGGAAGGACGGCGCTGAGCGGTTCCCAGCTGACGACGGTCGGGTCGTCCGGGATGGTGACGGCGACCCGGACGTCCGGGCCGTGGATCGCCAGCCGTTCCCGGCAGACCCCGCACGGGCTGAGCACGACGAAGCTGCCGTCCCCGCGGCGATGCAGACAGATCGAGGCGAGGATCGGTTGCCCCAATCGGTACGCTGCCGCGAACGGCTCCAGTTCGTGGCAGCTCTCCACCGACGGGTTCAGCACCTCGGGCGCGGTGCCGGTCAGGATGGTCCCGTCCGCGAGCAACATGGCCGCGGCCCCGGCCTCCTGACCATCGGCGAACCGCTCGGTGATCAAGGTCCGGCAGGCTTCGGTGACGTCGGAGAATCGGCTGGCCTGCTCCTCAGCCGGTCCGGGGGTGCGGCGGCGGATGATGTTCATCGCGATCATCGTCAGTACCGGCTCGTCGTCGGCGTTGATCATCTCGATCCGGGTCCGGACGACGCCGCGGTCGGGTTTCGATCGTGACGGCCGGGCGTCGAGCACCGTGAACCGCGCCGACAGGATGTCCCCCGGCCGGACCGGCCGCAGCCAGCGCAGCTCGTCCACCCCGGGAGATGCCAGGCTCGCGGCCTCGTTCAGGAACGAGGTCGCGAACACCCGCATCATCAACGCTGCCGTGTGCCAGCCCGATGCGATCAAGCCACCGAACGGTCCGGCCGCCGCCCTCTCGACGTCGACATGGATCGACTGTGGGTCGAACTCGCGGGCGAACCGCAGCACATCCGCCTCGGTCACCCGCTCCGCACCGAGCCGGACCTGCGTGCCCGGCCGGTAGTCCTCGAAGTAGCGCTCTTCCACAGCGGTGTCGAATCCGGTCACAACGCCATTCTGTCGCCGCCGATCCGTTCAGTCCCGGCCGCACCTCATTTCAGCGCCTGCCGTCGGCGGATCAGGACCAGCCCGCCGAGCAACGCGACTGCACCGAGCAGGCTGATCCAGAGCATGCCCGCCGGGCTGCCGGTACTGGCAAGGCCACCGCCGTTCCCGCCGCTCCCTGCCGGCATGGTGCCAACGGGCTGGTTGCCGCCAGGCTGATTGCCACCGGGCAGATTGCCGCCGGGCTGATTGCCACCCGGCTGGTTGCCGCCGGGCGACGAGCACGGAACGGCGAACTGCACCGGATCCGAGGCCGACGAGCTGACCAGCAGCGTGCTCAACGTCGTGGCGGCCGACATCCGGACGGCCGATTGCGTAGCGACAGCACTGTAATCACCGCAGCCGAGATCGGTCGGCACCGCGACCGACCAGGTGCCGTCGACGCCGACCTCGGCGCTGCCGATCGGACGACCGTTGACACTGACCTGGACGGTCGCGCCCGGTTCGCCGGTGCCGCCGATCACCGGATTGCCGGGATCCAGTTGGCCGCCGTCGGCGGGCTCGGTGATCACCGGCGGTGCCGGCGGCTCGGTGTTGATCACTGTGAACCCGGATTCGACCGCCTCACTGGCGTTGCCGGCGGCATCGGTCTGGATCGCGGTGACCCGGTGCTCGCCGTAGCCGAGAGCGTCGGTGATCGGGATCGACCAGGAGCCGTCCGCGTCGACCTCCACCGTTCCCACCTTCGTACCGTCCACCTCGACTTCGACGATCGCACCGGGTTCGCCGGTGCCGGTCACCACCGGCGTCCGGTCACCGATCGTCGAGCCGTCGACCGGGCCGGTGATGGTCGGCGGATCGACCTGGGTGTCGACGGTCACCGTGGCGGTCGTCGGATCGGATCTGTTGCCGACCTGGTCCGTCTGGACCGCGGTGATCATGTGCTCACCGTCGGCGAGCGGATCGGTCACCCGGACGCTCCAGTTGCCGTCGTCATCCACCTCGACGGTGCCGAGTTGGTTGCCGTCGACGCTCACAGTGACGGTCGAGCCCGGCGTGCCTGTGCCGGAGATCACCGGGGTGTTGTCGCCGGTGGTCGAGCCGTCGGCCGGCTGGTCGATCACCGGTGATCCCGGAGCGATGGTGTCGATGGTGAACCCGACCGGTTCGGATTCGTCCGAGACGTTGCCGGCCGGATCGGTCGCGGTAGCGGTGATCACGTGCGGACCGTCCAACAACTCGGTGCTGACCAGACTCCAGGTGCCGTCCGCGCCGACCACAGCCGTCCCGATCTGATCGCCGTCCTCGTCGGTGACGGTGATCGTCGCGCCGGGCTCGCCGGTGCCGGTGATCGTCGGCGTACTCGTCGCCAGTTTCGCGCCGTCGGCCGGTCCGGTGATCACCGGAGCGTCCGGGGCTGCGGTGTCGACGGTGAAACCGACCGGCTCCGATGCCGGGGAGGTGTTGCCGGCCGGGTCGGTCTGGGTGGCGCTGGCGGTGTGATCACCGTCAGCCAGCGGATCGGTCAGCTCGACCGACCAACTGCCGTCCTCGCCGACCACCGCCGTACCGACATCGTCGCCGTCGATGATCACGGTGACGGTGGCGCCCGGCTCTCCGGTGCCGGTGATCACCGGAGTGGCGTCGTCGGTGGCAGCACCGTCGACGGGTGAGGTGACGGCGGGTGCCGCCGGCGCCGCGGTGTCGACGGTGAACGTCACCGGATCCGATGCCTCGGAGGCGTTCTGGGCGGCATCGGTCTGGGTTGCGGTGATCGTGTACGTACCATCGGCCAACGCGTCCGGGGTGAGGCTCCAGTTGCCGTCGCCGTCCACGGTCGCGGTCCCGAGCACGGTGTCGCCCGAGGTCACGGTGACCGTCGCCCCCGGCTCGCCGATGCCGGTGATCGCCGGCGTGGAGTCGTTGGTCGACGATCCGTCGGCCGGTGATTCGATCCCGGGCGGCGCGACATCGGAGTCGATCGTCACGGTGACCGGGTCGGATACCGGGGATGCGTTGCCCGCCGGGTCGGTCTGGCCCGCGGTGATCACGTGATCACCGCCGGTCAGCGGCTGATCGTCGGGCACCGTGATGCTCCAGCCGCCGTCGTCACCGACGATCACGGTCCCGATCGATGCGCCGTCGACGAAGACCTCGACCGTCGCGCCGGGTTCACCGGTACCGGTGATCGTCGGCGTGGCGTCGTTCAGGGCGGCGCCGTCGGCCGGTGAACTGATCACCGGCGCGGCCGGTGCGGTGGTGTCGACGGTGATGGTCACCGGATCGGCCGCGGGTGAGGTGTTGCCGGCGGCATCGGTCTGGGTGGCGCCGATGGTGTGCTCGCCGTCGCCCAACGGTTCGGACGGGGTGAAGCTCCAATTGCCGTCGTCGTTGACCTGGGTGCTGCCGACGACCTCGCCGTCGACGGTGATCTCGACGATCGCGCCGGGCTCGCCGGTACCGGTGACGGCGACCGGATCGGCGTTGGTGACCGCACCGTCGGCCGGGCCGGTGATCACCGGCGCCTGCGGTGCGGTGCTGTCGACGGTGACGGTCACCGGATCGGACGGGTCGGAGGTGTTGTCGGCCGGGTCGGTGGCCGTCGCGGTGATCTCGTGATCACCGTCGGCGAGCGGCTCGGTCGGAGTGAACGTCCAGCTACCGTTGTCGTCCGCGGTTGTCGTACCTGCTGGGTCGCCGTCGATGATCACGGTCACCGTCGAACCAGGCTCGGCCGTACCGGAGATGTCCGGGGTCTGCTCACCGGTCACGCTGCCGTCGACCGGTTCGGTGATCACCGGCGGTTCCGGAGCGGTGGCATCGACCGTGACGCTGACCGGATCGGAGACCGGCGAGCTGTTGCCGGCCGGATCGGTCTGGGTCGCGGTGATCTCGTGGGTTCCGTCGTCCAACGCAGAATCGGCGGGTACGTCGAAGGACCAGCTGCCGTCGTCACCGACATCGGCGGTGCCGACCGGCTGTCCGTCGATGATCACCGTGACGGTCGCCCCCGGTTCCCCGGTACCGGTGATCGTCGGGGTCGGGTCGGTCAGGGTGGAACCGTCTTCCGGGCCGGTGATCGCGGGCGCCTCGGGTGCGGTGGCGTCGACGGTGATGGTGACGGGTTCCGACGGGTCGGAGGTGTTGCCGGCCGGATCGGTCTGGGTCGCCGTGATCTCATGATCACCATCGCTCAACGGGTCGGTGAGCGGAAGCGTCCAGCTACCGTCGCCGTTCACGGTCGTGGTGCCGACCTCGGTGCCGTCGACGCTGACCGACACTGTCGCACCGGGCTCGCCGGTGCCGGTGACGGTGGGCAGCGGATCGTTGGTGGTGCTGCCGTCGGCGGGCGCGGTGATCACCGGGGCATCCGGCGCCGTGCTGTCGACAGTGAAGATCACCGGGGCCGAGGCCGCGGATTCGTTGCCCGCTTCGTCGGTCTGGGTGGCGGTGATCGTGTACGTGCCGTCCGCCAGCGCGCCCGGGGTCAGCGACCAGTTGCCGTCGGCGCCGACCTCGGCCGTACCCAGCTCGTTGCCGTCGGAGTCGACGACGGTCACGGTGCTGCCGACCTCGCCGGTGCCGGAGATGGTCGGCGTCGGATCGGTGGTGACGTCGCCGTTGCCGGGCTCGGTGATCACCGGGGGCCCGGCCGCGGTGGTGTCGACGGTGAAGTCGACCGGGTCGGACGCGCCGGACACGTTGCCGGCCGGGTCGGTCTGGGTCGCCGTGACGGTGTGCTCGCCGTCGGCCAGCGCGTCACTCGGATCCAGCGACCAGGTGCCGTCGTCGCCGACGTCGGCGGTGCCGATCACCGTACCGTCGATGCTCACTTCGACAGTGGCGCCGGGCTCCCCGGTGCCGACGATGGTCGGGGTGTTGTCGGCGATCGTCGATCCGTCGGCGGGCCCGGTGATCACCGGCGCCTCCGGTGCGGTCGTGTCGACGGTGAACGTCACCGGCTCCGAGGGGACCGAGCCGTTGCCGGCCTCGTCGGTCGCGGTCGCGGTGATGGTGTAGGTCCCGTCGTCCAGGGCATCCGCTGCGAAGCTCCAGTCTCCGCCGCCGTCCGCGGTTGCGGTGCCGAGCTCGGTGCCGTCCGCGGTGGTCACGGTCACCGTCGCGCCAGGCTCTGCGGTACCGCTGATGGTCGGGGTGCTGTCGCCGGTCACCGAGCCGTCGGCCGGCGTAGTGATCACCGGCGCGTCCGGTGCGGTCGTGTCGATGGTGAACGCGACCGGTTCGGACTCGCCGGACGTGTTCCCGGCAGGATCGGTCTGGGTCGCGGTGGCGGTGTGGTCGCCGTCGGCCAGCGGAGCCGGGACCGGCAGACTCCAGTTGCCGTCCTCGTCGACGGTCGTGGTGCCGATCACGTCGCCGTCGACGGTGACCTCGACCGTGGTGCCGGCCTCCCCGGTTCCGCTGATCGTCGGGGTGCTGTCGTTGCTGGTCGAGCCGTCGGCGGGCGCCGTGATCACCGGTGCGTCCGGAGCTGTGGTGTCGACGGTGAAGGTGCTCGGAGCCGAGGTCGGCGAGTCGTTGCCGGCGCTGTCGGTCGCGACCGCGGTGATCGTGTAGTCGCCGTCGGCCAAGGCATCCGGGGTGAGGGTCCAGATGCCGTTGTCGTCGGCCGTCGCCGTGCCGAGCTCGGTGCCGTCGTCGGAGCTCACGGTCACCGTGGATCCCGGTTCTGCCGTACCGGAGATGTCCGGGGTGTCATCGGCGGTGACCGACCCGTCGGCGGGTGCGGTGATGGTCGGGGTTGCCGGGGCGACGGTGTCGACAACGAACGACGAGGTCGTCGGGTCGCTGCGATTGCCTGCCGGGTCGGTCTGGGTCGCGGTGATCACATGGCCGCCCTCGCCGAGGGCGTCGGTGACGTCGATGCTCCAGGTGCCGTCGTCGTTCACGGTCGTGGTGCCCAGTGACGTGCCGTCGACCAACACCTCGACATTCGCTCCGGGTTCGCCGGAGCCGGTGATCGTCGGCGTTGCGTCACCGATCGTCGACCCGTCGGCGGGTGCGGTGATCTCCGGTGCGTCCGGCAGCTGCGTGTCGACGGTGAAGGTCACCGGGTCCGATGCCTCGGAGGTGTTGTTCGCGTCATCGGTTGCGGTGGCCGTGATCGTGTAGGCACCGTCGGCCAGCGGATCGTCGGGAACGAGGCTCCAGTTGCCGTCAGCATCGGTGGCCGCGGTTCCCAGCACGGTGCCGTCGTCGGTCGTGACGGTGACCACCGAGCCGGCCTCCGCCGTTCCGCTGATCGTCGGCGTCGCGACGTTGGTCGAGCTCCCGTCCGGCGGGCCGGTGATCACCGGTGGCCCCGGTGGAGTGGTGTCCAGCACGGTGAAGTTGACCGCGTTCGACGGGTCGGAGCTTGCTGTATCGGTGGCCTGGGTGGCAGAGATGGTGTGCGATCCCTCGGCCAACGCAGAGTCTGGTTGCAGTGACCAGGTCCCGTCGTCACCGACCACCGCCGTGCCGATCACGTCGGCGCCCTCGACGACGGTCACTGTGGCGCCCGGAACTCCGGTGCCACTGATCGTCGGCGAACCGTCGGTCTCGGCGCCGTCGGCCGGCGCGGTGATGGTCGGGGCGTCCAGCCGGTCACATTCGACGCCGTCCGGAGCACCGGTAGCGGTGGCGTTCAGCGGCAGCAGGCCGATGTCCAGGCTGGCCAGCGAAACGCCGCCGAGGGCGGTGATGCTGCCGGTGATCCGCAGGAAGCTCGTACTCGCCGATCCCGTTGCTCCCGACGACAGATCCTGCAACGACCCGACCGAGATGTCGAGGTGCACGTTGGCGACCAGCGGGATCGTCAGGTCGACCGGGAGCGTTCCGCCGGCCCGCAGGGTGGTCGTCGTCCCGCCGACGGTGACCGCGACTGCGTAGTTGTTGGCGGTCGCCGTCCCGGTGGCGCCGTCCGAGGTCGCGGTGATGCGCGGCTGATCGAGCACGTGCAGCTGCACCAGGCCGTTGATCAACGATGTGTCTGCGAGAACGCCGGAACTGGTGGACACGACGGACCCGTTGTCCAGGTGGGTCTCGCCGGTCGTCGACGCGGCGCCGAGTTCCAGGATGTCGATCCCGGTGATGCCCAGCGCGGCACTCGCCAGGCTGGTGGTGGAGGTGGCGATCGGGCTGCCGTCCGGTACGCACATCGCTTCTCCGGGCCAGCGCGTCGCGCCCGTTCCGGTGATCACGCCGGTGTCCAGGAGCGGCGGTACGTCGACCTGTCCGAGCCCGACGTCGTAGTTGTCGGTGGCCGTCCCGCTGTCCGAGGCGGCCGTCCCGGACGACACCGCAATCGGGATTCCGACGGCATCAGCCTCCAGATTCGCCGACTCCGCCTGAGCCCGAGGGTCGCCCGAACTGGCGACGTCGGTGCTGGAGTGACCCAGCGCCGCACCGATCGTGAGACCCGCAGCAGTCACATCGAGCCCCAGCACGTCGCCGTGGGTTGTGCCGCTGTAATCGGCGGGCAATGGATCGGCTCGGGACACCAGGGTGCTGATCGGAATCAGCAGAATGGCAACAACGGCGACGGCAAAGGCGCGAAAGCCCAGACGACGAAGCATGGAATGACCCTTCGGGGGAAAAGGGAGACGTCAGGAGATCAGAATCCAAGCACAGTTCACGCCGCGCTGAGTAGATCTTGAGAAAAATTCTTGAATGGCATTGCCGAATCCCCACGCAGATCAGCCTGATGTAATCCCATCCGCCCCACCGGTCAACTTTCGACCCTCCTGTCACATCCGCACTTGACCCGCTTCGACAACCTTTGGGCGTCGACCCCGCAGCACGACCGGCCGACCGAAGATGCATCAGCTACCCGTGCTCGAGGCGTTCGATCGCTCCCCTCCGGCATCACTCCCGGATCGTTGACGGCCCGACTTTGGAGCACAGCAGCTCGTTGCTATAGTTCATCCGCCGCTGCACGCGGCGACCCTCGTCCGGGTGGCGGAATTGGTAGACGCGCTAGCTTGAGGTGCTAGTGCCCTTCACGGGGCTTGGGGGTTCAAGTCCCCCCTCGGACACCGCAGCAATCCTTTCTGACAAGTAAAGTCAGCGCTACAGCCTCGGCCCCGTCGGGCCGGGGCTGTCGGCATTTCCACGGCGTCGGCGGAATCGACACGTCGAGCCCGCCCGGCCGCTACCCCACTTTGATTCCACGCTCACGGTCTCGGAAAGCCTCGAACAGCAGGAAGAGGTTGATGACCATCGGCAACGCAAACGTATCCGCTGCTTTGCTCATCCGCCGCTGATGGCCTGGTCCGGTGGCGATAGGTTGCGGTCATGTCCTCTGCTGCATCGACGCCCGCCGGCTTGCGGCGCCGGATCGATCAAGTCCGTGAGCGGGCCCGGAAGGGCGGCCTCTCGGCGGTCATGATCACGCCGGGTCCGGACCTGGGCTACCTGACCGGGCTGAGCACGCACTCACACGAACGATTGACCGCGCTGGTGATCCCGTCCGATGCCGTGCTGCCCGTCGCGTTCGTCTCGCCCGCCCTCGAGTTCGCCGACATCGGCCGAGACCGCTTCGACGCCCTCGGCATCGAGGTACGGATCTGGCGGGACGAGGACGACCCCTTCCGGCTAGCGCTGCGGGATCTGCCCCCTGGCCCGATCGCGGTCTCCGACCTGACGCCCGCACTGCACACGTTCGCGCTGCGGGATGCCGGCGCCGGCGACCTGGTCCTGGCCGGTCCCGCAGTCGCCGACCTGCGGATGCGCAAGGACAGCGCAGAGCTCGCCGAGCTGGGCGCGGCCGGCGCCGCCATCGATCGGGTGCATGCCCGGGTCGCCGACTGGTTGCGCCCGGGTCGTACCGAGCGTGAGGTCGCCGCCGACATCGCCGCCGCGATCGTCGAGGAGGGACACGCGACGGCAGAGTTCGTGATCGTCGGCTCCGGTCCGAACGGCGCCAATCCGCATCACAGCGCCTCGGATCGGGTCCTTGCCCGCGGAGACCTGGTCGTCGTCGACATCGGCGGGCCGATGCCGTCCGGCTACTGCTCGGATTCCACACGCACCTACGCACTCGGGACACCCGCACCGGCGGTCGGCCAGGCCTACGCCGTGCTGCAGCAGGCGCAGCAGGCGGCGGTCGAGGCCGTGCGCCCGGGGATCAGCGCCGAGTCGGTGGACCGGGTCGCCCGTGACATCATCACCGCGGCCGGTTTCGGTGAGAACTTCATCCACCGCACCGGACACGGCATCGGCCTGGAGGTGCACGAACATCCCTACATCGTCGAGAGGAACCAGACCGTCCTCGAGCCGGGGATGACCTTCAGCATCGAGCCGGGCATCTACGTCGCCGACACCTGGGGTGCCCGGATCGAGGACATCGTCGCGGTCACCGCATCCGGCGTCGAGGCACTGAACAAACGACCGCACGAGTTACTGGTGCTCTGATCAGTCGGCTCCAGTTCTGATCAGTCGGTGCCGTTCTGATCAGTCGCTACCCGTGCCGACCCGAGGTTCGGTGGATCCGATCGTGCCGACCGGCTGGACCTCGTCGGGATGATCTTGTGCGAAACGTGGACCGGCCTGTCCCACCGCCAGTCGCCGACGAAGAACCAGGAGCCACCACAGCGCGGCCAGTGCGACCACTCCGGCGAACACGAATCCGTTGCCGGCGAACGCCGGCAGGAAGATCAGAGCAGCCTCGACGATCAGGAAGACGACCAGGCTGATCACCAGCAATGGTGTCCGGGCCCGACCGAGATCGAAGGTTCCGGGCTCGGCCTGCGGGATACGCCGGCGTGCCGTCGCCACCAGCAGTCCGATCGTCTGCAGCACGTAGGTCGTGAAGAACGCCAACGTCGCGATGCCGAGGAAATAGTTGAACGCCTGCTGGCTGATCAGTGCCGAGAGCAGCATCAGCACCGAGACCGCGCCGAGCGTCAGTACTGCCGTCGAGGGTGTCTTCCGCTCCGGCGAGACGTGCCGCAGCACCCGGGAGAACGGCATCATGTTGTCCCGAGAGAGCGAGTAGAGCAGCCGGGTCCCGACCAGCACATTGGACAGCAGGCAGACCAGGATGTTGGTCAGTGCGGCAGCCACCACGACGCGGGAGAACACCGGGTCGACCTGCTGGGTGATGATCTCCTCGATCGGCGCCGACGTGTTCGCCAGGGCGGCCGGGTTCTTGATCGCCAAGACGTACACCAGATACATGAAGAACTCGATCACGCACGAGGTGGCGAAGGCGTACAGCATCGTCCGCGGGATGACCCGGCGCGCCCGCTTGGTCTCCTCGGCGACGTCGGCCACCGCTTCGACACCGACCAGGCCGAAGAACGGACCCAGCGATGCCGCAAGCCAGGCGAGGATGTACGGCGTCTGTTCGTCCGGGCTGTGGCCGACGAACAGCGACGACAGCGGTTGCGCGTCACCGGTGATCACGAACGCGACCACGGCGACGACCGCGGTGACGACGATCGTCACGACGAGTTCGATACCGACGCCGATGTTGTTGATGAAGGTCGCCAACCGGACCCGGTAGGCGTTGATGATCACGCAGACGATGACGGTGCCGATCGCGATGAAGATCTGCTGCGGTTGGGTGAGCCGCCAGCCGAAAACGCTGCCGAGGTAGCCGGCGAAGACATAGCCGAGACTGGTCATCCCGCTGACCCAGCCGATCAGCGCAGCGAATCCGGTGAACCAGCCGAAGCTGGAGCCGTTCAGGCGACTCGTCCATTGATAGGCGTAGCCGGCGAGCGGGATCTTGGCCGCGACGTCCGCGGCGATCAAGGTCCAGAGCAGGAACACCGGGATGGCCAGGAACAGCGTCCAGACGAACGGCGGTCCGGCGTTCAGGTAGCCGGCACCGAACCCGGTGAAGACCGCCGTGGTCGCGCTGATCGTGGAGAAGCCGATGGTGAACGAGGCGATCCGGCCGACGGAGCGATCCAAGTTCTGCTTGTACCCGAATTCCTCCAGCCGGGCGTCCTCGTCCTCACCCGCGTGTTGGACCGGCGGCGCCAGATCGGTGCCGGGTGACTTCTTCGGCTCGGACATGGTTGCGCTCCTCCTTGATCGCTGACGGACCGCGGCCACGACCTGGGTCCTGGTGCAGCAGTAAAGCCGGAGCGCAACGGCTACCGGAAGGACGGAGCTGTTATCTGCTGATAAGCCAGCGTTATCACTGGGGTTGGCGGACGGTGGGGATCCGGCTCAGCATGTGCTGCACGAGCAGACGTGCCGACGTCGACAACCGACCGGATCGCCAGGCCAGGGCGGTGTAGCTGACCGGACGATCCACGATCGGGACGAAGCGGATACCGGGACGTTCGTACAGCCGCGACAACGACGACGTGGTGAAGCTGATCCCCACCCCGCGGGCGATCAACGTCGTCTCAGCCTCGTACGTCGCGGCCTCGGCGACGATGTTCGCCGGTTTACCGTTCCTCGCGTCCGCTGCCATCCAGTAGTCGCGCCATCGCCCGGCCGACTGCGGCGCCACCACGATCGGTTCGTCGAGCAACTCCTCCACGGTCAGTTCAGCACGCCCGGCCAACCGATGCGTCCGCGGCAGACAGGCGATCCAGGACTCCTCAGCCACCATCACCATTTCAAGATCATCCACGTCCACCGGTGGCCGCAGGAGGGCGAGGTCGGTCTTGCCTGCCGCCAGGCCCGCCGTCGGATCGGCGAAGTCGTACTCGGTGGTCTCGATGGAGATCTCGGCAAGATCATCATCCAGCCCCTCCAACATCTCGAAGAGCAGATCCCCGCCGGTCCCGGTGAGGTATCCGATCCGGACCTGGGCGTTGTTGGCCAGAGTGGCGACCGCGTCGATGGCTGCATCGACCTCCCGCAGAGCCGAACGCACGTAGGGCAGCCATTCCCGACCGACTGCAGTCAACGCGACGGAGTGGGTGTCCCGGTCGAACAGTCGATCGCCGACCCGCCGCTCCAACTGGCGGATCGCTGCGGACAGTGCCGGCTGGGAGATGAAGAGCTTCTCGGCCGCGCGTCGGTAGTTCAGTTCGGTGCCGAGCGCTTCGAAGTAGCGCAGCAGGCTCAGGCTGACGTCCTTGTTCATTGCGTCCCGTTCATAGCTGCTACCAGCCTCTCTGATAACCCGTGCTTATCACATCATCGCCATTCTTCGCTTCCACCTCACCGGCGCCGTCGGCAGGATGAGCCGCGCAAGAGCCCGTGGCCCGAAGGAGGAAGCATGAGCACCAGCCGCCATCGATCGGTGGTGATCGAAACGCCTGCTCGACAGGAGTTCTTCGACGTCACCGCCGATTTGCAGCAGGTCGTCGCCGACAGCGCAGTGCAGAACGGCATCGCGATCGCCTACTCCGCACACACCAGTTGCTGCGTGATCCTGCAGGAGGAGTCGGAGGACGTGACCTACTACGGGACTCAGCTGTTGCTGCAGGACACCCTGAACGTGTTCGCCAAGATCGCGCCGCCGGTCCGGCACGAAGGTCAGTATCTGCATCCCGGTCCGATCCACATCCGCAACGCCGGCGAACTCCGTGACGAGCTGCCGCAGTGGGGACTGAACACCGACGGCCACATCATCTCCTCGATCCTCGGTCGGTCGGAGACGGTCCCGGTGATCGACGGGACGGTCGTCCTGGGCGAGTTCGGCCGGGTCTATTTCGGGGATCTCGACTCGGTGCGGGCCCGGACCCGCACTGTCCACTTCCAGATCCTCGGCGACTGACGTGCTCGTCTACGCCGTCGACGTCGGCACCACGAACACCAAGGTGGTGCTCTTCGACGAACAGCTGCGGCGGCTGGCCATCGCCTCGACGCCGGCGATCTACGACCGTGCCGACGATCGGGTGGAATTCTCCGCCGAGCGACTCTTCTGCTCCGTGGTCGAGCTGATCCGGCAGTGCCACCGCGATGCCGGCACGCTCGACCTGCAGCATGCGATCATCGCCCTGACCGGCCAAGCCGAATCCCTTGTCCTGGTTGATCATCAGGGGCACTCGATGGGTCCGGGACTGTCCTGGCTGGACGACCGGGCGACCGACGAGGCGACCGAGATCGGCGAACACTTCGGCATCGACGCTGCGTTCGCAATCACCGGCGAACCCGCTCCGTCGGCGACCTGGCCGGCGGCAAAACTTCGCTGGTTGGCGCGGCACGATCCGGCCCGCCTGGAGGCGGCGTCCTCGATCTTGATGATCAAGGACGACCTGATCCGACGTTTCACCGGGACGGCTGCCGCCGAGATCACGACCCGCGGGTTCAGCTACTTCTACGATGTGCCGAAGCGCCGTTACTGGCAAGGGATGCTGGACCTTCTCGGCGTACCGGAGACCAAGCTGCCCGACGTCGTCGCGGCCGGTTCCGATCTGGGCACGGTGTCCAGCCCCGTGGCCGACCTGCTGCCACCGGCCACCTCCTACCGGGTGAACGCCGGTGCGCTCGATCACTTCTGCGCCATGGTCGGCACCGGCTCGTATCGGCCCGGCGTGATCAGTGAGTCGGCCGGCACCGTGCTGTCACTGTCACTGCTGACCACGGACTGGGCGTTCGACCCAGGGCACAGGGTGTCGTTCCACCCCGGCATCGGTGCCGACGACCTGGTCCTCTTCAATGGCGTGGACTGTGGCGGGATCGCTCTGGAGTGGTATCGCCGGGAGGCGCTCTCCGGGATCGGCTACGACGAACTGGAACGCCTGCTGCAACGGCGCACGTCGACGTCGGCACCCTTGTTCCTGCCCTATCTCACCGGTGTGAATCCGCCGGACTACTTCGTCGACGCTCGCGGCGCGTTCCTCGATCTCGATCTGGGCCACGACCGCATCGATCTCGCCTTCGCCGTACAGGAAGGGATCGCTCACCTGCTGCGCCGCAACGTCGACGCCCTCGCCTCCGACGCGATCCGGGAGATCGTGTCCACCGGTGGCGGGGCGGAGTCGGCGTTCTGGAGTTCGCTCAAGGCCGACGTCTGCGGTGTCGACGTCGTCGTCCCCGAGGAACCTGAGGCCACCTGCCGCGGCGCCGCCGTGCTCGCACTCGTCACGGCCGGCCGGCTGGGCAGCATCGACGACGGCACACGGCTGCACCGGCCGCCGATCGTGCGGCATCCCGCACACCGGACCGCCGAGCGGGAGGGCCGCTATCGACGTTTCGAGGACTACCTGCACCGCCTCTTCGAGGCGTGAGAGCCAACAGCAAGATCAGAAAGGACAACCGCCGATGCTGCTCGCCTGCTCGTCTCCGATGATTCCCGGAGACACGCTCACCGACAAGGCCATCCTGCTCGCGCAGTGGGGGTATGACGCTATTGCCGTGTTCCATCCGTTGCAGGACTGGAATTCCGACGTCCGACGGGAGCTCACCGCGCTCACCTCGCGTACCGGGGTCCGGCCAGTCGAGTTCGTGCTCACCGACGCGGTGTACGGCCAGGCCATGACCGCCGACGACGACCTCCGGGAACGGTGCCGGGCCATGTATCGCGAAGCTGCCGCGGTCTGCGCCGAGATCGGGGCCGTGACCGAGATCGAGTACGAGTACGGTCCGCAGGATCCGCTGCCGCTCTTCGAGCCGCACCAGCCGCTGGATGATCAACAACGGTCGGCGTTCCTGGACTTCTATCGGGAGCTGCTCGAGATCGTCTCCGGATCCGAGGGCCGAGTGCTGCTCGAGCCGTTGAACCGCTACGAGAGCCGCTACCTCAACCTCGTGGACGACAACCTGGTGATCATCGACGCCGTCGACCATCCGCAGGCAGGACTGCTCCCGGACGTGTTCCACATGTCGATCGAGGAGTCCGACCTGCCCGCCGCACTGCGCCGGGCCGGTGATCGGATCGCCCACGTCCATCTCGGCGACAGCAACCGGCTGCTGCCCGGGCACGGTCACCTGGACTGGCCGGAGATCTTCGCTGCTCTCCGCGAGGTCGGATACGACCGGTACGTCAACCTGGAGTGTTCGACCGAGGGCGACCCGGCGACAACGCTGCCGGCAACGGCGGAGCGACTCCGTGCCCTGATCGAGTCATGATCACCGCCCCATTCTTCGAGATCGGGCCGAAGAATCTGCTGCGTCGGCACGAGATCGAACCGATCGCCGCTGCCGCCGGCCGGGCCGGAGCAGAGCTCGGTGTCGCTGTCGTCCTGACTGTTCCGACGGCACTCGTCGCGCCGCTCGACGGTCTCCGAACCGGTGTATCGGTGTTTGCCCAGGGCATGGATGTCGCGCGACTCGGCGACTCGATGTTCCGAGTGACCGCGGAGTCGCTGGCCGATGCCGGTGCCGCGGGTGTGATGCTCAACCACGACAGCAATCCGCTTCGTCCCGAAGAGATCACGTCGAGCTTGGCACGCTGTGCCGAGCTCGGCCTGCAGACCATCGTCTGCGCCGGAACCGAGCAGGCGGCGATCGAGATCGCCGCGCTCGAACCGACAGCCGTCCTGTTCGAGCCGGCATCGCTGATCGGCAGCTCCGGGGTCCACGCCCGCGACTGGATCCCGGCCGCGACGGCAGCGATCCGTGGTGCCGGCGCCGGCGTCCTCGCCATGCATGCCGGCGGAGTCGCCACGCCGGAGATCGCCGAGATGATCATGGTCGCCGGAGCCGACGGCACCGGATCGACCAGCGGCGTGCTCACCGCCACCGACCCCAGCATCGCCGCACGGCGGTTCATCGCCGCCACCCGGACCGGATGGGAACAGGCCCGACGGGCGTAACACCCGACATCCCATCCTCCGCCGTTTCTCTCGTCCACCATCAATCAAGGAGTCGCATCATGAACACCGATCTCAGTCAACGCACCGCTGTCGTCACCGGCGGCGGCCGCGGTATCGGTCTCGCACTGGCCCGGTCGTTCGCCGCAAGTGGAGCCAGGGTCGCCCTGATCGACCTGCTCGACACCGTCGACGACACCGCTCGACACCTCGCCGATGAGTACGGAGTCGCGACCTGCGGTCGTCGGGTCGACGTCACCGACCAGGCGGCGGTCGCCGACGCGTTCGCCGACATCGGCGCCGGCCTCGGCGTACCACAGGTGTTGCTGACCGCCGCCGGCATCGAGATCAACGGCGACTCCGTCGACGTGACGGCCGACCAGTGGCGCAAGGTGATCGACGTCAATCTCACCGGCACGTTCTTCGCCGCCCAGGCCTTCGGGTCCGGGTTGCTCACGGCCGGGTTGCCCGGCAGTGCGGTGATGATCGCGTCGATGTCCGGGTCGATCGTCAACGTGCCGCAATGGGCGGCCTCGTACAACGCCTCCAAGGCAGCCGTCGCCCATCTGGGCAAGTCACTTGCGGTCGAATGGGCCGCATCCGGCATCCGGGTCAACTCGATCTCGCCCGGCTACGTGCTGACCGACCTGACCCAGGCGATCCTCGACCGACAGCCGCAACTGCATGACGATTGGGTCGCCCGGATCCCCCAGGGACGGATGGCCAAGCCGACCGATCTCGCCGGCCTGGTGACGTTCCTGGCTTCCGACGCCTCGGACTATCTGACCGCCCAGGACATCGTGATCGACGGCGGCTACACCGCCATCTGAGGTGATCCGACCGTCAGCGCAGGACGGCACCATCCACCACGCCGGGCCGCAGAGGCCGGGTCAGCAATCCACTTGACCAACGCCCGCGGAACTCCTATTCTCAGTTTCACTTAGCGAAGTGACATTTCCGTATTGTAAAAATGGGTTGGGGCAAGCATCCACGGTGATCAGCGATATTTCGGCGCGGAGCGTATCGACGGTGCCCGCCACTGTTCCTGACGCGAGCCCTGACATCGAGGCGGCTGCTGCCGCCTTCGCTGCGACCTTTCGCCGGGATCAGCTCATCACCGACCCGGCCGGGCTGAGGACCTACGAGTGCGACGGGCTCAGTGCTTTCCGGGTCCGTCCCGCGCTCGTCCTCCTCGCCGACTCGACCGAGGACGTTGTCGCCGCCGTGCGGATCTGCACGACGTACGGCGTCTGTTTCGTCCCTCGTGGTGCAGGCACCGGACTCTCCGGTGGCGCTCTACCGCAAGCGAATGGTGTCGTGATCAGCACCGCACGGATGCGCAAGGTGCTGTCGATCGATCCGGACAACAGGCGGATGACTGTCCAACCGGGGATGGCCAACAGCGCCGTTTCGGCTGCCGCGGAATCCCACGGTCTGTACTTCGCACCGGATCCATCCAGTCAGATCGTCTGTTCGGTCGGTGGGAACGTCGCCGAGAACAGCGGCGGAGCCCACTGCCTGAAGTACGGATTCACGACCAACCACATCCACGCGATCACGGTTGTCACTCCGACCGGAGAGGTGGTCCGACTCGGCGGCTCGTCGGCCGATCCTGTCGGACCAGATCTGCTCGGAGTGTTCATCGGATCCGAGGGGACGTTGGGCATCGTCACCGAGATCACCGTTCGGCTGCTGGTCCGCCCCATTGCGGTGCGCACCCTGGTCGCCGACTTCGCGACTGCAGAGCAAGCCGCCGACGCTGTCAGCGGGCTCGTGTCACACGGCGTCATTCCCGCCGCCGTCGAGATGCTTGATCAGCTGGCGATCTCGGCTGTGGAGACCGCAACCCGAGCGGGCTACAACAGGGACGCCGGTGCCGCGCTGGTGATCGAACTCGACGGCTTCGATGCAGCCGTCGGCGAGGAGTTCACGATCACCGAACGACTGTGCCGGGACAACCACGCATCGAACATCCGCATCGCACAGAGTCCCGCCGAGCGGGACTTGATCTGGAAGGGCCGCAAGTCTGCCTTCGCGGCGATGGGTCGGATCAGCCCCGCGTACCTGGTTCAGGACGGCGTCATCCCCCGAACCAAGCTCGCCGAGGTCCTCACTCGGATCGCCGAACTCGCCACGGCCGCCGGCCTCCGGGTAGCCAATGTCTTCCACGCCGGCGACGGCAATCTGCACCCGCTGGTGCTCTTCGACTCCGATGATGCGGAGGAGACCGAACGCGCCGAACAGCTGTCAACGGCGATCGCCGAGCTCTGCGTGACCTTCGGCGGTTCGCTCAGCGGCGAGCACGGTATCGGCGCCGACAAGGCCTGTTCCATGCCCACGATGTTCTCCGGCGACGACCTGGAAACCATGCAACGAGTCCGCGCCGCGTTCGACCCCGCCGGCCTGGCCAACCCGGACAAGATCTTCCCCACCCCGCGACTGTGCGGCGAAAGGTCGGGCAAATACCGGCCGCATCCGCTCGAACTGACCGGCCGGATCGGAAGGGGCTAGAGCCGATGACGACAGCCACCAGCCCCGGCCGGCCGCCGGCCGCGGAACGGCAACGTCCCGATACGGTCGAGGCTGCCGCCCGATATCTGCGCGCCGGTGCCGGTGACCGCCGCGGCGTGCTGATCACCGGTGCCGGCACCAAACTCGGATGGGGCGGCCCCGTCACCGCCCCGATGGTTGAGCTCGACACCAGTCGACTGGATCAGATCATCGACTACCGGCCGAGTGATATGACGGTCGCGGTGCAGGCCGGAACGCCCTTGAACACCCTGCAAGGTGTTCTCGCCGAGCACGGTCAATGGCTGGCCATCGATCCGCCGACAGAGGCTGCGGGCGCTACCGTCGGCGGGCTCCTGGCAACCGGCGATGCCGGACCGTGTCGTTTGCGGTACGGGACGCTGCGCGATCTCGCGATCGGCTGCACCGTGGTTCTGGCAGACGGCGTTGTCGCGCACGCCGGCGGTCACGTGATCAAGAATGTCGCCGGATACGACCTGACCAAATTGATGCACGGGTCACTCGGAACGCTCGCTCTGATCGGCGAGGTCGTCCTTCGGCTGCAGCCGGTGCCGGAGGCGACTCGGACGATCAGTTGCCGACTGTCCGCGGTCGCCGCCGTCTGGGCGACTCTGGCGGTCATCGGGTCGGGGGTGGAGCCCAGCGCCACCGAGTGGTACGGAGCCGGCAGTGGGCCCGGCGTCCTGCTGGTCCGGTTGGATGGCACCCAGCGCAGCATCGAACCGGCCGCAGCCGTTGTCCTTCAGCAGCTCCGCGAGGTGAACGCAGTCGACCTTCAGATCCTCACCGTCGACGATGCTGTCGAACAGTGGAGACGCGCCGCCGAGACCACAACCGGCGGCGGCAGATGCCATCCGGCAGCGGACGGTGCGGCGACCGTCCGTCTTGGCACGCTCCCCGACCAGTTGCCCCTGGTGGTCGAGCAACTCGACACACTCGGAAGTCGCCATCAGGTGCGCTTCGAACTCACCAGCAGTACCGGAATCGGGTTGCACACCGTACGACTGACAGGACCGGTGGCGAGCCTGGCGGCACTCATCGACGACCTCGGCGCCGTCCTCCAACGGCAGCTCGGCGGCACCCTCACGCTCCGTGACCGCGACCGTGACGTCGATCAGCTCCGCGGTACATCCGCGCCGATGCCCGACCCTCCGCCGACCGCCGGACTGCAGCGCGCCGTGAAGGATCATTTCGACCCGGGACACCGGCTGGCGCCCGGTCGGTTCGCTCCCTGGTTCTGACGACCACCATCCCGACAGAGGACTCCCTCCATGACCGACCCCTCCGAAGTGTTCGCCAGCGAGACGATCCTGGACCGGTCCCCGAAGAGCATCTTCGATGATCATCATCCGCCGGAGAAGGATCTGATCGCCGACTGTGTCCATTGCGGGTTCTGCCTGCCGGCCTGTCCGACCTACCAGTTGTGGGGCAACGAGATCGATTCGCCGCGGGGTCGGATCGATCTGATGAAGGCGGGCCGAGAGGGTGCGGTCCACCTTGATGACGCGTTCGTCCAGTCCTTCGACAACTGCCTCGGCTGCCTGGCCTGCACGACTGCCTGCCCCAGCGGTGTGCAGTACGACAAGTTGCTCAACGACGTTCGCCCGCAGATCGAACGCCACCGCAAGCGTTCGCCGGGCGACCGTCTCTGGCGCGCGCTGATCTTCGCCCTGTTCCCGCACCCGGATCGGCTCCGGGTGGCGGCCGCGCTCGGAGCCGGCTATCAGCGCATCCTCCGCCCGCTGCTGCTCCGCAGCGGACTGCTGACCCGACTGCCCAAGAAGCTGCGGGCGATGGAAGCGCTGCTGCCACCGGTCCGGATCAGCGACATCGCTGCCCGGCTCCCCGAACACACTGCCGCGATCGGCCCAACCCGTCGCCGAGTCGGAATGCTCACCGGCTGTGCACAACGGGTGTTCTTCCACGACGTGAACCAAGCGACAGTTCGGGTGCTGGCCGCGGAAGGCTGCGAGGTCTTCTCTCCCGCCGCGCAGGGATGCTGCGGGGCGCTGTCCGAGCACGTCGGCCGCGACGAATCGGCAGCCGACCAGGCCAGACGACTGATCGACGCCTTCGAACCGCTCGACCTGGACACCATCGTCACCAATGTCGCCGGCTGCGGCGCCAACATGAAGGGCTACGGCCGGCTGCTACGCGACGATCCTCACTACGCCGACCGAGCCGCCGCATTTGCAGCCAGGTGCCGCGACATCTCCGAACTCCTCGATGAGCTCGGACCGGTTGCCCGACGGCATCCGATTCAGGCAACGGTTGCCTACCACGATGCGTGCCATCTCGCGCACGGCCAGCAGGTCAGGTCCCAACCACGCGCTGCTCTGCAGGCGATTCCCGGCATCGCCATCTCCGACATCCCGGAATCCGAGACCTGCTGCGGTTCAGCCGGCACCTACAACCTGACCAACCCCGAACCCGCCGAGCAACTCGGCCGCCGCAAGGTCCGCAACATCCTCTCCACCGAACCCGAGCTGATCGCGACCGGCAATGCGGGCTGCCTGCTGCAGATTCGCCGCTACCTGGCCGAGGGTGACGCCGATGTCCCGCTCTACCACCCGATCCAGCTGATCGACTTCTCGATCCGTGGCGTTCAGCCGCCGACCGTCGGGCCCGCCGGACCGGGTCTGTCCGGCCCGCGCTGAGTCGATCGCCACGCCCTGGCTACCTCATCCGCTCTGCGGTGAATGATCCCGCCGGATTGCCGACCCCAGATGCAACTCGAGGCTGGACGGCCGCAGATTTCGAGATGCGCGTCGGGACGGCAGACCCGATCCACGCACCGGTCCGTCTGTGACCACGCTGAGCATCAGGCCGTCCACGGCCGATCCCCGCAGGCCTGGGAGTGGCGTTCATCTTCGCGATCGTCGCCTGCCTGATCGCGGGCATGGCCTCGGCGTTGCGTGGCGGCAAGTAGGTCCACCTCGAGGCGTCCCCGTTGCCACCGAACCGGGCGGCTTGCCGTCGTTGGCGACGGCGGACGCCGAACGGCCCGCGGGAGAGAAGCACCGACAGGTCTGAGCAGCCCGACCGACCGAGGACCGGCATCACCGGTGCTCGTCGTAACCCACCGCACGTGCCAGGGTGATGTCGTAGTCGACGTCGTGCTGGAGGTCGCGGAGATCCACCATCCGGCCGCCCAGTCGGCTCAACCGTTGCGGTCGATACCGCCGGTGCACGCGACCGGCGTAGCGGGCCCAGTGGTCGGACGCATTCTCCAGATGCGTGACGGCCTGCTGCCGAGCGTCCTCGTCCAACGCCGTTCCGGCGATCACCCGATGGGTTGCCGCGGCTCCGCGGATCTTGTCGGCGTAGTAGCAGCCGAGTTCGGCCAGGTCGACGATGTCGTCCAGCAACTCGATCAGCTCGGGATCGGCCGCGGCGCGAAGTCGTTCGGCAGCAGCGGTGGCCGAGGTCGCCGCTCGGTCCAGCCGGTCGGCCACCTCACCGGGTCGGATCCCGTCGGCGCCGCCGGTCCGACAGTCCTCGACGATGCCGAGCAGGCCACTGCCCGGTAGCGGCGTAGCGGCAATGAAATCATGCACGGTATGGAATCCGTGGCGTTGTCGCGGATGGCTGAGACAGGCTTCCGGATACCAGTCGAGGTCGAACTTGTTGCCCTCGAAGTGGAATGTGTTGACGGCCGGGATGATCATCGACGCCGCTCGCCAGGCGTCGTCCAGTGTGGCCGGGTCCGCTGCCGGATAACGCACCCGCAGCCGGTCTCGGAAATAGCCGTCGGTCAGGTGCGGATCGAATCCGAGCTGGCCGAACATGGCGAACAGATACCACTGCCGGTCGAACACCAGCTCGCGGTCATCGGTCGGGGCCAGCCGCAGCTGCTCACGGCCGATGGTGTAACCGTCCGGACCGAGGTAGAAGCCGTTCAGCCGGGCGTGGGACGGCAGCCGCCGCAGATAATCCCGGACGAATGCCGGATCACCGGGCCGAAGCAGGTAGTAGTCGTCGTCGCGGACGGTCAGCCAGAACCGCGCCCCGGCCGGTAGTTGATCAAGGAATCCGTCCCGGTGGATGTACGGCGGTTCGGTCGTCGTGTGCAGGTGGGCCGAGGAGTACTTGTAGCTGAACTCGGCGGGCAACCCGACATCGTCGAAGACCGACGAGACCTCCTGCAGGTCGGACCAATGGCTGCGGTGGATCAGCCGCAACCGACGATCGGGTTGCTCGGCGGCGATGTCCTGCAGCGCCGCGCCGTAGGTCGACCGGAGCCACGCCTGGTTGCGGCGTGCACCATGCTCGGAGCGGTCCATGTGTTCGCCGGCGGTGATACCGATCCCGGCCAACAGTGGATAGGTCCGCAACAGTGCGCGGACGCTGGCCCGGGTGTAGTCGATCGTGACCGGATTGTCCATCCGGTCGTCGATCCCGTACGAAGTGTGGTCGGTGCCGTAGCTGAACACGTTCCAGGTGAAGATCATGATCTCGATGCAGCGATCGTGGGCGTGGGCCATCACCCGCCGCCAGAAGTCGATCTTGTCGTCGATGCCGATCGTGGCGACCGTGCGCAGACTCTCCCGGGTCCGCTTGTCGACCATGCCGACACCGGTGGTGTGGGCGACCGGACGGACATCGGACACCATCACGTCGTCGAGCGCGACGTCCGGGTACTCCGGCACCCGTACCATCGACGGGAAGGGATGCAGATTCCACAAGGACAGGAGGTTGTACCGTTCGGTCGCCATCCGGTCCAGCAGTGATCGCCAGAAGTCGAAGGACCACAGGTCGCTGACCGCAGCGGCCGCGGAGTCGCCGTCGTCGCTGTAGCCCGGGGTCCGTGCATCCAGCGGTGCATTGAACTTGATCCCGCGGTACGGCAGATACGGCGTCTTCTGCTCGTCGGCGATCGCCGCAGGTCCGTCCGCCCGCACCGTCTCGGCGATGCGGAGCAACCCGTAGAGGGCTCCGGCCCGGCCGCCCGCGATCACCGTGCAACCGCCCTCCGTGCGGTCGATCCGATAACCCTGCCGATCGGCGTCGGCGTCGGCCTCAACGGTGAGACCGACCCGATAGGGCTGCCGGCCACCAGTCCCCCAGCCGAGTCCGGACCGGATTGTCGCATCCCGTAACCGGTCGGTGGCGAACGCGATCGCCGGTTCATCGGTCACGGCATCGAACTGCACTGTGTCGTACATCGACTCCGACATTATCGGAAGGCAATCCTGGTAGTGATCATTTGAGTCCGGTGGTGGCGATGCCACGGATCAGATGCCGCTGGGCGAAGACGAAGAACAGCATGATCGGCACCAACGAGACGACCGACATCGCCAGCAGCATCCCGGTGCCACCCTGGGACTGGGAATCGACCATCGAGTTCAGCGCGACCGGCACCGTGAACGACTGCGACGAGGTGAGGTAGATCAGCGGCACGAAGAAGTCGTTCCAGGTCCAGATGAAGGTGAAGATCGTCGTGGTCAGCAGTGCGGGGCGCATCAACGGCAGGATCACGTAGAGGAACGTCCGGAACGGGCCGGAGCCGTCGATCATCGCCGCCTGATCCAACTCGCGCGGGATACCGCGGATGAACTGGATCATCAGGAACACGAAGAACGAGTCCGTGCCCAGGACTTTCGGGACCACCAGCGGGAAGTAGGTGTTCACCAGATGCAGCTGGGAGAAGAAGATGTACTGCGGGATCACCAGTACGTGGATCGGCAGCATCACCGTCACCAGGACGATCCCGACATAGATCTTGCGCATCCGGAACTCCAACCGAGCCAGCGCGTACGCAGTCAGCGAGCAGGAGAACAGGTTGCCCAGGATCGCTCCGACGGTGACGATCAGGGAGTTGATGAAGAAGACGATGAACGGCTGACCGAGGACGTTCCAGCCCTGGATGAAGTTCTCCAGCGTGAACTCGCGCGGAATCGGGCTCGGATCGGCGAGGATCTGATTGTCCGGCTTGAACGAACTGACCAGCATCCAGAGCAACGGGTAGATCATGATCAGCGCGAAGATGATCAGCCCGCTGTGTTGGCCGACCGCGCGCAGGCGAGCGCGGCGGCGCGAGCGGGACGGCGTCGTCGGGTGGGCCCGGACGACGGCCTCGGGGCGGACAAGTTGATCGACCATGATCAGTCTCCGTAGAAGACCCAGTACTTGGACAACGTGAAGTGGACAGCGGTGACGATCCCGATGAAGATCAACAGGACCCAGGCCAGCGCGGAGGCGTACCCCATGTCGAAGCTGACGAATCCCTGTTGGTAGATGTAGAGCGTGTAGAACAGGGTGGAGTCGACCGGGCCGCCAGTGCCGCCACTGACGACATGGGCCTGGGTGAAGGACTGGAAGGCGCCGATCGTCTGCAGGATCAGGTTGAAGAAGACGATCGGGGTGAGCAGCGGCAGGGTCACGTTGCGGAACTGTCGCAGCTTGGAGGCGCCGTCCATCCGGGCCGCCTCGTACAGGTCCTCGGGAATCTGCCGCAGACCGGCCAGGAAGATCACCATCGGTGACCCGAACGCCCAGACGTGCAGGATGATCAACGTGATCAGCGCGGTGGACGGATTCTGCAGCCAGCTGGTCCCGTTGATGCCCACGAGTCCGAGCAGGTCGTTGATCAGGCCGGAGTCGCCGAAGACCTCCCGCCACAGCACCGCCACGGCGACACTGCCACCGAGCAGGGACGGAAGGTAGAAGGCGCTGCGGTAGATCGTCAGCCCGCGCAGCCCGCGATCCAGGATCAGGGCCAGCAGCAGCGCGAAGGCCAGCTGCAGCGGAACCGACACCGCGACGTAGATCGACGTCACCTTCACCGACTGCCAGAACCGATGATCATGGAACATCCGGGTGAAGTTGGCCAGCCCGATGAATTTCGGACTGGACAGCACGTTGTAATTGGTGAAGGCGAGGTAGAGCGAGGCGAGCAGCGGGATCGCCGTGACCAGGGCAAGGCCGGCGAGCCAGGGGATCAGGAAGACGTGGGCCACCTTGCCCTGGCGTCGCAGGTAGCCGCCGCGCGACGTGGTGGTCGTTGCCATCCGGCTGCCACCTCCCCGCTGCTCGGCGACCCGGCTACTGATTGCTCGCCCGATCGATCGCAGTCTTGATCTCGCTGATCATCTGCCGGGCACCCTTGGTCGTGGTGGTGTTGCCCAGATCGATCGCCTCGGCGATCCGGGTCATGATCGTCCGCCAGTTGTTGGCGCCGGCCGGGGATTCGTACCGCGGGTTGCGTTTCTGCGCGCGGTCCTCCGCCACGACCCGGAGCATCTCCTGCTCGTCCTTGTTGGCAAAGGCTTTCGCCTCTTCGGCCACCCGCGCGTTGGGCGGCGCACCAAGATCAAGTCCGACGGTCTTCAGCATCGTCGTCTGGTTGACGTTGTAGTCGATCAAGGTAGCCGCCGCCTCGATCTTGGCCTTGTCGGTGCCGGCGTACAACGCCATCCGCGGGTAGTAGAAATAGTGGTACCCGTCGGCAGCATCGGCGTCGGCGGGCAAGTGCCGCAGCTTGAAGGTGCTCTCCGGGAAGACCGGCGCCTCGCCGACGATGTGGTTGGAATTGTCCAGGTTGGCCAGCACCTTCTTGCCGAAGATCTCCCAGTCCGGCCCCATCCCCTCCTGCTCGCTGCGGGTCAACACCGCGTCGGACTTGCGGAGTTTCTGCCACCAATCGAACCAGGCCGCCAGCCCGTCGGCACTGAAGCCCGGCTGGCCATCGGCGGTCCAGAGCTGCTCCCCGCGCTGACGCAACCAGCCCTCGAACGGCAGGTCTGCATCGGGCACGTACGGCAGCCCCTTGCGACCGTGCTTGTTGTGCTTGCTGTAGTCGGTCAGGAACTCCGCGAACCCGTCCCAGCTGTAGCCCTTGTCGCCGTCCTCGGGGATGGTGACGCCGTCCTGCTCGGCAAAGCTCGCGTTGTAGCGCATCACGGGCACATAGATCCCGAACGGGATGGTGTTCAGCTTGCCGTCCAGCTTGAAACTGTCCAGTTCCTCCGAGCTGTAGTCGGACAGCTTGAGCTGGTCGAGCCCGGAGAGATCGTGGTACAGGTGGTTCTTGGCGTAGGTCAGGACCTGCGGCGAGGCGATCCAGAAAACGTCCGGGACGCTCTTGGCGGCCATCTGGGTGGTCATCCGCTCCTGGAAGGCGTCGTACTCGGCGAACTCGGTCTGCACCGAGATGTCGCTGTGCGACTGACCGAAATCCTTGAGCGCCTTGGTGTAGTGCTGCTGCCGGGTGCTGTTGCCCCAGAAGCCGTAGCGCAGTGTCGTCTTGCCGCCGCCCGTTGCGACCGAGCCTCCGACACCGCTGCAGCCGGTCAGTCCGAGACCGCCCAAGGCTGTGCCGGCGACACCGGCGGCGGTCAGTTTGAGTAGGCCCCTTCGACTCACTCCACTCATGCCGAACTCCCATCGTTGACGAGCGGCCGGGCACCGCTGTGCCCGTCGAAGATCGTTCCATTGGACTATTTGATTGTCAATAGCGCTTGCCTACTTGTATGACAATCTAGCATCAGCCCCAGTGGACGATCACCGTCTCGATCACGCCGACGGACGGGATCGACACCCGGAACCGACCGTCCGGCAGTCGTTCGGCAGGGACGTGCTGCCCGGCGACAACCAGCCGCGCGTCGGCGCCGGAGCAGCCCGGCGGCGCGACCAGAAGGAGTTCCTGGGGAGGCAGCGGCAGCACCGACCGTTGTTGGCCGCGCATCGCCATCGGGTTGTTCAGATTGACCAGCGTCACCGCGGTGGTCGCTTCGTCGGCCCGGACCGAGAGATCGACCAGGCCGGCCCCGGTCACCCGAACTGCCGGAGCGGAGCCGCGGGCCCATCCGACGAGATTGGCGATCAGCTGTCCGTGATCGGATTGCAGCGCATCCCAGAAGACTTCGCCGACATTGAAGGCCACGTACGCCGTTCGACCCCCGCCGGGTTGTTCGCGGCAGACGACCGCCGGATCACCGACCTGCCCCTCCTGCCGTGGATAGACCTCCTCCATCGGCAGATCAGGGAAGTCGGGGACGAAGCGGAACGGCACGCTCGCGTCCGGAGCGGCGTCGACCGCGAACAAGTGGGTGCCGCCGACAATCCGCTCGGCCCCGTCGAAACCCGCGGCGACCGGATGTCGGTCGGTGATCGCGATGTAATTGTTCTTGACCGGCCCACGCGGACCGCCGCGATGGCTGACGCCGAGCAGCCGACCCAGACCGTAGTCCGCCCGCTGCCGCCCTTCCTCGTCGAGCAGGCTGGAGCGATGGGCAGCCACCACGCTGCCACCGGCGGCGACGTAGGCCTCGATGACCCGGCAGTGTTCCTCGCTCATCGCCCGAGCGTCGGGCAGCACCAGGACATCGACCTCGGCCAACCGCGCGGCGGTCAACTCCTGATCCGCGAGGTAGCCGAACGGGACCCGAGCTTCGACCAGTGCCTGGTAGAAGCCGTCCTCGTTCGGATCGTCGCCGACCTTCGGCCCGAACGGGCGGGCCGGATCGATCCGCAGGTTGTCGAAGATCGCCACCCGCTCGGTGAACGGCAGTCCCCCGACGGCATCGTCGATGATCTTGTGCAGACCGAACGCGTCGACGATCGGCTGCACCCACCGGTCGTCACGGATCCGGGCGTTGAACTTGGTGAACCACGGAGAGGCGCCCTGGGCGAAACCGTCGGCGATCCAGCTCCGCAGCTCGGCCGGGGCTGCGACCGAGTCCTTCCAGCGATACTCGTGACTCTCCGGCCCGACCGAGGTGATCAGGCTGACCGGACGCTCGGGGAACATTCCCCGGCTGCGTTTTCCGATCCGCCCGGCCGTCCAGATCGGCTCCCGACCGGAGCGACCTTGCTTGTCGATGAAGAACATCGGATAGCGACCGTCGACGATCTGCCGATCAAGATCGCGAGTGAGCAGACTCCCCCGATTCGGTATGAACCGGGCCGCCGGCCGGACCGCCCGAACGGCGTCGTCCCAGAGCACCACCAACTCGCTCAACCGACGGCTTCGCCAGGCACCGTAGGCCGGCCACGACGGGTCGGAGGGGTCGTCCTGGCGGGGCAACTGCAGCCCGGTAGCGTCGAAGAAGCCACGCCGAGCGGCCTCGCTGTAGGAGACTCCGCCGTGCCCCTCCCAGCGGTTGGCGAAGATCGCATCCACCTGATAGTCACCGACGATCTCCCGGGCGACCTCGGTGATGAAGTCCCGGTGATAGGAGCCGAACGGGCAGGTCAACCAGATGTCGGGGAAGGACCAGTGCGGTAACGGTTCGCCATCCTGGCCGAGCGCGAGCCAGTCCGGCCGCGCCGTGGCCGCGTCATCGTGGATGGCATGCGGATCGACCCGGGCCATCACCCGCATGTCCAGCTTGCGGGCGGCCTCGACCATCGCCCCGAACGGGTCACCATCGGCCAGCTCCGCACTGCGGTAGTGCAGCGGGATCCGGGTCGGGTAGAAGGCGATGTAGCCGCCGGCACTCAGGCAGAGCGCATTGGATCCCGATCGCTGCATCACGTCGATCCAGAAGTCCTGATCGAAGGTCTGCGGATCGTTCTCCACGAAGGTCAACTGGGTCCAGCGGGAGGCCCCGAGGAACCAGTCCCGGTCGCTGCTGTGCGGTTGTTGTTCGGTCGCGGTGAGGGTCATCGACTCCGACGTCATGGTGTGATTGTATAGCAATTAGTCAAGAACACTTTTCATACTAATCTCCCTGTATGGAGGCTCACGATGGAGTACGGCGGCTACGAGTTGAGCGCGAACGTGTCGTTGCTGTTCGCCGAAATCCCTTATCTGGAACGGTTTTCTGCGGCTCACGCCGCCGGATTCGGTGCGGTGGAGAGCTGGTGGCCGTTTACGACGGCCGAACCGGGCGTGGAGCAGATCGACGAACTGCTCGCAGCGATCGAAGCGGCCGACGTCCGTCTCACCGGCCTGAACTTCTACGCCGGCGACATGCCCGCCGGCGAACGAGGGGTCGCCTGTCGACCGGAACGACACGGCGAGCTCCGAGCCAGCATCGCACCGCTGCTGCGGATCGCCGAGACAACCGGCTGCCGGCATTTCAACCTGCTCTACGGCCAACTGGCCACCGACTCGCCGGCGGACCGGCAGCACCGGGCAGCGGCGGAGGCGATCGAGTGGTGTGCTGCCGCGGTCGCACCGATCGGCGGCACGGTGTTGATCGAACCGTTGGCCGAAGGCCTGAACGGCGCCTATCCGCTGCTCACCGATGCCGACGTGCTGGCCCTGTTGGACGGGCCGCTGGCCGGGGTACCCAATGCGGCGCTGCTACTGGACACCTTCCATCTGGCGACCAACGGCATCGACCCGGCCGACGCTGCCGTCCGGGCGGCGGAGCGGATCGGCCACGTCCAACTCGCCGACGCCCCGGGCCGCGGCGAACCGGGTTCCGGTGACCTGGATTGGCCGGCGGTGATCGCCGGCCTGGATCGGGCGGGCTACCGCGGCCTGCTCGGCTGCGAGTACAAGCCGACCGGGCCGACGGCCGAATCGTTCGGCTGGCTGCAGGACACTGCACCGACCCGGTGAGTACATTGCGCACAGCAGGAGCGCGATCGGGCGGATGATGGACAGGGAGTGAGGACGATGACTGCGGGGACATCGGCGGGTCGATTTCAGCTGGGACCGTCCTCACTGACCGAGGCACTGTATGAGTCGTTGCGCGCCAGGATCGTGAACGGCGACATCGCCCCGGGCGAACGGCTGACCGAACAGCGGATCGCCGGCGAGTACGACGTCGCCCGGCCGACGGCCAAGGCCTGCCTGGAAAAGCTCACCGCACTGGGACTGCTGCGCCGGACCGCACACAAGACCGCGGTGGTCCCCGAGCTGGACATCGACGACATCACCGACCTGTTCTTCTGCCGTGGACTGGTCGAGTCGGCAGCAGCCGGCCGACTGGCAGCGACGACGACCGTCCCGGACGCGGCCACCGAGGCCCAACAAGCGATGATCGCGGCCGTGGAGCAGGACGCCTACCGTGATCAGGTCGAGGCCGACATCGCCTTCCACACCGCGCTGGTCGGCGGCGTCGGCAGTACCCGACTGAGCCGGTTGTTCGAGACCATCTCCGGCGAGATCCAGTTGTCGATGGGTCTGTATCAGGCGCACAAGACCGCCAAGCCCGCGTCGGTGGCGCATGAGCACGACGCCATTCTGACCGCCATTGCCGATGGCAACCAGGAGCTGGCGGAACGCTGCGTGCGCGAGCATCTGCAGCACGCAGCTGACCGGGTGGCTGCTCGGCGGGAACAGCAACTCGCCGAGCCCGAGAATCAGCCGACGGTGTAGCGATCCCGTGGGGTTGCGGCGTTGATCATCGGCTCGCCACGAAGGTAGTGCTCCCGGTTGGCGATCATCACGTCGATCGACCGTTGGGTCTTGTCCGGCATCGGCAGCGTGTGATGCGGCGTGATCATCACATTCGGCAGGTCCCAGAGTTCGGAGTGCTCGGGCAGCGGTTCCGGGTCGGTGACGTCCAGCCCTGCACCGCCGATCCGGCCGTCGCGCAGGGCCTCGATCAGCGCCTGCTGATCGACAACGCCACCACGGGCCAGGTTGATCAACAAGGCGTCGGCCTTCAGCAGGCCGAGCTCGCGTTTGCCGATCAGTTGGTGGGTCTCATCACTGAGCCCGACCGCGAGCATGATCACGTCGGACTCTTCGAGCAGCGGATCCAGCGGGTCGCCGCGATCGGCGCTGAGCATCCGGTCGACGTCCTCCGGCGCCTCACTGTCGCTGCGCCGGTAAACGATCACCCGCATCCCGAAGGCTCGGCCGAGAGCCGCCATCTGTCGACCGGTGTGGCCGAAGCCGATGATGCCCAGGGTCTTGCCCCACAGGCAGCCACGTTCTCGGATCGACTCCGGTGGCGCCCACCGGTGCCCGGCTTGCTGCCGCAGCGCGGCCGACGTGTCGTAGCTCAGCGCGAGCGCGAAGTGGAAGGCGTGCTGCGCCAAGGCCGGCCCGGATCGGCCGGCCGAGCCGGTCAGCGCGATGCCCCGCTCGAAGATTGCGGGCCGCGCCGACTTGTTCAACCCGGCGTGGTCGCAGTGGATCCAGCCGATCCGCGGTGCCGCCAGGTGACGGTCGTCCAGATCGCCGGCCAGCAGGGCCACCTCGGCCCGTTCCAGAGTGGCGGTGATCCTCGCGTCGTCGTCAGGACGGCAGTGGACGAACTCCGCCGGCGCGAACGCAGCCCGGAGCTGATCGAGGTCAGCCTCGTCATAGCCGAGGGTGCACAGCACTGTCTCGATGGTGGGTGCCATCATTTCTCCTCGATCACGATCGCCTCGAACAGTTCGATGTCCGGCAGCTCGATGATCAACTCACCGTCGACGTAGGAGGATGGGCAGCTGCGGCCTGCGACCAAGGCCCGAACACCGCGCGGTGCCGCCGACAGTGGCAGCCGGACCCGACCGGATACCGGGATCGGTGGCGCGAAGCTCTTCCGTCGCCGACCGGAGAAGTTGATCAGATGCAGCACCAGCCGGCCGGGCGCCCGCTGCATCGTGATCTCCACACATTCATCGAGCTCGGCGGTCAGCAGCACCCCGGCACCGGCGAGACTGCGGACCAGGCCGGCCGCCAACCGGCGGAAACCGTCCAGGCCGAGGTCGTAGTAGCAGCGGCCGATCGTCCACGGCACTAGTGCGACCGCTCCGTCGCCGCTGACCAGATAGCCCGGCCGTCCGTCCGGCTGATTGCCGTAGGCCTTCTCCGGAGGTCCGAAGCGCGCTGCGCCGAGATGCGCCAGCATCGATCGGGCGTCGGCCGCCGACTCCACCTCGTGGTAGCTGCCGTAGACCGGCAGCATCGGCGGCGCGAAGTCCGGTGCGTCGGCATCCGCGCTGACGTAGGTCGCCTTCAATTCCTCCGGGTCGTCCCGGGTCTGCAGCACTCGGCGGATCGGCATCCCGGACAGCTGCGGCCGGCCGTCGGCATCGATCGTTCCGCGACCGGTGATCAACAACCTGCCGCCGGCGGACCGGAATCGCTCGACGGCGCTCGCAGCATCGGAGGCCAGGGGGCAATCGGGGATGATCAACACCGCCAGCCGATCCAGGTCCGGCGCCTGGGCCAACCCCTCGGCAGGGATCACGTCGAACGGACAGTGACCCTCCTGCAGCGCGGCATAGAGTCCGCGGAACTCGGCCTCACTCTCGGCGTGCCGAGTCAACGTCTGGGCCAACGGATCGGGACGAACCAGGCCGATACTGCCGGCGGGACGGAGGTCGGCGTAACTGTCGGAGTTGGCCTTGCGCAGCCGGACGATCTCCGAGGCCTGACCCAGCAGCGGGTAGTCGATCTCCCCCGGCGGACCCATGATGTAGGCGGACGGATTGCCGCCGCGAGCCAGCGTCTGGGCGAAGTACTGGGCGAAGTGCTCGGTGCGCTCGGCCGCCATCCGATAGGGCATGTCGATGAAGGACACGGCGTTCACCAGCACCGGCAGCTCGGGAGATTCCGACCGCACTCCGCTCACCATCGCCCCGGTGGCCGGGTGCCACAACTCGCGGCCCACCTTGTTGTTGGCCTCGTGGAAGACGATGTCGGCGGCGTCCCGCAGGATCAACCCGGCGTCGGGGTTGCGTTGCTTGACGTGATCATGGATCCGCTCCGACAGATCCTTCAGCACGCCGCGCGACCAGGATCGCCATTGGTCGTAGGTCGGTGAGTCCGGTCCGGTGGGCAGTTCGGCACCGCCGCTGAATTCGGCGAAGGACTTGCGGGAGGTGTCGTTGGCGCAGGGGCCGCGATAGACGCCGCTGTAGTCGACCTCGTTGAAACCGAACCAGTTGAAGAAGAAGCCGTCGACCGGGTAGCGATCCAGCACCTCATCGATGATCTCGAAGGAACGTTGCTGGTAGTAGTCGGCGCTGGGGCAGGTGCTGACCAGATCGTTGTAGACCTGTCGCTCGCCGTCCGGGCCGATGAAGCACCATTCAGGATGATCATCGGCGATTGCCTTGCTGATCTTGGAGAAGTCCATCCGGGCCATCAGCCGGACCCCGCGCCGGTGTGCGGCCTCGACAGCGTCGCCGAGCAAGTCACCGCTGGCCCGCTCGCTGAGTGCCGGATTCCTTGTCTGGAACGGAAGATCGCTCGGGTAGAAAGACAGGATGCCGCCGGCATTGATCAACCAGACGTCGGCGCCGTACGCAGTGATCGCGTCCAGTGCTGCCTCGACGTCCATCCCGGCGTCGATCTCCCGCAGGTTGGTCTGGAACATCGCGAACGGCCGCTGCCACCAGCGTTGGGTCATGGTTTCACCGCGTTCAGCTCCGCACATTGGGCGTACAGCGCGGAATGATCAAGGTCACCGTCACCGCGGGCGACCAGGGTCTGCATCAACTGAGTGACCAGTGCGGTGGCCGGCAGGCCGACCCCGGCGGCCCGAGCCGAACGTTGCACGATCCCGAGATCCTTGTGATGCAGGCGAGCCCGGAAACCCGGCCGGAAGTCGCCCGCCAACAGACTCTCCCGTTTACGTTGCAGCACGGTGCTGCCGGCCAGGCCGCCGCCGATCACCTCCAGGGCTCGCTCCAGGTCGGCGTCCTGCCCACGCAGGAAGACCAGGGCCTCGGCCAGTATTTGGATGTTGCCGGCGACGACGATCTGGTTGGCCGCCTTGACCACCTGGCCGCTGCCGGCAGGACCGACGTGCACGATCGTCGTCCCGAGCAGGTCGAGCAGCCCGCGAGCCGATTCCAGTACCTCGGCCTCGCCGCCGACCATGATCGACAACTGGCCCTCGATCGCCCCGGCCTCACCACCGCTGACCGGCGCGTCGAGGAACCGGACGCCCTGCGCGGTCGATCGGGCGTGCAGGTCACGGGCGGTGTCCGGGTCGATGGTGCTCATGTCGATCCAGAGCACGCCGGCGGCGGTGTGGCCCAGCACGCCGCCCTCACCCAGCCCGACCTCGACGACGTCCGGGGAGTCGGGGAGCACCGTGATCACGACGTCCGCCCCGTCGACGGCCTCCGCTGTCGACCCGACCGCCTCGATCCCCTGCTCGGCCGCCTTCGCCCGCGTCTGTTCGGATCGTGCGAAGCCGCGGACCCGGTGTCCGCCTTGGACCAGGTTGGCCGCCATCGGCAGCCCCATGATCCCCAGTCCGATGAATCCGATCGAGAGTCCAGTCTCAGACATCGCTGCCCCTTCGTGATCGTGTGCAGTGCCGACCATCTTTCACCGCACAAGTTGAACAATGCAATCTTGTCAGACTAAGTGTCTTGACATGCAACACTACGCGTAGTCATACTCCCAGCAGGTGCACAGTCGCTCCCGAAGGGATCTGTCGTCGATGCCACTGACCGAGGTTGCCGCCAGCCTGTATGCCTGGGATCTGGCCGACGAGACCGTCGAACGATGTCTGGACAATCTGCAGGCCCTGGCCGGGGTGAACTCGGCGTATCTGGTCGGCCTGATGCACAAGGAGAAGCGGCCGCTCCATGCCCGTTTCTATCCCCACAATCCGGTCCGCAAGTACTACACGCCGGAGGACAGCCGGGCCTACTGGACCCCTGATCCGGCCGGTTACCGCGGTCGGATCAAACCGCTGACCTCGGATCGGGATTTCCTCCGTGGCACCGACTGGTTGGACACCTTGATCCAGCCGGCACGGGAACGCGGGCTGAAGACCGGCTGCGAGATCTCGCACACCGTGATCGACGCTGACGTCGCCCGCCGGGAGTATCCCGACGTGCTGCAGCGCGATGCGTTCGGCAATGTGGTCGGCACCTTCGAGGCGATCGAGGCCCAACGGGCCCTGCCGTGCTTGAACAATCCCGATGTTCAGGAGTATCTGGCGGCCCTGGTGACCGACCTGGTCGGCAACCACGATATCGACTTCATCCAGAGCTGCCTGGTGATGTTCGGCTCCGGCTACTCCCGCAGCAACACCGTCGGCGGGGCGGCCACGGCGTCCTGGAGTGATCTGATGGCCACCGCGACCGGCGGCTGCTTCTGTGATGCCTGCCGCCACAAGGCGACCGCCGCCGGCCTGGACTGGGAGGCGATCCTCCGCGAGGCTCGGCATCTGGCGATCGTGCACAGCGGACGTGATCTTGAAGAAGCCCACGAGGCGCAACTGCTGCGGGAGAGCAACTACAGCGAGGCCGAACTGCTCCTGGAGTACGAGGCATTCGCCTCCTGGCTCTCCTTCCGCCGACACAGCATCGACGACCTGTTCGCGTTGGTCAGCACGGCCGCGCACGATGCCCGGCCGGACATCGACTTCCGTTACAACACCTACATGGCGCGGCCGGAGCTGGCCGGTCTGAGCTTCAGCTCCGCGTTCGAACACGTCGACTCGGTCCGCGAGTCCGACTACTCCGACCAGCTCGGCACCGACGAGGGCGTGGCGATCAAGCGAGCGAAGCTGATGCGGGCCCGGAGGGCGCTGGGCTATGACAAGCCACTGCTGGCCGCACTCGGTGTGCGTCCGAACGCCACCCCGGAGATCCTGCGTGCCTCGGTGAAGGCCGCGGTCGACTCCGGCTGCGACGGCTTGTCGCTGGGCCACTACGACGGCGCCACGATGGAACGCCTCCGGGCGGTGCGCGACGGGATGGTCGAGTGGGAGGCCCTGGAGTCCGAATGGATCCACCGGCCATGAGCATCATCCGCTCGGTGACGCTGACCGAATTCGCCTGGCAGCCGCCCGGCAGCAACCGGCAGTCGCGCAAATTCGCTGTCCGGATCGACACCTCCGACGACGAGTCCGGCAGCTACGTCGCCCTGTGGAGTGCGCCACCGCTGGCGGTGCTGCAGACCATCGCCGCGGCCCGACTGCTGATCGGCCAGGATCCGCGGGATCGGGAACGGCTGTGGAATCTCGCCGCCCGCGCGCACGCCAAGAACGACCGGATCGGGTACGGCGCCCTGGACATCGCGCTGTGGGACCTGGCCGGGCGCACCCTGGGCCAGCCGATCTGGGCCCTGCTCGGCCGACAACGAGACCGACTACCTGCCTACGTCAGCACGGTTTCCGGACGCAAGGGCACCGGAGCGCTCGGCTCGGCGCAGGCCTACGCCGACTACGCCGAACACTGTGTTGATCATGGTGCGCTGGCCTACAAGTTCCACGGCTTCAGCGGCGCTTCGGTTCGCGACGAGATGGAGATCATGCGCGCGGTCGGCGAGCGGCTCGCCGGTCGGGCCGACGTCATGACCGATCCGGGCAAGGGATTGGCCACGGTCGCCGATGCGCTACGGCTGGGCCGAGTCTGCGACGAGGTCGGCGCCTTCTGGTGGGAGGACCCGTTACGGGGTGACGCGCCGACCGCACACCGGCTGCTCCGGGAGCGGATCCGGACCCCGTTGTTGATCACCGAATTCGTACGTCCGTTGGAGTTGCGCACCGCCCTGGCGATCGACGGTGGCACCGACCTGCTGCGCGCCGATCCCGAACTGGACATGGGCATCACCGGGGTGATGAAATCCGCGCACGCCGCGGAGAGCCTCGGTCTCGACCTCGAGGTGCACGCCGGCGGACCGGCCCAACGGCACTGCATGGCGGCCATCCGCAACACCAACTACTACGAGCTCGGACTGCTCGATCCCGAGCTCGGCAATCCTGCCATGCCGCCGGTCTACGCCGAGGGCTACAACGAGACATTGTCGGCCATCGATCCGTCGGACGGCTGTGTCTCGCTGCCCGACGGCCCGGGCCTCGGCGTCAATTACGACACCGACTGGATCGACGCCCACACCGTCGCCGTTCACCACATCACCGAGTAGCCCAACGAGGAGCTGCCTGACCATGTCCACCCCCGACGCCACGACCGACTCCCAGGACCCGGTCGTCGCGATCCAGATCGGCGCCGTCTCATTCGCCGACGAGGGCGTCGAACCCGTCCTGGACATCCTGCAGGAACGTGGCGCGGTGAACGCGCTGTTCCTGGCCACTCCGACCTGGACCCGGGGCACCGGCGGCCGGCAGGTACCCGGCCGCCCGCTGCCCGACCACGGTGTCCAGTCCTATGACCACGACTGGGTCGGCGGCAACTACGCCACCATCCATCCGGAGTTCTATCGCACCACCCGGCTCGGACCGGTCGGCCGGGCACCGGACTACGACGGCGATCTGCTGTCCGACGTGGTGTCAACGGCGGCCGAACGCGGTGTCGCCAGCTACGCCTGGATGGAGGAAAGCTCGTACGCGCAGGCCCTGCGGGACTATCCGAACTTTCCGCAGTGCCTGGAGGTCGACGTCTGGGGACGGCCGGCGCCCCGACCGTGTTTCAACAATCCGGACTACCGCAACTGGCATCTGGGCATCGTCGAGGACTACGTCAAGAGTTATCCGATCGACGGCCTGGCCTGGTGCTCGGAGCGTCCGGGGCCGCTGAACATCCTGCTGCAACGCAGCAACACCCCACCCGAACTGGTGACCTGCTTCTGTCGATACTGCCGAGATCGCGGGCAGGAGGCCGGGATCGACGTCGACCGGGCACGCGCCGGCTATCGCGAACTGTTGGACTGGAACAGCCGGGTCGGCGCCGGTGACCGGCCGGCCGACGGCGCTTTCGTCACGTTCTGGCGGATCCTGCTGCACTACCCGGAGATCCTTGCCTGGCAGACGTTGTGGACCCAGAGCCAGCGCCAGCTCTACCGCGACATCTACGGTGTCGCCAAGGCCTGCCGGCGTTCGGTGCAGGTCGGCTGGCACGTCTTCCACGAGATCTCCTTCAGCCCGTTCTACCGGGCCGACCAGGACTACGCCGAGCTCAGCGAGTTGTCCGACTTCATCAAGGTGGTCGAGTACAACAACTGCGCCGGCCCCCGCTTCCACAGCTGGATCGACAGCATCTCCCACAGCCTGTTCGGCGACGCCGATCCCGAACAGGTCTACCCACTGATGCTCCGGCTGCTCGGCCTGGAGGAGGCCGACTATGGCGACCTGCCGCAGACCGGCTTCAGCGCCGACTACGTCCGGCGGGAGACCGCCCGCGCCGTCGCCGGGGTGCGGCCGGGCTGCAAGATCCTGCCGGGCATCGACATCGATATCCCGGTCGGGCAGGTCCCGGCAGCGACCCAGGACCGACGACGCAGATCGGAGGCACCGTCCGGGGTGAACGCCGACAACACCAGCGGCTCGGCTCTCACCCACTGCACACCCGAAGGCGTTCGGGACGCCGTCCTGGCCGCCTTCGACGGCGGCGCCGACGGCGTCGTCCTGAGCCGCAAGTACTCCGAGATGCGACTGGACAACCTCTCCGGTGCCGGCGAGGCGATCCGTCAACTGGCAAACCAACGAACTCCTTGAGCCCGTCAGATGTGAGGACATGATCATGAACGCAACGACGCGATTCAACGCCTCGCCCAGCAACACGTCCACCCTCAGCAGACGCGCCTTCGTCGGCATCGGCGGCGCCGCTGCGGCTTCGATGTTGGCCGGCTGCAGTGGCAGCACCTCCGGCGGCAGCGGCTCGAAGTCGATGACCTTCCTGAACGACTCCGACGTCCAGGACAACCCGTTCGGCAAGGCCGTCGAGGCCTTTCAGAAGAAGAGCGGGATCACCGTCGAGGTGCAGCCGGTGCCGTCGGACTACGACACCAAGTTCCGGACCGTGCTGTCCGGCGGCAAACCGCCGGATCTGATCAAGATCAACGATGACTACGTCAAGGGCATGTCGGCCACCGGTGCCCTGCTGGATCTGAACACCTACATCAAGCGGGACAAGCTGGACACCTCCCACTACCCCCAGGAGTTGTACGACTTCCCCAAGCAGGCTGACGGCAAGCACACCGCCTGGGTGATCGCGCACTCACCCCGGCTGATCTACTACAACGTGGACGCGTTCAAGGAGGCCGGGCTCGAGCTGCCGCCGACCACCTGGAGCTCCGAGGGCTGGACCTGGGACGATTTCCGGAGCACTGCCCAGAAGCTGACGATCAAGGGCAAGCGGTTCGGCGGTCTGATCTATCTGGACACCGGTTTCGAGCAGACCTTCGCGATCAACAACGGTAGCCCGACCGGCATCTTCGCCGGCGACGGCAGCAGCTTCACGCTGTCCGAACCGAAGGCCGCCGAGGCCATCCAATGGGCGACCGACCTGACCTGCAAATATCACGTCCAACCTGCCTGGGGTGACCTGCAGAGCACCAATGCCGACCTGCAACTGTTCACCCAGGGCAAGTTGGCGATGATGTTCAGCCAGTTCAGCACGCTGCCCTATCTGGCCGAGAACGTGAAGGACTTCACCTTCGACGTTGCGCCGCCGCCGGCCGGGCCGGCCGATCAGAAGACCGAGTCGAGTGTGATCACCTACGCGATCCCGACCAAGGCGGAGAACCCGGACGCGGCCTGGGAGTTGCTGAAGTTCCTGACCAGCCAGGAGGGCGGCAAGTTCTTCGTCGAAGGCAACATGTGGCTGTCGATGGACGATCGGGCGCTGCAGTACCTGTCCAAGCCACCGGCACACGTCGAGCTCTTCGCAGAAGCGGTGAAGCATTCGACGCTGCCCAATCAGACCAACAACACCCTCGGCGCCCGACAGATCTACCGTCCGATGCTGGACGACGTCTACAACTGCAACAAGACCGCCGAACAGGTCCTGCAGACGGCGAAACCGCGGGTTGATCAATCGCTGAAGCAGCAGGGCTGAACGGATCTCCCGATGACCGCCGTTCATTCCCAGGCCCGTGGACTGGCCGGGTCCGCACCGGGTGACCCGCCGGTCCGCCGACGCCGTCGAGGGGGCTGGCGGCGCTACGAGGGCCTGGTCTACGTAGCGCCGGTCTTCCTCGGCATTATTGCCTTCCAGCTGATCCCGATCCTGGTCTCGATGTATCTGTCGTTGGCCGACTGGAACGGGATCAACCCGCCGAAGTTCATCGGTCTGAAGAACTTCACCGAGATGTTCACCAACGACCCGCTGTATCTGTCGACGCTGCGGAACACGTTGCTGTTCACCCTCGGCGCGATCCCGACCACCACCGTGCTGGCCTTTGTGCTGGCGCTGTTGTGCAACCGCAAGGTGCCGGGCATCGCGGCGTTCCGGGCAGCGTACTTCGCTCCGTTCATCACCAATATCGTGGCGATCGGCTACATCTGGTATTGGATCTACAAGCCGGACCAGGGTGTGTTGAACGGGCTGCTCTCGGTGGTCGGCATTGACGGGCCGGCCTGGCTGTCCAGCCCCAACCTGGCGCTGATCTCGGTGATCGTGGTCAGTGTCTGGCAGGGTGCCGGCTACCCGATGGTGATCTTCCTGGCAGGCCTGCAGGGCATTCCGAAGGATCTCTACGAATCGGCCAGCATCGACGGCGCCAGCACCACCAGGCAGCTGTTCAAGATCACCATCCCACTGATGACGCCGAGCATCTTCTTCGTCCTGATCACCCAGTTCATCACCTCGTTCCAGGTGTTCGGAGTGATCTACATCATGACCCAGGGTGGGCCCGGAAACAGCACCAGTGTCTACATCTACTACCTGTACCAGGTGGCCTTCTCGTTCGGCCGATACGGCTACGCGGCGGCGATGGCGTGGGTGCTGTTCGTCATCCTGGGCGTCATCACCCTGATCCAATGGAGATTGCAGAAGCGGTGGGTGTTCTACGGATGATAACGACCACTGAGATGCCGGCCAAGAGCACACGGGCCAGGGGCAGCAACATCAAGATCATGAACATCGTGCTGTACGTGTTGATGATCATCCTCGCACTCACTTTCATCCTGCCTCTGCTGTGGATGATCGGCGCCTCGTTGAAGGAGGAGGGCAAGGTCCTCAGCACGCCACCGACACTGTTCCCACTGCATCCGCAATGGAGCAACTACGCCCAGGTCTTCGACGTCATCCCGCGGTTCTTCTACAACAGTGTGAAACTTGCGGTGATCAACGTCGTCGGCGTCCTGGCGGTGTCGTCGCTGGCCGGGTTCGCCTTCGGACGGCTCCGCTTCCCTGCCAGGAATGTGCTGTTCGTCGTGTTGTTGGCGACCGCGATGATCCCCGGCATCGCCTACCTGATCCCGCAGTACATCATCTTCCAACAGATCGGTTGGGTGGACACCCAACTGCCGCTCTGGGTGCCGCGGGTCTTCACCCCGGTCTTCGCGACCTTCCTGATGCGGCAGTACTTCATGAGTCTGCCGCAGGAGTTGGAGGATGCTGCGCGGGTCGACGGCGCCGGTACCTTCACCGTGTTCTGGCGGATCTTGTTGCCGGAGACCAAACCGGCGCTCGGGGCGATCGCGATCTTCACGTTTCTGGAGTCCTGGAACGACCTGTTCGGCCCGTTGATCTACATCAATTCCCGTGAACTGCAGACCCTGCCGGTCGCGCTGGCCCAGTTCCAGAACGAATACTTCAGCCAGATCACCCTGCTGATGGCCGGCGCGACGATCGCCGTACTGCCGGTGATCGTGGTCTATCTGGTGGCGCAGCGGCAGTTCATCCGCGGCATCACCCTGACCGGCATCAACCGCTGAGCCGGACCTGAGCGAGACCCAACAGGTCGACCCGCCCTACCGTTGTCACCTGCACAGATCAGCGACGTGCCTGGGCCAATTGGGACAGGTGTTGGCGCAGCACCCGCTGGACCTGGGCCGGGGTCACCGACTCCGGCTCGTAGACCCGCTCGATCGTGAGCCCTCGCAGCAGTGCCGACAGCCGTCGTGATTCCACGGCCCGCACCGCGGGACTCCAGTGTGGCCGGACCCGGCCCAACACGCGGCGCACCAGGGCCAGTCGCCGGCCGTCGATGCCCGCCATCACCGCGGCGAGTTCCGGATCGGTCCTGGCCGCCTCCCGCATCGCCGTCCAGATGGTCGCCTCGGCCAGCCGGTCGTCATCCATCGGCAGCAGTTGCTCCAACCACTCCAGGCTGCGCCGCCGGCGGGCCGCCACCGACAGACCGGCACCGGGGTAGATCAGCGGCCGGGCGGATTCGTTGAGGCGCAACATCAGGTCGTCGCCGATGATCTGCAGCGTCAGCCGCCGCAGGTCGTCATGGCCACCGACATAATGCCGGACCGAGCCGATCGCCAGTCCGGATTCGGCCGCTACCGACGTCAGCGACAGCGCCGCCACCCCCTGTCCGATGATCACCCGGCACGCTGCTCGGACGATCTCGCGGCGCCGTTCGTCGGGGTCGATGATCTTGGGCATCTGCTTTTTATAGCAGCATGCTGCTAATTCGTTCTGTACGCCGGATGGGCCTGACTCCGCTGCGTCAGGCTCAAATCCGCGCGCGGCCAACCGACTCCGACCGCCCCCGCAGCTCGCTCTCAGCTGGCAGTCCTAGCGTCGGACCGAATCACTGTCCACGGCGGACCCGCGTCCGCGCAGGAGGATCGTCATCGTGTGTGGAATCACCGGATGGGTCGGCTACGACCACGACCTCAGCACCAGCACTGTCATCGACACGATGACGGAGACGATGGCCTGCCGCGGTCCAGACGCGGCCGGCACCTGGTTGTCGCCACGCGCGGCGCTCGGGCATCGCCGGCTGTCGATCATCGACCTGGAGACCGGCGACCAGCCGATGACCGCCGACACCCCGAACGGTCCGGTGACCATCGTCTACTCCGGCGAGACGTACAACTTCGCCGAACTCCGTCGCGAGCTGTCCGGCCGTGGGCATCGGTTCCGGACCAGCTCGGACACCGAGGTGGTGCTGCACAGCTATCTGGAATGGGGCGCCGATCTGGTCGACCGGCTGAACGGCATGTTCGCGTTCGCGATCTGGGACAGCCGGACCGAAAAGCTGATCTTGGCCCGGGACCGGATGGGGATCAAGCCGCTCTACTACTACCCGACCGCCGACGGCGTGCTGTTCGGCTCGGAGCCCAAGGCGATCCTGGCCAATCCGCTGGCCGAGCCGGTGGTCGGTCCGGACGGGTTGCGTGAGGCGTTCACCATGATCAAGACCCCCGGTCACGCGATCTGGGAGGGGATGGCGGAGGTGATCCCTGGGACATTGATCACCGTCGATCGCCAAGGACTGCGCAGTCACACCTACTGGCGGCTGGAGACCCGACGACATCCCGATGATCTGGACGGCACCGTCACCCACGTCCGGGACCTGCTCGACGACATCATCGGTCGTCAGCTGGTCGCCGACGTGCCGCGGTGCACCTTGTTGTCGGGCGGCTTGGACTCCTCCGCGCTGACCGCGATCGCCGCCCAGCAGCTCGCTGCCGAGGGTGAGCGGGTCCGCAGCTTCGCCGTCGACTTCAGCGGGCAGGAGGAGAACTACCAGGCCACCGAGTTCCGGCCGACGCCGGACGCGCCTTTCGTCCGGGATGTAGCCAAGCAGTCGCAGACCGAGCACGCCGACATCGTGCTCGACACGGCCGACCTCGCCGATCCCGCCGTCCGCCGGTCGGTGATCAGCGCTCGCGATCTGCCGACCGGGCTCGGCGACATGGACCTGTCGCTGTTGCTGCTGTTCAAGGCCGTCCGCGAGCATTCCACGGTGGCACTGTCCGGTGAGTCGGCCGATGAGGTGTTCGGCGGCTATCGCCAGTTCTTCTCCCCCGTCGCGCGCGAGGGGACCACCTTCCCGTGGCTGGCCGAATTCGGCAAGTACGCCGACCGGACATCCTCGCTGTGGAACGAGAGTCTGCTGGGTTCGCTCGATCTGCGCGGCTACACCGCCGACGGCTACGCCTCCGCAGTCACCGAGATCGAACGGCTCGACGGCGAGGACGACCTGGAATGGCAGATGCGCAAGATCAGCTATCTGCATCTGACCCGCTTCGTCCGGGTGCTGCTGGACCGCAAGGACCGGATGTCGATGGCGGTCGGCCTCGAGGTCAGGGTGCCGTTCTGCGATCACCGGCTCGTGGAGTACGTCTACAACGCGCCCTGGGCATTCAAGAACTACGACGGCCGGGAGAAGTCGCTGCTCCGTGGTGCGACCAGGGACGTGCTGCCGCGTTCGGTCGCCGACCGGGTCAAGTCGCCCTACCCGTCCACCCAGGACGAGAGCTATGCGACGGCGTTGCGGGAGCAGGCCGGCGATCTGCTCGGCACGCCGAACCATCCGGTTTTCGACCTGGTCGACTCCGACCGGTTGTCCACGCTGGTCGGCCGGGCCGACAATCCGTCGATGTTCGGCCGGATGGGCCTGGAGCGCACCCTGGATCTGGCGGTCTGGTTCGATCTCTACCGACCGGCGATCAAGATCAACTGATCGGGACCGACTCGCCGGCACTGGCCGGAGTTCCCTTGTCGACAGGGAAGATCCGGGCGAAGAAGTCGGCCAGTGCTGCCGAGTCGTCCAGACTCAGCACGTCGGCTACGTAGTGATCGGGTCGGACGACGACGAGCACGCCGTCCCGGTCGACGCCTCGACTGTCGAAGATGTCGTCGGCCGGGTCGGCCGCGTACACCAGTTCGTGATCGACCACGGAGAACGGGCCGACCTTGGGCCGATAGGCCGCCGGCACCCGGCCGAGATCGACGTCGTCGTACGGCTGTTGATAGATGATCTTGACGTCGAACCAGGCGTCGACATCGGCACCGGCCGGGGTGTAGGCGACCACCGGGGACTGCGGCGAGGTCGAGATCCAGTCGGCGAACGCGGTAGCCCTGGAGTCCTCGCCGGCCCGCGGCCGGTCGGCGAAGACGTAGATCCGCCATCGTCCGTCGGCCCGGTGATGGTGGCCCAGGTGGACCGGGTTGGCATCACACACCCGAGTGACGACGTTACTCCTGAATCGCTTGCCCAGTGGGAATCCGGTCGCCAACTGCTGTCGCGCCGCACCGTCGATGATCATCGACGGCGGGTACTGCGTCATCAGTCCGGCCGGGAACTCCGCGGTCTTGACGTAGAAGGTCTCCAGCTCGGTGGGATCGGACAGCTCGTCCGGCTTGGCGGCCATCAGGCTGGACCACTGCCGATCGAAGTCGATCAGGTTCTGGGCGATCACCTGGCGTTCGGCCGAGTAGGTGTCCAACAGTGCTGCCGACGCTCGCCCCTGGAGGACGTGGCCGAGTTTCCAGGCGATGTTCCAGCCGTCCTGCAGTGACACGTTCATGCCCTGGCCCGCCTTGGCGCTGTGGGTGTGGCAGGCGTCGCCGGTGATGAACACCCGCGGGCTGCGGGTCCCGGTGAGCTCGGCCGGGACGTCGTCGAACTTGTCGGTCAGTCGGTGACCCACCTCGTACACGCTGCGCCAGCAGACCTCCTTGACGGTCAGCGTGTAGGGATGCAGGATCCGGTTGGCCCGTGCCTCCACCTCCTGTTGCGACGTGTGTCGGACGTCGCCGCCGTCCTTCCCGGTGACCTCGCCGAGATCGACGTACATCCGGAACAGATAGTTGCCCTCCCGCGGGATCAGCAGGATGCTTCCGCCGTCGTGGGACTGGATCGCGCACTTGGTCCGGATGTCGGGGAAGTCGGTCTCGGCCAGGACGTCCATCACACCCCAGGCATGGTTGGCCCGGTCACCGACCAGTTCCCGGCCGATCGACTCGCGGACCCTGCTCCGGGCACCGTCGCAGCCGATCACGTACCGGGCGCGGATCGTGCGCCTGCTGCCGGCATCCGGGCCGGCGGTGCGTTCCAGGGTGGCGATCACCGGATGATCATCATCGTCGGCGACCTGCAGAGTGACGAATTCCCAGCCGTAGTCCGGCACCGATCGGGTCGGAGCGTTCCGGGCGACTTCGGCGAAGTAGTCCAGAACCCTGGCCTGGTTGACGATCAGGTGCGGGAACTCGCTGATCCCGGTCGGGTCGTCCGGTGTCCTGGCGGCGCGCACGATATTCTCCGGAAGCTGCGGATCGGGCTTCCAGAAGCACATCTCGGTGATCCGGTAGGCCTCGTCGATGATCCGATTGGCGAAGCCGAAGGCCTGGAACGTCTCCACACTGCGGGCCTGGATTCCGTCGGCCTGGCCGATCTCCAGCCGGCCGGGTCTGCGTTCGACCATCCGGGTGACGATGTCGTCGAACTGGGCGAGCTGTGCCGCGGCGATCATGCCGGCGGGCCCGCTGCCGACGATCAACACGTCGACCTCGGCAGGCAACTCGTCGGGGCGGTCCACGCCGCAGCCGGCAGCCGGCTGGATCCGCGGATCACCCGAGACGTAGCCGTGGTGGTGGAACTGCACACCCGCTCCTCACGTCACTGTGGGACCTCGATCGAGGCCCACAATAACGCCGGACGAAACAGCTGCAGCCGACCGGTCAGCCGGCGCCGGTGATGTCGACACTCAGGTGCGAGAGTCGTCCTCCCCAACCGTCGTCGGGAAAGGAATCGGACACCTTGAGGTAGACCGCCTTGTCGGTCCCGAGATAGGGCGCGAGGTCGATCTCGTGGGTGGCCTTGTTCTGGCCGTCGTGGATCTGTTCGGTCTCTTTCAGCACTGTCGTCCAGTCGGTCCCGTCCGGTCCTGCCTGGACGGTGTACTCGTTGTCGATGGTCAACTTCGCAGTGGCAGCCTTGGTGTCGGCCGGCAACGGGAAGCGGTAGACGAAGTAACTGTTGCCGTCGGCGAACCGGTTCTGCGGACCACTGCTCTGCGATCCGTCGGCGTCGTACAACCACGGGTCCTCCGCGGCCGTACCGGTATCGAAGTCGATGCTGTGCGCGACCAGCACGTCGGCCTCGGCGGTGAACGTCAGCCGCGGATCGGCGGTCACCGTGGCTCGTACGGTGTGGTGTCCGTCGGCGGCATCGGCAGGCACCGTGACGTCGACGGCGATGCTGCCGTACGCGGGCGTCCGGCTGCCGTCGGTGCGCAGCGCCACCGAGGAACTCTTCGGCGTGATCTGCCAGCCCTTCGGCCCCGTCACGTCTGCCGTGACCTGCATCGGACGCTTGCCCGCCGCGGTCCCGGAGACGCCGAGATTGATCTTGATCCGGGTCGCGCCGGTCGCTGCCGGCATCACCACCGGTTGGGCCGGGTCCATCGTTGCGGCCAGTGAACGGGTCGGCGCCGGCTCCGGCACGGCCGCGATCAACGCACTCAACGCGCTGGCCTGGGTCCGCCAGTCGAAGGCGTTGGGGTGTTCACCGTCACCGGCGCCACCGGCCCACCGTTCGCCGAGTCGATCCGCTGCGTCGCGGTCGGTGGTCCAGATGCTGTCCGCCTGCCGCTGGACGAAGGCCTCGTACCGGTCGGCGTGCGTGGTGTCGGCGAGATCCATCACGTAACGCATGAAGATGCCCTTGAACTGCTTGCCGTTGTCATCACAGCTCCGGTCCGCGACATCGCAGGACTCGGTGAGGATGCCGTCGGTGGTCAGCTCCGACGACGTCAGAGCGGCGTCGGCCAACCGGCGCGAGGTGGCCAGCAGTTGATCATCACCGGTGGCCCGCCACAGCTCCAGTCCGGCGCCGATCGCCAGCCCCTGGTTGTAGCTGTAGACGGTCTGGCCGTTGCTGGTGCAGTCGTCGTTCAGTCCGTCGTTGACCAGACCGTCGGAGTTGATCATGCCGCTGTCCATCAGCCAGTCCCAACCGGCCCGGGACTTCTTCAGCCATTGGGTATCGCCGTCGATCCTGTTGTGCAGCTCCGCAGTCAGCCGGATCCACAGCCCGTTGGTCACCGCGTTCTTGTAGGTCCGCTCACCGTTCCACCACACGCCGCCACCGCAGGTGTCATCCCAGTAATCGTTGACGAACTCGGCGATCGTGACGGCCATGTCCAGATACTTCCGATCACCGGTCAGGTCGTAGGCCTGGATCCAGGTCAGCCCCCACCATTCGGAATCGTCGATGGCCCGACTGGTGAAGTTCCCGAGCAGCGGATCCCCGGACAGATAGCCGGGCGGGAAAACACCCTTGTCCTTCTCGAAGGTGTTGTCCAGTTGCGGCAGGTAGCGGCGATCACCGGTGCGTTGCATGTAGTCGCCGATGGTCTGCAGGGCGACCGCGGAGTTCCACCAGCTGGAGGGGAACCAGGCCTTGACCGGTTCGTAGGAGCCCATCAACACGTCGGCCGCCACCCGGGCTCTTGCGGTCGCGGTCGCCCCGGAGTCCTCGGGCACGTCGGCCCGCGCCGTGACCGCCGTTGTCGCCGGGACCAGCCCGACAAGGAGTGCGATCAGTCCGATCACCCCGTTGCGAAGACGGTGCGGCCGGTGCTTCCCGATCATCATGAACAGCCTTCTCCCTGCGCTTGCTGCGATGGAAACGTTTCCGAAGGTCGCACGTCAGTATGCTGAGCCGACCCGGACCTGTCAACCGTCAGATGCCGACCGGCACGCAGCAACCGGGCCCGATCAGCTCAGGCATCACATCAGGCGCTGTAGCCCTTCGGCGGGATCAGGGTCGCCAACTGCTCGAAGGTCAGCCAGTAGGTCTCGGTGGGAGCGAAGCCGGCCGGGTCGGCGATCAGTACGTCCTGGTTGTCGGGGTTGTAACCGATCACGGTGAAGTAGTGCCAGATCGTCTGGTCGCTCGGATAGCCCGGCGGATGGTTGCTCGGAGGGGCGACGATGTTGGTGACCAGCGGATAGCCCTGATCGAGATCGGTGGTGACGTCGTTCCAGAGCTTCTCCCGCTGGGCCTGGGTCGGCGGATCGTCCGGCATCTCGGTGGTCTCGTACCATCCGACGTACTTGGCCAGGACGGCGGTGACCTGACCGATCCAGTCGGTTCCGTTCTCGCTGGTGGGCAACTCGTCGGCCATCTGCTGCTGGGTGACAGCGACCCCGCGGGCGGACAAGGCGATCCGGGTCGCCGCCGGACCGCACCAGTACGAGGTCTGCTGATATTCGAAGTCGATGTCGACCACGACATTGCCCTCGGCACGTGCTTGCGCCGTCTGCTGCGCGACACGGGTACGGACGCCTCCGGTGGTGCTGCGCATCGCCCATTGCGGGACCCGCTGAGCCTGTGGGGTGTGCTTGGGCTCGGACGCCGGTGCTGCGGCCGCCGTCCCGATCGGCAGCACCCGCGCCGACGCGGCGACCGGCAGCGCAAGCGTCGACGCGGCGACGCTGCCGAGCAGGAACTGTCGTCGGGACGGAAGACGGCGATTGTCGTGCATCGTGATCATGGTTCTCCTCTGCTCAGCAGTCGCGGATCTCGGTGCCGGAAACGTCGTTGGCCTCGTCGTTGCCCCAGCCGGACAGGTAGTAGGCCGAGACATACTGTCCGGCCGGTCCGACGTCCGGATCGGTCTTGAGCCACCAGTGGTTGAAGGTACTGTTGTCACCGGTGACCCGACCCCAGACCTTGCAGTACACGTAATTGCTGCCCTCGTTGAGCGTTCCGGTCCGGGTGGTGGAGGTCGGAGAGTCGAAGACCGGGGCGTCGGCGAAGGTGTTCACGAAGTAGTGCGACGGCGGCGGCGTCGTACCGTCGTCGATCTCGGCGGCGCGCGCGATCAGCTCCCGCGCCGTACCTTCGGCCTGGTCGTACCTTTCGGGATAGGCCGACCGCTGGACCTCCTGGGAGACTTCCCCTGCCGTCCAGCCCGGATTCTGTTGATCAACGACGATCGCGCCGGGCAGTGGCGCGTTGCCGTCCAGGAACTTGCCCGTCGCGTAATCCACATTCAGAAGTTGATCAACGGTCCCCCAGCCCATCGAGGGTCGCTGCTGAAACACGCCGACCGAGTCCCGGTCACCGCAATTGAGGTTGTTGGCATGGGATTCGACCCACGCCGTCTCGTACATGGCCAACCGCACCTTGTCGGTCACCTGCCGTTGATCGGCGACGTGTTTCAAGATCACCAGGACGTTGTCATCGGCCTGCGCGGGGATGGCACACTCGACGTGCGGCAGCTCGGTTGCCGGCACGTGGCTACCGCTGTGCGGCTCACCCGGCGCGGCCGCTGCCGCACTCGAACTGCCGACCAGCGGCACCGCCAGCGCGACAGCAACCAACACTCCGACGACCGCGGTCAACCGCCCGGATCGTGATCGCGATCTTGACCGTACTGTAGGAAGCTTCATGATCATCCTGCCTTGTCGAGGAAGTCGGCCAGATCGGCCAGATCGTCACGGAACAGTCCGAGATCGACCAGATGGCCGCCCGGATGCTCGCGTCGGTGGTACGCGACTCCGGCTGCCCGCATCGCCTCGGAGAATTCACGCTGGCTGACGAGCACATGGCTCTCCTGGATCACGTCGGACAACGGCACCCCGGCGTCAGCGGTGCCGGCTGCCAGGAAGACGCGTTTGCCGCGATAGGCATCGAGCTGCTCGATCGGATTGTCCGCGGTGACCAGCGACTCGTTCCACGGAACGCCGTACACGGTGGCGCCGCCGAGCTCGACCGCGGCCGAGGACAGGTTCGCCCAGTGCACCATGGTGCCGTTCTGACTACGCAGACTCGCCGGACCGGAGTGGGCACTGACCGAGGCGAACTCGCCGGGATGCCGTGCGACGTACTTCAGCGCCCCGAAGCCGCCCATCGAATAGCCGGCGACTCCCCTCCCGGAAGCGTCGGCGACGGTCCGGAAATGGGCGTCGATCCACGGCAGCAGTTGCTTGATGTGGAAGGTCTCCCAGTTGCGCGGGCCGACGGCCGACCCGGTCGGGTCGCTGTACCAGCCGGCATGTCCGCCGTCCGGCATCACCACGATCAGCGGAAGGTCGGAGGTCTCGGATCGGATGTCGATGCCCATCCGGCCGTCCCACTGGCGGAAATCGGCATCGGTGCCACCACCGTGCAACAGATACAACACCGGATAGCGCCGGCCACTGGTCTCGTAGTCGGCCGGGACCAGCACGTTGACGCCTGGGTCCCAACCGATCGCGGAGGTGGCGAACCGGTAGTACTTCAGCCGCGGATCATCGGTCCTGCTGTCCACCACCGTCAGGTCGTCGGCGCGTGCGGGCTGCGCGCTGCGCCAGCCGGTGCCGCCGAGGATCGTCGAAGCCAGCGCCGTACCGCCGGCACGTCTCAACATGTCGCGCCGGCTGTGCCGGTCGGCCGTCGGGAATGCCACCCACGAGTCCTCTCGTCCGCATCTCGGCCTTCCCCGAACGGCCTTTCCCGACCCCGCCACGGATTCCAGCATCATCGGCCCGGATCCACAAGTGAATCGGCGAGATCACCGGACGTTACGACCATATTTGCGGCCAGCTGATCGAATCTCGATGAAATCGGTTGCGCGGATGGACCAGCATCCGGTCCGCTCGCCGACCATTGCCGTTCCCCACCTAATCTGGCGGCATGGATTCCTGGGGCAACCCGTTCTGGCCGACCTTGCGGGGCGCCCTGAGCCATCTCGCCGAGGGTGACGAGCGAGCCGTACGATTCGATCCGCGGGTCAACATTTTCGCCGCCCTCCCCGACTCTCCGGGCCCGGATTCCTGGACCGCGCTGGCCGACCTGGTCGGGCCCGGCGGCACTGCAGTGCTGTGCAAGACGAGCCCCGAGGTCCCGGTCGGCTGGACCGTCGAGAACCAGATGTACGGCGTGCAATATTTGTCGGTCCGCACCCCCAACCTCGACGAACCCGACCTCGACGTTGCCGGCCGCGACGATGCCGGCCGCGACGATGCCGGCCGCGACAATGCCGACCTCGACAATTCCGGTCTCTCCCAGATCGTCGAACTCGGCCCGGCCGATGTGCCGGAGATGGCGGCCCTGACCGCGGCTACTCAGCCCGGGCCGTTCCTACCGAGGACGATCGAACAGGGCGGTTTCATCGGGATCCGTGATCATGGTCGGCTGGTTTCGATCGGTGGCTACCGCTGTCAATTGGATGACGCGGTCGAGATCAGCACAGTCTGCACCGCGCCGGAGGCCCGAGGGAAGGGCCATGCCTCGCGGCTGATCCGCGCTCTGGTGCGACGGATCGAGGCATCCGGGCGCCGCGCAATCCTGCACACCGGTGAGGACAACGCGGCCCGCGGGCTGTACGAGAGTCTGGGCTTCGAGCTCGTCGCCAAGCCGGTCTTCACCACCGTCCGGGCCGACCACTGACCCCTCCCTCTCACCCGGCCCGGGCAACGACCCCGTGCGTGCCTGGGATGGGCGCGGTACAGGCCAGGGATGGGCGCGCTCCGGGCCAGGGATGGGCGCCGCAGGGGCGACGGACGACCAGGCGACCAAACGGGCGAGCGACCAGGCGGACGTCTGACCAGACGAAAGCGACGACCGGGCGAAAGTGGCGACCGGGCGAAAGTCGCGACCGGGCGAAAGTGGCGACCGGACGAAAGTGGCGACCGGACGGAAGCGGCGAATGCGGACTGTCAGGACACCGCCAACTCCGCACGATCGCGCCCGACCGACGGAAGGCCGAGATTCTCTCGCAGCGTCGTTCCCCGATAGTCGTCAGCGACCAGACCACGCCGACGCAACTCCGGAAGCAGCCCGGCGACGACGTAGTCATGTTGTTCGTCGTCGCCGAGATCACCGACACTGATGATGTCCAGCACGCCGGCTCGGAACCGTTCCTCGATGGCGTCGGCGATCTGCTCCGGGGCGCCGGAGACCGCCCAGTGCCCGGTGTCCTGCGCCGCGATGATCAACTCCCGCAGTGTGTAGCCCTGCCGGATGTAGTCACTGAAGATCTCCACCCGGCCACGGCGCCCGTTCACCGAGGTGATCTCGGGAATGATCGACTGTGGCACCGGCTGATCAAGAGACAGGTCGGCCAGATCGACTCCGCCGCCCAGCATGTCGGCTACTCGTTGCCGGCCATGATCGAAGTCGATCCGCTCGGCACGTTGGGCGATCTTGCGTTGCGCCTCGGCCTCGGTCGCGCCGTACGTCACATGCAGCGAACTGAAGATCAACGGCAGACCGGACGGACGGCCATGGGCTGCGGCGGCCTTCCTGATCTTGGACGCGTAGCGCTGCGCGACGTCCAGGGTCGGCAACGAGGTGAACACGGCCTCGGCGAACCGGGCCCCGAGCGCCACTCCGGCATCGGATTGTCCGGCTTGGAAGAGCACCGGCCGCCCCTGCGGTAGTGGCGGGATGTTGAACGGGCCCGCGACATCGAAGTGCTCGCCGTGGTGATCGATCGGCACCACCTTGTCGGCGTCCAGCACCGCATGCCCGTCCGGACCCGCGACCAACGATCCCGGTGTCCAGCTGTCCCACAGCGCGCTGGCCACCTCGAGCACCTCGGCCGCCCGGGCATAGCGCTGCTCCGGGCTGGGCAACGCGGTCCCGTAGTTCTCCTCACCGACCGATGAGGTGACGAGGTTCCAGGCCGCGCGGCCGTTGCTGACATGATCAAGAGTGCCGAACATCCGGGCCAGGTTGAACGGATGATGAAAGGTGCTGGTGACGGTGGCGATCAGACCGATCCGGGAGGTGATGCCGGCGAGAGCAGCCATGAAGATCATCGGCTCCTGGTTGCCGATCGGACCTTGATCACCGAAGCGCAGCAGGTCAGCGGTGAACAGGGCGTCGACGCGTGCGACCTCGGCCCGCTGGGCGATCTTGGTCGCGTGGTCGATCGTCGACCGGCCCGGATCGACTGCCTGGTCATAGATCTCCAGCCCCTGGCCGCCGGCTCCGGCCACGGTCCCCAGCGTGCGGTTCTGTGCAAGGGTCATCGTCAGCTTCCTTTCTGGCGGCGTACCTCGGCATTTCCTAGTGCAATGGTAGGCAATAGGGGTGCACGACGTCCCCGCCGACCGCATCGCGATACGCCGCACCATCTCGCGCCGCTGTCGCCGATCAAAGCCGTTGCATGGTCGAGGGCGCTCCGTCAGTGTTGAACGTCGGCATGAGGAGGTTGCGAACACGATGAAGCTGGCAGAGGCACTAGCCGTGCGGTCCGACGCACAGAAGCGACTCGAGCAGTTGAAGGCTCGGGCGATCGGCTGTGCGCGCTATCAGGAAGGTGAGCCGCCGACGGAGGATCCGGCAGAGCTGCATCGTGAGGCGTTGGCGGTGATCGACGAGATCGAGAGGCTGGTCCGCCGGATCAACCGGACCAATGCGGCGACCGAGCTCGAACCGGGCCTGACGATCACCGACGCGATCGCGCGACGGGACGCTCTGTCGGCCAAACACAGGTTGGCCGGTGGTCTCGCCGATGCCGCCGCCGGTCGATCCTCCGACGAGTACGGTTGGGGACGACAGCTGCGATCCGAGCTGCGCTACGTCACCGACCTGCCGGTGTCGGAATTGCGCCGCGACGCAGATCGGCTGGCTCAGCAGTATCGCGAGCTGGACATCCGGCTCCAGGAAGCCAACTGGGCGACCGAACTACTGGAATGATCGACCGGGAGCCGGGCCGAGTCGGTAGCCGGATCGCATGAGGCGAGCATCAAGCCGCGCATCGGCGGTCAATCCGGTGCATCTTTCCACCAGAAAGTGCGAGGGGCAGCACATCCGGGACACCGGTCACCGGGCAGCCTCGTATCGGGCACATGTGACCGAGCACTTCGTACGGTGCACAACCAGATGCTGATCATCGATCCGGTGAGGGCGGGTCAGGGGCCTCGGCCCGGCTCCCACACAGGCGGTCCCCGGTCTCGGCAGCCGGTTCTGAGCGTCGCAGGTAACACTCAGGCCGCTTCGGAATAGGGAGCGGCTCGAGTCGCCGGGGATCGGCCCCGACCGCGGACAGGCGGATCGCGCTGCGGATCGGGGTTGTCGCCCTGCGGATCAGGAGCCTCGGGCGGTACGGGATCGCGAAGCATCCCGAACACCGCATCAACGCACGATCGGAGTTCGAACCCGGCCCCGCCGCCGACGGCGCGGATCGTGGTCGCTGGTTCGTCGTCGAGACCACGGACATGATCAACAAGCCGGCGTTGATGGATCAGTTCCGACGTCAATCGCTCCGCACTCATCAGCGGCCAGCCCTGTTCGGGCAGCAGTGTGCCGTCGGGCAACGTGAACCGCCAGCCGGTGCCGGCTGAACGTGCCGCCGGATAATCCGCGTCCGGTGATCGGTCGATGGTGATTCCCCCTCGTGGACGGCGACGTGGTGGAAGCGGCAGAGCAGCAGAAGATTGTCCAGGTCCGTCCTCCCCTCGTCCGCCCAGCTGACCCGGTGGTGCGCTTCGAGGTGACGATCTTGGTGACATCCCGGAAACTGACAGCACTGATCGCGGACCATCAGCGCCCGCCGCTGGCGCCGGGACACCAGTCGGCGGCTCCTGCCGAGAGCGAGGACGTCGCCATGGCGGTCGACGATCACGCCGAGCACCGAGCCGGAACAGGCGTGGCGTGCGGCAGTCTCCGGCTCAGCCGGGCCACGCCCTCGAACCGTGCAGACCTGATCACCGATCCAGCCACTGCCGGCACGCTGCGGAGTCGACGCCGGACCAGGGATCTCGTGTGGCTCATCTCCCATTGGACGGGCCGAATCACCGAACGCCCCGGCGGGAACGTCCGTGGCTGCCGACAACCCCACGGCAACGTCCCCACCCGCCAACGACCCCACGGCAACGTCCCCACCCGCCAACGACCCCACGGCAACGTCCCCACCCGCCAACGACCCCACGGGAACGTCCCCGCATGCCGCCAACTCTCCGACCTCCGACGCCTCCGCGGGAACCTTACTGGCGGTCCCTACTCGGATCGAGCCGAGCTGCTCGGCGGCGAACTCCATGACGACCAGGCTGCGGTCTTCCCCTGACTCGTCGTGGGTGACGGCCGTGTTGAGGTAGTGCCGACAGATGTCCAGGAACGCGTCGGCATTGGTGTACGGCGGGGTTGTGTCGGGTTCGACCGATCGAGCACCGGGGTCGCACGAGGTTTGTGGTGTGGGCGGCGGCTTGTTGAGATCCCGGGCTCGCTGGATGGCGGCATCGACGAGGGCTGCTTCGTCGTTGGGCAATCGGCCGGACACACCGGTGTATTCGCCTCCGTCCCGCGCGATCAGTTGAAACCGTCGTCGCTCCTGCTCGCGCAGCCGCAATCCTGCAGCCGTTCGAAAGGCAGCGATCGTCCTCGCCAGTTGCGATGCTGTCGAGTACCTGGCCAAGCTGCAGAGCCGTGCCTCGTCGACCATGCCTGCCAGGCGACTGATCTCCCGCACCTTGGAATAGGACAATTCACCACGCCGGAAGGAAGCTGTGACCGTAGGCATTCGACGCATCGCTCGCGCTACCCGGACGTGCTCCCGAGCGGTGCCGGGCGCCATCGAGCAGGACCAGGCGAGCCAGTGCGCCATCGACTTCATCCCCCGCATCCAACTCCAGCCCGCACCCGCATCGAACTCTCCGACGAACTCCAGCAGCTGACAGCTTGCCTTGGCCTGCTCCGCGGCACTGGCGCAGATCTTGCCGGCCAACAGTTCAGCCGCCGTGCGATCCAGCGGTGGCGGTCCCTCGCCCCGCGTTGTTGTCGATCCCGACGTCGTTGTCGTCGTCATCACTCCCCCCGAGCATCTTGAGTCCCTGTGGGCTCCAGCGACTCCTTCCTCGACCTCTGTGTCGACCGCGATACCGCTGCCGACATGTGTCGTCGGATCTCACGCCGATTCCTGGCCCGAGTCGCCGCCAGCCGAGGCGGTCGATCCGGCGCGACGGCCGACCCCACGAGACAGTCGTCCCGACGAGAGCATCACTGCAACCCGAGAACAACGCTAGAAGGCGGCTCCGACAATTTCGCGGGGCGAGGTTCCGGAGCCGATCGCAGGCACCATTCCGGCGCGTCACAGCCAGGACCTCGGAGGGCATCACTCCGGTGTCTCAACCGCGGATTGCGAAGGGCGCCGGCTGCATTCCACCGGGACCTCGAAAGGGGCTCTCAGGTTCGGTTTAAGTCACGTGCTTGACTTATATCCCGCGAGTGACTGTACTGGCATGACTCGGGTCATCGACAAAGCGACAGAGGAGCACCGTGAGCATCTGCCCGGTCACCGGCCAGACATCAGCAGGACATCCCGAAACAACCTCGAGCAGCCTTGACGCTCCCCTGAGCTATCCGTTGGAACGTCCCGGACCGCTCGAACCACCAGCCGAGTGGGAGACGCTGCGACAGGAGTGTCCGGTTGCTCCGATCACCTTCCCCAGCGGCGATCCGGCTGTCCTGCTGACCCGCTATGACGACGTACGACAGGTGTTGTCCGATCCACGATTCTCCCGGGTCGGCGAAGGTTCGGCCAAGATCACCAACAGCGAGACCGGCGGGGTCTTCAACAGGTCGACCGCGAGTCCGCTGCCGCAGACCGGCGAAGGTCACCAGCAGTGGCGGCGGATGTTGAGCAAGTGGTTCACCGCCAAGCGAATGGCAGCGTTGAAGCCGGCGATCGCGGCAATGGCGGACCGATTGATCGACGACATGATCAAGAACGGGCCGAATCAGGACGACAGCCGGACTGATCCTGGCAACAGCGTTGATCCCGGCGACGCGGTCGATCTGAAGGCGGCGCTCGGATTTCCGTTGCCTGTCTGGGTGATCTGTATGTTGCTGGGCGTACCGGACTCCGACCGGGACCGGTTCTCGCACTGGTCCGACGCGTTCCTCAATCTTGATCGCTTCACCGATGACGAGGTCGCCACGGCACGCCAGGAGTTCCACACCTACCTCCTCGGACACGTCCGGAGCAAGCGTGCCGACCCGGGTGATGACGTGCTCGGGACCATGATCACCGACGCGCGGGCTGCCGGGACCGAGCTGTCGGACGAGATGCTCGTCGCGACCGGGCTCGGGTTGTTGGTCGCCGGTCATGAGACCACCGCCAACATGATCGGCAAAATGACGGCGATGCTGTTGTCGGACCGGACCCGGTGGGAGCAGCTGGTCGCCGATCCGTCCATGATCAGGACCGCCGTTGAGGAGGTGCTCCGGATGGACACCAACCTCGGCTTCGGCATGCCCCGCTACCTGACCGAGGAGGTGGAGCTCTCTGCTGCCGCTGTGCCGGCGAACACGACCGTCATCTGTGACATGTCGGCTGCCAACCGCGACCAGCAGATCTTTACCGACGGCGACACGATGGATCTGACCCGGAGCCCCAATCCCCATCT